>NZ_JQZY01000002.1:110000-237233 GCF_000765965.1 Porphyromonas sp. COT-052 OH4946
CTTCGTTTCTTCAACTTAGCAATTATTTCGGGACCTTAGCCGGTGGTCCGGATTCTTCTCCTCTCGGACATGGACCTTAGCACCCATGCCCTCACTCCATCGGTCGATTATCATGCATTCGGAGTTTATCTGGACTTGATAGGCGGTGAAACCCTCGCATCCAATCAGTCGCTCTACCTCATGATAACATCCAACAGGCTGCACCTAAATGCATTTCGGGGAGTACGAGCTATCTCCAAGTTTGATTAGCCTTTCACCCCTACCCTCAGTTCATTCGAAAGCTTTTCAACGCTTACCGATTCGGTCCTCCAGTTAGTGTTACCTAACCTTCAACCTGACCAAGGGTAGATCACTTGGTTTCGCGTCTACTGCCAGTGACTATATTATCGCCCTTTTAAGACTCGCTTTCGCTTCGGCTCCTTATCTACTATGACAATTAACCTTGCCACTAACAGTAACTCGTAGGTTCATTATGCAAAAGGCACGCAGTCACACCTTAATGGCGCTCCTACCGCTTGTAGGCAGACGGGTTCAGGGTCTATTGCACTCCTCTGTTCGAGGTTCTTTTCACCTTTCCCTCACGGTACTGGTTCACTATCGGTCTCTCGGGAGTATTTAGCCTTACGGGATGGGCCCCGCTAATTCACACAGGATTTCTCGTGTCCCGCGCTACTCAGGTGCTCCGTCAGTCATCATGCGATATGTCGGATACGCAGCTATCATGCTCTTCGGCCATACTTTCCAGTATGTTCTCCTATATCTAAAAATAACCTTCGTTCGAAGTCCTATTACCCCGCCTTTGCCGAAACAAAAACGGTTTGGGCTGTTCCCCGTTCGCTCGCCACTACTCAGGGAATCACTCTTGTTTTCTTCTCCTACGGGTAATGAGATGTTTCAGTTCCCCGCGTTCGCTCATGATCTTAAATCATGTGTCAGACCATAGCCTGACGGGTTGCCCCATTCGGATATCTGCGGATCAATTCGTATGTGCCGATCCCCGCAGCTTTTCGCAGCTTATCACGTCCTTCATCGCCTCCGAGAGCCTAGGCATCCACCGTCTGCCCTTACTTACTTTTGTGCGCCCGGCAATATGATTGCCGCGGGCGGTATACTTAAGCTTGTTGTGCTCTACTTCAATTCTTTATTCTATTTTGCTTCCAATATGTCAATGATCGCCTTTTCTTTCGTGGAGAATATCGGATTCGAACCGATGACCCCCTGCTTGCAAAGCAGGTGCTCTAGCCAGCTGAGCTAATCCCCCGTAGTCCCAGGCAGAGTTGAACTGCCGACCTCTACATTATCAGTGTAGCGCTCTAACCAACTGAGCTATAGGACTGCTTCTCTCTTATTCGAACTCTTTACCCTCTGCCTGTGGCAGCATGTGCTGCCTGACCGTCACATCGTTTCTTTTATCCTCCTTTCCTTCTTAACTCCCGCCTCCCCCTCCATAAACAGATGGAAAGATCGAAAGAAGAAAGATCGAAAGATAAACGAAGAACTGCCTCGGGGGAGGGAGAGACTCCTGTTTTTTCAAAGTCTATTCTCTCTTATCGCTCTAAGAGAGAACCCTCCCGGACATCCTCCCGCCGCGCCCAAGGCGCGCCACAGAGAATATCCGCAGGTTATATTCGTTTTATTCATACGTCGAACACGCTATCCTTTGCAGCGCGTGTGTAGTAAAGCTTTTTTAAGTTAAAAAGCCGAGAGTCGAAACCGAAGGCGATAGATGGATTCCTTCGCGTTCGGATAAATCTCCGAAACACGACGGTTCACCCCTACCTGCTTCTTAATCTCCTTATCCCCTTGGACGGACAATTCCTTTTACAGTCCGAACTCCAGAAAGGAGGTGTTCCAGCCGCACCTTCCGGTACGGCTACCTTGTTACGACTTAGCCCCAGTCACCGGTATTACCCTAGTGCGCCCCTTGCGGTTACGCCCTTCAGGTACCCCCGACTCCCATGGCTTGACGGGCGGTGTGTACAAGGCCCGGGAACGTATTCACCGCGCCATGGCTGATGCGCGATTACTAGCGAATCCAGCTTCACGGAGTCGAGTTGCAGACTCCGATCCGAACTGGGGAAGGGTTTGGAGATTCGCATCCGGTCGCCCGGTAGCTGCCCTTTGTCCCTCCCATTGTAACACGTGTGTCGCCCCGGATGTAAGGGCCGTGCTGATTTGACGTCATCCACACCTTCCTCACGCCTTACGACGGCAGTCTCGGTAGAGTCCTCAGCTAAACCTGTTAGCAACTACCGATGTGGGTTGCGCTCGTTATGGCACTTAAGCCGACACCTCACGGCACGAGCTGACGACAACCATGCAGCACCTACATAGACGCCCCGAAGGGAAGACGGCTTTCACCATCCGTCGTCTACATTTCAATCCCGGGTAAGGTTCCTCGCGTATCATCGAATTAAACCACATGTTCCTCCGCTTGTGCGGGCCCCCGTCAATTCCTTTGAGTTTCACCGTTGCCGGCGTACTCCCCAGGTGGATTACTTAACGCTTTCGCTGTGGAAGCTTGACGGTATATCGCAAACTCCTAGTAATCATCGTTTACTGCGTGGACTACCAGGGTATCTAATCCTGTTTGATACCCACGCCTTCGTGCTTCAGTGTCAGTCGCAGTATGGCAAGCTGCCTTCGCAATCGGAGTTCCTCGTGATATCTATGCATTTCACCGCTACACCACGAATTCCGCCTGCCGCCTCTGAACTCAAGCCCGGCAGTTTCAACGGCACGCTGAACGTTGAGCGCTCAGTTTTCACCGCTGACTTACCGAACAACCTACGCACCCTTTAAACCCAATAAATCCGGATAACGCTCGCATCCTCCGTATTACCGCGGCTGCTGGCACGGAGTTAGCCGATGCTTATTCTTACGGTACATTCACAGCAATACACGTATCGCCCGTTATTCCCGTATAAAAGAAGTTTACAATCCTTAGGACAGTCTTCCTTCACGCGACTTGGCTGGTTCAGGCTCTCGCCCATTGACCAATATTCCTCACTGCTGCCTCCCGTAGGAGTCTGGTCCGTGTCTCAGTACCAGTGTGGGGGATAAACCTCTCAGTTCCCCTACCCATCGTTGCCTTGGTGAGCCGTTACCTCACCAACCAGCTAATGGGACGCATGCCTATCTTACAGCTATAAATATTTCCTTACCCGGTCATGCAACCGAATAAGTATATGCGGTATTAGTCCGTCTTTCAACGGGTTATCCCCCTCTGTAAGGCAAGTTGCATACGCGTTACGCACCCGTGCGCCGGTCGCCATCAAACTTAGCAAGCTAAGTTCATGCTGCCCCTCGACTTGCATGTGTTAAGCCTATCGCTAGCGTTCATCCTGAGCAGACTGAAAAAATTATCCTTGACGATAATTCGATTTATCAGGTAGTACACCTCGGTTTCTTTTTCCCTCTCGGTCTTTTCTTTCTCTTTGACAGAGTATTTTTTGAGTCGAGAGCAGTATGCATCGCCCTTTGCCTCTATCCCCCGGTTTCAGGGCAGAGCCAAGGAAAACGAAGCACTTCTCTCTCGCTTCTCTTCTTGTACTACACTTTTGTTCTTCGTATGAACAATGTCAATGATCGCTGTCTTTTTATCCCATATCCCCCATCACGGCACGGAGCCGATCAAGCAGCGGACAGTGGGTGCAAAAGTAAAACCTTTTTCCGAATCAGCAAAATCAATCGGCGTTTTTTCGCCTGACTTTGAATAAAGGAGGCGTTTTGCCGTCCTTCCCGTTAAAGAACCCCCCGACCCGCTTGTCGGAAAAACCCCTTCATCCTCGGTAAATCGGTCATGGATCGCTTTTGCGGTCACAAAAGTACTCCTTTTTTCTTTACAACCAAATCTTTCAAAGAGTTTTTTCCTCAAAAATACCCACAAAACATGCGGAAAAGGAAAGACATCACCCATGAGAAAAACCGGAAATACAGGCATATATAAATGGTTCGCGCGCGTAAGAGAGAAAAAGGACTGAAAGAGGAGGAAAATGAGAAGAAGAAAATTTTCTCTGCAAAAAGACTTTTCAGCCGGAAATGTTGGCGGCTGGTCGGGAATAAAGGGCACACCGGGGGAGAGAAGGGTGTCGAAAAAAACAGAGGTTATCAATCGCACAAGCCGAAAATCGAGCCGTAAATCACCCAAATCTCAAACCAAAATCCACCAAAAATGGCGCGAGAATATTTTCGGTCCGGTGCGAGATTTTTTCAACTCCCGCACCAAAACAAAATTTTTCTCAGACCACGTTTTACAGCCCCAAATACACCGAATTTTTCAAACCAAAATGGATATGACAGAGNGAGATTTTTTCAACTCCCGCACCAAAACAAAATTTTTCTCAGACCACGTTTTACAGCCCCAAATACACCGAATTTTTCAAACCAAAATGGATATGACAGAGTCTTTGGGAGAAATGAAAGCAGAGTACTCGGATGGTACAAAGCGGCACAAGACGAACATAAAACAAACACTCCCCGAGAAAAACGCTAAATTTGTGGGCTTACATATAATAATCGCGTTTGAGACCTGACCCATGAGTCTCTGAAGCACATATATAACTAAGGAGTAACAAAGATGAATATCTCATACAAATGGCTCTTGGAGTACCTGTCTTGCACTCTCTCTCCGCAGGAGATAGCCGATACGCTCACCTCCATCGGTCTGGAGACCGGCGGTGTAGAAGAGATCGAGACGATTCGGGGTGGTTTGCGAGGTTTGGTGATCGGCCATGTTCTGACTTGTGAGGAGCACCCGAATTCGGATCATTTGCATATCACCACGGTAGATGTGGGGGCGGATGCGCCCTTGCAAATTGTCTGCGGTGCGCCCAATGTAGCCGCAGGACAAAAGGTGGTAGTGGCCACGGTGGGTACCACGCTCTATCACGGAGAAGAAGAGTTTGCCATCAAGAAATCCAAGATTCGGGGAGTAGAGAGCTTCGGAATGATTTGCTCCGAAGTGGAAATCGGTGTAGGTTCGTCGAATGACGGGATTATCGTCCTGCCGAGCGATGCGCCTGTGGGGATGCCTGCTGCCGAGTACTATCATGTAGAAAGCGATTACTGCATAGAAGTTGACATTACGCCCAACCGCGTAGATGCCACTTCGCACTATGGCGTGGCACGCGACTTGGCGGCCAGCCTGAAACGGAATGGCATACCTGCAAAACTCAAACTGCCGGAGGTAAATCTGCCGACAGACATCATTGACAGTCGAATAGAGGTGAAAGTGGCAGATGCTACGGCCTGCCCACGCTATCAGGGATTGGTGATCAGAGATATTACGGTAGGAGAAAGCCCTGAATGGCTACGCAACAGGTTGCTGGCGATCGGCCTGCGCCCGATCAATAACATAGTGGACATTACGAATTACGTTCTTCATGAGTTCGGTCAACCTCTTCATGCTTTTGATATGGCTTTCATCAAGGGAGATCGAGTTCATGTGCAGACAGTGGCCGAGGGTACTCCGTTCATCACACTGGATGGCGTGGAGCGTAAGCTGACGGCCGAGGATCTGATGATATGCGATTCGAACGGCGATCCCATGTGTGTGGCGGGCGTTTTCGGCGGTCTTCACTCCGGTGTAACGGAAAAAACAACAGATATATTCCTCGAGAGTGCCAATTTCAACCCGACGATGGTACGCCGTACAGCTCGCCGATTGGGTCTCAATACGGACAGTTCTTTCCGCTTCGAGCGCGGATTGGATCCGGAGCGTACGGATTGGGCATTGCGTCGTGCGACTTCGCTTATATTAGAGATTGCAGGCGGCTGTCTCGGTGGGATGACAGATATTTATCCCAATCCCCTGCCACCGCACCGGATCTGTTTGTCTTTCGAGAAAGTGAACTGCGTGATAGGCAGAACGATAGAGCCTGAGATGGTGAGGAGCATCCTCAACAGTCTTGAAATTCGCATCAGCAAAGAAGAGGACGGGGTCATGACGTTGGAAGTGCCACGCTATCGTACGGATGTAACCCGCGATGTGGATGTGATCGAAGAGATCATGCGCATCTATGGCTACAACCAAGTGGAGCTGACGGGCTATATCCGTGCCAGCCTGGGACACGAGGCAGAAACGGATCGTCGCTACAAATGGCAAACAGTCGTATCCGAACAATTGGTCGGAGCCGGCTTCAATGAAATACTCAACAATTCGCTTACGGCCGGTTCTTATTACGAAGGTCTTAAGGCCCATCCGAGAGAGATGGCCGTGGAGCTGATGAATCCGCTGAGTCAGGAGCTTAACTGCATGAGGCAGACTCTGCTATTCGGAGGATTGGAGACGCTCAGCCACAACCTCCGTCGTAAGCATCTCTCCCTCTATCTCTTTGAATGGGGTAAATGCTATCGCTTCCATGCCGCAAAGCGCATGGACGAGACTCCCCTTGCTGCCTATGCAGAGGACGATCGCCTCGGCATTTGGATATGCGGACAACGGGTGCACAATAGCTGGGCACACCCCGAAGAACCGACTTCGGTGTTTGAGCTGAAAGCTGTGGTGGAGCAGGTGCTTTGTCGCGTAGGGATCGAAACCGGAGCTTATACGCTGGAGACAGCTGACAATGATCTGTACGTATCTGCCATGGAGGTCAAGACTCGTTCGGGCAAACTGTTGGGTACATTCGGAACGGTATCAACGGAACTGATCAAACGCTTCGACATCGAGCAACCCGTTTACTTTGCCGAATTGCTTTGGGATGCCCTCATGAGCGAATCGGCCCGATACAAATTGGAGGCACGCGATCTGCCTCGCTTCCCCGAAGTAAAGAGGGATCTGGCATTGCTTTTGGATAAAGCTGTTTCCTTTGCCGAAATAGAATCACTGGCTCGTGGCTGTGAGAAGAAACTGCTGCGCAGGGTGGAACTATTCGATGTGTACGAGGGAAAGAACCTGCCTGCCGGAAAGAAGAGTTATGCCGTGAGCTTCTTCCTGCGCAATGAAGAGAAGACGCTTAACGACAAACAGATAGAGGCTATCATGGCTAAGATACGGACGACTCTGGAGCAAAAGCTCGGTGCGCAACTCCGCTGACAATCAAACGAAAAACGACAAAATAAGAATCGACATATCATTATGGGACGAGCATTTGAATATCGTAAAGCAAGGAAAATGAAACGCTGGGGCAATATGGCCCGCGTCTTCACCAAGTTAGGAAAGGAAATCACCATCGCTGCGAAAGAAGGCGGCCCCGACGTGGAGACCAATCCGCGTCTGCGTATCCTCGTGCAGACAGCCAAGAAGGAGAATATGCCGAAGGAGAACGTGGAACGTGCCATCAAAAAAGCTACCTCCAAAGACTACACAGACTACAAGGAGATGAACTATGAGGGCTATGGCCCTTACGGCATCGCGATCTTCGTAGAGACTGCTACGGACAATACCACACGTACCGTGGCCAACGTACGCAGCTACTTCAACAAACATGGCGGATCGCTCGGCACTTCCGGCAGCTTGGAATTTCTCTTCCAGCACAAATGCGTATTCCACATCGTCAAGAAAGACGATATGGATCTGGAAAGCCTCGAACTCGAACTGATAGACTACGGTGTGGACGAACTGGAAGAGGACGAAAACGAGATCATTCTCTACGGTGACTTTTCGGAGAACTCCAACATCCAGAAATATCTGGAAGACGCAGGCTATGAGATTGCTTCGGCCGAATTCGTCCGCATACCTAACGATACGAAAGAGGTGACCGCCGAACAGCGCGAACAGATCGAGAAGCTCATCGAACGAATCGAAGAAGACGAAGACGTGCAAAACGTCTTCCACAACATGAAGGAAGAGGAGGGCGAAGAGTAATCCACTCAAGCCCTATTCCCTCTATCCCCTTCTCTTTTTACCCATAACCTCTCTAAGCGGAGTGCATTGACCGCTGAGATGGCGGTGTGTCATAATGCGCAAATTACTGCGTTGCGCGACATTCGGCTTCAGTCACGTACTTCACAGTACGCTCCTTTCAGCCTCAGTGCCTTGTACTTTAGGCATTCTTACGTACCTAAAAGGGAGCTGTGCCAAGAATGAATTTTGACACAGTCCCCGTCAAGCTCTCCGGGGACAATGTGCTTCGCTTGCGTTTTTTCTTATCCAATCAACTTTTTTCACGATGGCAAAGCCTGTGGTAGAAACGCCTTTGATGCGCCAATACTTTCAGATCAAGCAAAAACACCCCGATGCTATCCTGCTGTTCAGGGTGGGAGATTTCTACGAAACATTCTCGGAGGATGCCATCGTGGCTTCCGAGATCTTGGGGATAACGCTGACACGGCGCGCCAACGGTGCTGCCCAGTTTGTCGAATTGGCCGGCTTTCCTCATCATGCGCTGGATACCTATCTGCCCAAATTGGTACGAGCCGGCAAGCGCGTGGCCATATGCGACCAACTGGAAGATCCGAAAAAGACCAAAACGCTGGTCAAACGAGGCATTACCGAGCTGGTCACTCCCGGCGTATCGACCAACGACAATGTGCTCTCTCATAAGGAGAACAATTTCCTTGCAGCCGTCTCCTGCGGCAAGGAGGTCTTCGGTATTTCTCTTCTGGACATATCCACCGGCGAATTTATGGCCGGACAAGGCAATGCCGACTATGTGGAAAAACTCCTGACCAACTACCGCCCGAAGGAAATCCTCGTGGAACGGTCGGAGCGGTCTCGCTTCAACGATCTCTTCCACTGGAGCGGATTTATCTTCGACATGGAGGACTGGGCTTTCTCCTCGGAGAACAATCGACAGCGCGTACTCAAGCACTTTGACCTGAAAAGCCTCAAAGGTTTCGGGCTGGAAGAGCTTTCGATAGCCGTAACGGCAGCCGGAGCCGTGCTGAACTATCTCGATCTGACACAGCACCATCAGCTACAACACATCACTTCGCTGAGCCGACTGGATGAAAACCGGTATGTACGCTTGGATAAGTTCACCGTCCGAAGCCTGGAATTGCTTAGCCCGATGAACGAAGGAGGCAAGAGCCTGCTCGACATCATCGACCATACGATAACGCCTATGGGAGCAAGGCGTATGCGACAATGGATCGTATTTCCACTCAAAGATCCTGCACGCATACAAGCCCGACAGCGAGTGGTGGAGTTTTTCTTCCGACATCCTGAAGAGCGAGCCATCATTGCCGAACACCTGACAGAGATAGGCGACTTGGAGCGTTTGGTGACGAAAGGTGCCATGGGACGCATTTCGCCGCGAGAGATGGTACAGCTACGCGTTGCCCTGCAGGCACTCGAACCGATCAAGGCAGTTTGTACCCAAGCAGACGAAGAGAATCTGCGCGCACTGGGAGAAAAGTTGGAACTGTGTACGGAATTACGCGACAGGATATTGCGTGAGGTGATGCCGGACGCTCCGGCCGCTCTCGGTCGCGGTCCCGTCATCGCACATGGTGTCGATGCCACGCTCGACGAACTGCGCGCACTGGCATACAGCGGCAAAGATTACCTGATCAAACTACAGCAGCAGGAAATAAAGCGAACGGGAATACCCAGCCTCAAAGTAGCTTATAACAATGTGTTCGGCTACTATATCGAAGTGCGCAACACGCACAAGGACAAGGTGCCGGCCGAGTGGATCCGCAAGCAAACGCTCGTCAGTGCCGAACGGTATATTACGGAAGAACTGAAAGAGTACGAAGCCAAAATACTCGGAGCCGAAGAGAAAATAGCTACCCTCGAAGGACAGCTATACGCCCTGCTTGTAACCGAGCTGCAGCGATACGTGGCTCCTCTGCAACAAGACAGTCAGGCGGTGGCTTCTCTGGATTGTCTTCTCTCCTTTGCCGAGTCGGCACGTCGCTACAGATTTATCTGCCCTGTAGTGGACGAGAGCTTTACCATCGACATCAAAGCCGGCCGCCACCCCGTCATCGAACAGCAGCTGCCGGCCGATGAACCTTATATCGCCAACGATATTTATTTGGACACAGACCGCCAGCAAGTCATCATCGTCACCGGCCCCAATATGAGCGGTAAGTCCGCTCTGCTCAGGCAGACGGCCCTGATCTCTCTGATGGCACAGATCGGCTCCTTCGTACCGGCCGAAAGTGCACGTATCGGCATGGTGGACAGCATTTTCACACGGGTGGGAGCTTCGGATAACATCTCCATGGGCGAATCCACCTTCATGGTCGAAATGCAGGAAGCCTCCAATATTCTGAATAACCTCACACCCCGCAGTCTGGTACTATTCGATGAATTAGGGCGTGGCACCAGTACCTACGACGGTATCTCCATAGCCTGGTCTATCGTGGAGTACATCCATGACAATCCCAAAGCGCATCCACGCACCCTCTTCGCCACACACTACCACGAGCTGAACGAGCTGGAAGGGCAACTCGATCGGGTACACAACTTCAATGTATCGGCTCGCGAAGTGGACGGCAAGATGCTATTTCTTCGCAAATTGGAGCCGGGCGGCAGTGCACACAGCTTCGGCATTCAGGTAGCCCGTCTCGGCGGCATGCCACCTCATATCGTACAGCGAGCTACGGACATATTGCATCGGCTCGAACAAGAAAGGGAGAGAATAGAGGGAGAAGAGCCGAAAACCAAAGACACCAAACGAGGCCCTTCCGAAAAGGTAAAAAATGCATCGCCCACGCTTCCCCGGGACGAAAAAGGCAGGAGCATCGACGGCTATCAACTTAGCTTTTTCCAGCTCGACGATCCCGTCCTGTCCCAAATCAGAGAGGAGATCCTCGACCTGAACATCGACAACCTCACCCCCTTGGAGGCCCTCAATAAGCTAAACGACATCAAACGAATCCTCCGCGGATACTGATACGGCTGTAAAAGCCGGCACCTCGTCCGATAGTCCAAACGGTGTGACAGGCTAAAAACTCAAGCCAAAAAAGTTTTCAACAACGAAGACGAACTTGGAATCATTCCAAATAAGCATCTAAAAGGAAGCTGGATTCAATCTAAAAAGGGAAGAAAATCCAACTAAATGAAGTACAGAAACGATCTGTGTATAAATGAAATTCGATTTATATACAGATCATTTTCGTTTTATATATAAATCGTTTTCTATTTGTATATAAATCGTACCTGATTTATATATAGTTCGGACGGCTCAAAAGGCCGATTCACGAGCTTACAAAAAAGAGGCACGCACTTGATTCGTAGATGAATCGAGTGCGTGCCCCATCTGTTTGATGGGGATTGGGAAAGCTTTATCTCTCTTTACTTCATAATAGGAAAGGCTGTCCGACCGGTTCAAAAACCCTGAATATCGAATAAGCAAATGGCAGAAAGGGCTCTACCATCGACCGTTTGCACATTAGGATGAAGTCGGAGTACATATACATATCGTTTGTTGATTCGTCAATACAAATTCTATTCACACGACAAGATCTATCTGTTATACAGATATTTACCTTCAAGCGAAAGGCTTTGTCGGTGTGCAAATGTAATCAAAAAGCCGAAGCCGAATGAATCGCAAACATTCGGATCCTACCGCTATGCCCTCGGGAGAAGAATACATCCTTATGATTTTGATCCACTTCTTGTTGGAAATCGACCGACCAACATTTAGAAAACCTACTTGGTTAATTTTCTAACTCGAAACACTTGGTATAAAATCCCTTGCATTTTTTTACTGTTGGATTTTTATTTATCAGCCGCATTTCCTTACCTTTGGGACGAAGTTCGAAGAAGAATAGATGGGGGCACGGTAGGAACTATCCGATCGAAACCCCTTTTTTGCGATAGAGACAAATAAGACTCAGGTATGAAACGATTGATTACCGCATGCGTTTTGGCGTGCTCCTTGTGGCCTGTATATGGGCAAAGAGTACTGAGCGTGAACGAATGCCGGCGCCTCGCTCTCGAGCACAACAGAGACTTAGCCATAAGTCGCGAGAAGATAAATGCGGCTACCAGTACTCGCAAAGCCGCTTTCACCAGCTACCTGCCCGAGATCTCGGCCACAGGTACCTATCTGCACAACCAAAAGGAAGTATCACTACTGAGCGACGAGCAGAAGCACAAGCTCCAGAATCTCGGCACCGACCTTGTCACAGCCGTAGGCCAGAATCCTTACATCACGACGGCCATTCAGTCCATCCTCGCCCAGCATCCCGATTTGGCTCCCCTTATCGGATCCATGATGCCGCAGATAGCCGCCCAGACGAGTCAGGGGCTTAATGCCTTCGGCACACACCTTGTCGATGCCCTCCGCACCGACACTCGGAACGTCTATGCCGGTGTACTGACCCTGACCCAACCGCTGTACGTAGGCGGCAAGATATATGCCTACAATCGCATCACGCGCTATGCAGAAGAGATAGCACACTGGCAGCACAAGACCGGACAGCAGGATGTGATCCTCGCCACCGACCAAGCCTATTGGCAGGTAGTTTCCCTGGCCAATAAGCACCGCCTTGCCGTGAGCTATCTGGAGTTGCTGACGAAGCTCGACAACGATGTTCAGAAGCTCATCAAGGAAGGATTGGCCACCCGTGCCGACGGTCTCAACGTATCGGTAAAAGTGAACGAAGCGGAGATGACGCTCGCCAAGGTAGAGGACGGGCTTAGCCTCTCGCGCATGCTCCTGTGCCAAACGATAGGACTACCCCTGGAAGAGAAGATCGTCCTCGCAGACGAAGGGCAAGAAGAACTGCCGACAGCCATTGCTCCGGCAGAGGCCGACCTGCAATATACGCTCGACAACCGCCCCGAACTCAAGAGCCTCGCCCTGTTAGAGCAAATCTCCAAACAGAAGATACGGCTTACACGGTCGGAATATCTGCCTTCGCTGGCTTTCGTGGGCAACTATATAGTGACTAATCCGTCCTCCTTCAACGGCTTCGATAACAAATTCGGAGGCATGTGGAATGTGGGTGTGATGCTCAAGGTTCCCATCTGGCACTGGGGACAAGGCACGCATAAGGTAAGAGCGGCCAAAGCGGAAGCTCGCATCGCAGCCCAACAGCTTGCCAAAGCACGCGAAAGCATCGAGCTGCAGCTCTCCCAAAGTGTCCTCAAAGTACGGGAGGCAGGCAAACGCCTTGTCATGGCCACGAAGAATATGGAGAAAGCAGAAGAAAACCTGCGCTATGCCAATGTAGGTTTTCGTGAGGGCATCATAACGGCCTCCAACGTACTGGAAGCGCAGACGGCATGGCTATCGGCCCGGTCTGCAAAGATCGATGCACAGATCGATGTGAAACTGACCGAACTGATGCTGCGCAAGGCTTCGGGACACCTCTCTCCGGAAGAAGTCGTTTCGGAATGATACCGTTTTTCCTTATTTCGTTATTCATCTGATCAAACATATTATCATTATGACGGACAACAAACAACGTAATATCGTATTCCCGGCTTTTCTCCTCTTGCTGGGAGTCATCGCAGTGGTGACGATCGTTGGGTTTTTCATGCTCAAACCTGCCGAGGAGATTATCCAAGGACAGATCGAAGTGACCGAATACCGGGTGTCCAGCAAAGTACCCGGGCGCATCAAGGAGCTTAGGGTATCCGAAGGGCAGCAGGTACAGGCCGGCGATACCCTCGCCATCATCGAAGCTCCCGACGTAGCAGCCAAGATGGAACAGGCAAGGGCTGCCGAAGCGGCTGCACAGGCTCAGAATGCCAAGGCTCTCAAAGGGGCACGCAGCGAACAGATACAGGCAGCCTATGAGATGTGGCAGAAAGCACAAGCCGGCGTAGCCATAGCGACCAAGACGTACCAGCGCGTGCAGAACCTCTATGACCAAGGAGTTGTGCCGGCTCAGAAGTTGGACGAAGCCACAGCGCAGCGCGATGCGGCTATCGCTACGCAAAAAGCGGCCGAAGCCCAGTACAATATGGCTCGCAACGGTGCTGAACGCGAAGACAAGTTGGCGGCTTCTGCCCTCGTCGATAGGGCCAGAGGGGCTGTCGCCGAGGTGGAGTCGTACATCAATGAAACCTACCTCATAGCCCCACGGGCCGGCGAAGTGTCGGAGATATTCCCCAAAGCTGGCGAACTCGTAGGCACCGGCGCACCTATCATGAACATTGCCGAGATGAACGATATGTGGGCGAGCTTTGCCGTTCGGGAGGATTTCCTCGGCAATATGGCCATGGGAAGCGTCCTGGAGACGGTAGTACCTGCTCTGAATGAAGAAAAAGTACGCTTCAAGATCACATTTGTCAAGAACATGGGTACCTACGCGGCTTGGAAAGCGACCAAGACAACGGGGCAGTACGACCTGAAAACGTTCGAGGTAAAGGCTACCCTCGTCGATAATGACAAGGCACAAAAACTACGCCCGGGTATGTCCGTGATCATACGCAAGTAACGATGAGCAGTAAGGTCATGCACGGGACAGCCCTTATAGCCACCATGCGCAGAGAGGTACGACAACTGTCGAGTCGCGCCCTCTTCCTCTTCTGCATGGTGATAGCTCCTGTCTTTTGCTGTCTCTTCTTCCCCTCTATCATGGATATGGGTTTGCCGCAGAACCTGCCTGCAGGGGTTGTGGATCTCGATCGTACACAGACGTCGCGCACCATAGCACGCCACCTCAATTCGATGGAGCAAACCCAAATCGTCAAGCAGTTCGAGAGCGTACGCGAGGCTCGGCTGGCGGTACAGCGAGGTGAGATATACGGTTACTACTATATCCCTGAGGGAATGACACGGGATGCCTACGCACAGAAGCAACCCAAGCTCTCCTTCTATACCAACTATGCCTATATGGTGGGCGGTTCGCTCCTCTTCAGGGACAATAAGATGATCAGCGAGCTGGTAGCCGGTGCAGCCGCTCGTTCGCAGCTGTATGCCCGGGGAGCCACCGAAAGCCAGGCCATGGAGTGGCTGCAGCCGATCGTCATCGACACCCACCCCATAGGCAATCCGTGGCTCAACTACTCCATCTACTTGAGCAACATCATGATACCCGGCGTGCTGGGTCTGCTGATCTTTATGGTCACAGTGTGTAGCATAGCCATGGAGATCAAGAGGTCGACAGCTCGCGAATGGATGGAAATGGCCGGCGGCAGCATGTCCATCGCTCTTTTGGGCAAGCTGCTACCCCAAACGGTGGCATTCATGCTTATCGGCACCTTTATAGACGTATATCTGTACGGCTTCCTCTCCTACCCGATCAATGGTGGTTTTATGCCGATGCTGATCCTTATGTATCTCTTCATCCTCGCTTGTCAGGGTTTGGGCGTACTCATGTTCGTCACCCTGCCGACGATGAGGTTGGGGCTTAGCTTTGCTTCTCTGTGGGGCATTATTTCCTTTTCCATATGCGGAGCTTCATTTCCCGTTCTCGGTATGCCCACCATCATACAGCCCGCCAGCGTGCTATTCCCGTTGAGGCATTACTATCTAACTTACGTGACCAGTGCTTTGGACGGATTCTCACTGCAATATGCCTGGACCAATATCCTCGCTTTCGTCATCTTCGCACTGCTGCCACTGCTGCTCCTTCGCCGGCTCAAGCACATACTCCTAACCCACAAATACGTCTCTTGACATGTCCGATATTACTCCGAAACAGCCTCGACGCTTTTCTACGGCATTCTTCCTGACGATGTTCTTAGACCTCTTTGCCATATGGAGGTACGAGCTATGCAAGACGTTCAGAGATATGGGTATGGTCATCTTTTTCATCATAGTACCCCTCCTCTACCCACTTCTCTACAGCTATATATACAGCCTCGAAGTGGTACGCGATGTACCGGCCATGGTGGTGGACAGATCGAACTCGGCATCGAGTCGTGACTACCTGCGAAGGGTAGATGCCACTCCAGAAGTAAGCATCGTAGGGCACTGCACCGACATGGAGGAAGCCAAGGAACAGATCCGCAGGCGCAATGCCTATGGTATCATCTATGTTCCGGAGGATTTCTCCCAACAACTCAATACCGGCAGAAAGGCCCATATTTCCCTCTACTGCGATATGAGTGGACTGCTCTACTACAAGAGCCTGCTCATTGCCAATACACAAGTTTCGCTGGAGATGAACAAGGAGATCAAGATAGCGCGCAGCGTGGGTGCTACGGAGCGTCAGGGAGAGATCATCTCTTACCCCATCAACTATGAGGACGTGGCACTGTACAATCCGTCCGCCGGCTTCGCTTCGTTCCTACTACCTGCCGTGCTCATCCTGATCATACAGCAGACACTCCTGCTCGGTATAGGCCTCTCGGCCGGTACGGCGCGTGAGAAAAATAGGTTTCACGATCTCGTGCCTACGGACATCAGCCACTACTCCGGTGCACTCCGTATTGTCTTTGGGAAGGGGCTGGCCTATCTGACCATCTACGTACCAGTGCTGTGCTATACACTGGTTATCGTGCCTCGTATGTTCGGCTTTATCCAGCTGGCAGAAGCGATGGATCTGATTCTCTTTGCCCTGCCTTATCTGCTGGCTTGCATCTTCTTCGCCATGTCGCTCTCTGTCTTAGTACGCCATCGTGAAAGTTGTATGATGATCTTCGTCTTTACTTCCGTACCGCTCCTCTTTATCTCCGGAGTGTCGTGGCCGGGTGCATCCATACCGGAGGGCTGGCGCATTGTCTCCCATCTCTTCCCCTCTACATTCGGCATCAACGGATACATCAAAATCAAGTCCATGGGTGCCAATCTACGAGAGGTCAATAGCGAGTACATGGCTCTTTGGCTACACACGATCGTCTACTTCCTGACTACCTGCCTCATCTACTACCGTCAGGTACGGAAGAATCGCCGCCACATTCGCGAAGCTAATGCTCTCATTACACAGGGTAACAAAGAAGTCCTGAAATAAAGCTGCCGGTCTCCGATTCGCATTTAGCCAACAGAGATACAGCAACAAAAAAGCGATGCTCTTTCGAACATCGCTTTTTTCTTTTGGGGTTGGTACTTTAACCTTGCCCCATCCTCAAGAGTTTTTTACTTTGCGGCATAAGCAGACAGCATCCAAACGAGCTTCTCCTGCTCAGAGAGGAAACCGATCATCAGATCCACAGTTACCTCATCACCGGCCTCACCGGCAACTTCTGCGATGTCACGCTCCTTGGCAATGATGATCTGCAGCGTGTCGGACACATTCTTCAGTGTACTTGCAGCACAAACGAGATCGTGCTCTTCCTTCACTTCAGCCACTTTCAGGTACTCGCTGAAGCGGTTCTCAGGCTTGCCACCAAGTTGGAGGATACGCTCAGCTACTTCGTCGATCTTTCCTGCGAGGTCATCGTACATCTTTTCGTACTGCTCATGCAGAACGAAGAACTCTGCGCCACGGATATTCCAGTGGAATCCACGAAGGTTGGAGTAATACACTTGGAGGTCAGCCAACAGACCGGACAAACCTTTCACAACGGGAGCAAGATTCTGCTCTTTCAAACCTGTTACTTCAAGAATCTTTTTCATAATCTTCTACGTTTTTAATTGTTTCTTTCTTTTTTGTTGTGAAACAAAGGTAGGCATTAACTCCCCCACCTGCAACAGAAACCATTTATACACATATTGAACCCGTCAATAGCCCCACATCTTACCTTCCATAGGCCACGAAGACTATATGTTTTACTATAAAAATAGACGGGCTACCGATACAGCTAAGTAAATCCGGCCAAGACAATAATACAGCAGAACTACCCGTAAAAGGTTTCCTTATAAAAGAAGAAATTTGCGAACAAGCCTGAAATGATTTATGTTCGTAGTGTCCGAATGACAGGAACAAAAACATGTGCTTCGGGGGTTTGATGTTTGGAAAGTAGCCGGAACGTAATGAGTTTGTAATAACCACGGTCTACTTTTACGACGAGAATAATACAAGATGAATATGAACAAGAATCTAATTCTATCAGTCTGCTTCTGCCTCTCCGGCATGGCAGCTTTCGCTCAAAACAACCAACAAGACAGCATCCTCCGTGCTCTGGAGGAGCGTGTGGCGGCACAGGAAGAAGTCACTCGGGAAAACAAGAAAATCAAGATCTCGGGCTACGTGCAGGGGTACTTCCAGCATGGAGAGAAGCAGGCTTCTCTCAATGTGGGCAGCCCCAATGAGAATACGGACGAGGCTTTCAACCGTATCGGTATCCGCCGCGGACACCTCAAATTCGCCTATGGGGACAAGTGGGGTGGCGTCGTATTGCAAATGGACGTTACGGAAAAAGGTGTAGGGCTGAAAGATGCATACATGGATCTGAAATCACCGCTCGGAGATGCCAGCTCGATCCGTGCCGGCTTATTCGATCGTCCCTTCGGTCATGAAATAGGCTACTCCTCTTCACGCCGGGAATCGCCCGAACGCTCTATGATCTTCCGTACCCTTTTCCCTAATGAGCGCGATCTGGGAGCCAAGGTTGTACTCCAGACAGGCAAAACCTCTCCATGGCATTTCCTCAAGCTCGAAGCCGGACTCTTCGCCGGTAACGGCATCAAGCCGGAGATCGACAACCGCAAAGATTTTATCGGACGGATCTCTGCCGGCAATACCATCGGCAACGCCATCGAGTGGGGGATAGGAGCATCTTTATATAGCGGTGGCGTTTATCAAGGGTCGACCAAAGTATTCCGCATGAACGGGAGCGACTTCGAACTCGATGACAAGGAGGGCAACAAAGGCGCATTCGCCACGCGTCGCTACTACGGCGTGGATGCCCAATTCTCCTATTACAGCAGCACAACGGGTATGACACGTCTTCGTGGCGAATTTATCGGTGGAACGCAGCCCGGCACGGATGCTTCCAGCAAAAGCCCGAACTCCTCTTCTCTGCCGACGGCCGACACCTATATCCGCCCCGTCTCGGGCGGTTACATACTGCTGGCACAGGATATAGCCACTCTACCTTTCACTGCTATTGCCAAATACGACTGGTACGACCCGAATACGAAGGTTTCGAAAGACGAAATCGGCAAGGGCTACACCGGGAAAGCAGACATCGCATACCAAACCTTGGGTCTGGGACTGATCTGGAGAGCGACATCGTCCATCAAACTTACGGCCTACCACGAATGGGTAAACAACGAGAAAACCGCGTCTCTTTCCTCCTACACAAAGGACCGTCAGGACAACCGTCTCTACCTCTGCGTACAGTACAAATTCTGATCACATAGCACACAAGCGCACGGGAAGAAACGAACCCGACGCTACACATACAAAGGCCGAGACCTCAGGTATTCCACCCGAGGTTTCGGCCTTCTCGTATTATCAAGGGGAAGGAGATCGGCGGAAGAAAAACATCGGAATCATAGCAAAAGAGCTGTTGTAACAAATTCATAACAATCCTGACATATGGGCGTAATAAGTGGGCTATACTTTTGGCTCAGGTAATAAGAAACCCAATTACACACGATTCAAAAAACTAAAATGAAAATGAAGAAAACACTCTTTGCCGGAGCGATGCTTACCATTATGACTTTCTCTCTTCAGGCACAGCGTATCAAGGGATCCGACACAGTATTGCCTTTGTCACAGAAGGAGTCCGAGCAGTATATGAAAGAGAACCCGTCTGCTCGCCTGACCATCACCGGTGGAGGGAGCGGAGTCGGCATAGCAGCACTGATGTCCGGTACTACTGACATCGCACAGGCTTCGCGCCGAATCAAATTCTCAGAGCGCCAGAAACTACAGGAGAGCGGCCGCTCGGTCAAGGAGGTAGTGATCGCATACGATGCTCTGGCCGTAGTGGTGCATCCGTCCAACAAAGTCGGCAAGCTCACGCGTCAGCAGCTGGAAGGCATCTTCACAGGCAAGATCAAGAACTGGAAAGAGGTAGGCGGTGCCGATATGAAGATCGTACCCTACTCTCGTGAGACCTCTTCGGGCACTTACGAATTCTTCAAGGAAGTCGTACTCGGCAATAAGAACTATATGAACGGTATCATGAGTATGCCGGCCACGGGAGCCATTATTCAGTCAGTTAGTCAGACGGCAGGTGCCATTGGATATGTAGGACTTGCCTACCTGAACAAAGAAGTAAAGGCCCTGTCCGTTTCCTTCGATTCGGGCAAGACTTTCACGGCCCCTTCGGTAGCCAATGCCAAGAATAAGAGCTATCCGATCGTACGTCCGCTCTATTACTACTACGACACACGATCAGAAGCCAAAGTAAAGCCTTTTGTCAATTACGTTCTCTCCCCCAAAGGGCAGGACATCGTAGACAAAGTCGGCTTTATCAGCATCAAATAAGCTCCTTCCCCAATAGATAAACACAAGCCTCAACACAAATTATGAAGTTCCTACAGAAAATCCTCGGACGGATGGTAGAGGCTCTTTTCACACTTAGCGGTGCCATTACGAGCATCGCTATTGTGCTTATCACACTGTTCCTCTTCAATGAAGGGCTCGGCCTTTTCCGTTCGCCCGTGATTGAAGAGGGATACGCCCTCTATCGCCATGCCGACAACCGAGTACAGAAGCTGTCGCCACATGACATCAAACGGATTTTCGATGGAGAAATAACCAATTGGAGCCAACTGGGAGGAGACGATCAGGATATCATGCTCTTCCGTATCGATGACCTGTTTTCTATCTACAGCGAGGAAGAATTAGGCGAGAACTATGCGCTCCTCCCCGATAAGATAGGAGAGGTGATCGCAGCCAATCCGGGCATCATCGCTTTCCTGCCGCAGAAATATGCTCCTGCGGACAGCGGAGTAGTACGGGCTATGGACACGGGCGACATTTCGCTTAGCGACTTCTTCGGGAGAACGGAGTGGATGCCTACGGCTTCTCCCGCCCCGTTATACGGTATTCTCCCGCTTATATTAGGCACGCTACTGGTTAGCTTGGGAGCTATCGCTCTGGCCCTTCCGTTGGGCCTGGGTGTAGCCATTTACCTGTCCGAACTGGCTTCGGGGCGTATTCGCAAGATACTCAAACCGGCCTTCGAACTACTGGCAGGGATACCCTCCGTCGTTTACGGCTTCTGGGGATTGGTCGTGCTGGTTCCCTGGGTACAGCAAACCTTCGGTCTCTCCGTCGGCGAAACGGCCTTTACGGGCAGCCTCATCCTCGCCATCATGGCCTTGCCCACCATCATCACGGTGGCTCAGGACGCCATGAACAATACTCCCCGATCCATGCGAGAAGCCAGTCTGGCTCTCGGGGCTACCCGCTGGCAGACGGTCTACAAAGTCGTGATACCCTATGCCAAATCGGGCATATCGGCCGCCGTAGTACTGGGGATCGGCCGAGCCATAGGGGAGACGATGGCCGTGCTCATGGTTACAGGCAATGCAGCCGTCATGCCCACCTCCTTCTTCGAATCGGTACGAACCATTCCGGCCACGATCGTAGCAGAGCTGGGCGAGGTACCTGCAGGTAGCTCCCACTATCAGGCACTCTTCCTGCTGGGATGTATTCTATTCGTGATCACGATGATCATCAGCATAACGGCTGAAGTAATCTCCAAGAAACAACCCAAAGCATCGGTCTAAACAATGGTATTGAACAAGAAAAACAGCGAACGCATAGCGTTTCTCACCTTTCGGATACTCGGATTCTCCATATTGGTGCTACTGATGGCCTTGCTCGGATTCATTATCTATAATGGTATCGGGGTAATCAACTGGGAGTTTATCACCACAGCTCCGACCGAAGGGATGACGGCAGGCGGTATCTATCCGGCCATCGTCGGTACACTCTGCCTCGTGGCAGGCAGTATGCTCGTGGCCTTCCCGGTGGGGATCATGTCCGCCATATACACACGGGAGTATGCACGCAACGGGTGGCCTGTACGCATCATCCGCATCATGACCAACAATCTGGCCGGCATTCCCTCCATCGTATTCGGGCTGTTCGGTATGGCTCTGTTCGTGAATACCATGGGTTTCGGCGATTCTATCATCGCCGGCTCGCTCACACTCGGTCTGCTGGCACTGCCCCTCGTGATCCGAACGACGGAGGAGGCACTGAAAGCCGTACCCGATTCATACCGCACCGGTAGCTATGCCCTAGGGGCAGGTAAGCTGCAGACGATATTCAGGGTGGTACTGCCTGCAGCCTTTCCGGATATTATGACGGGCCTCATCCTCTCCATCGGAAGGGTCTCCGGCGAGACGGCTCCCATCCTCTTCACTGCGGCCGCTTACTTCCTGCCGAAACTCCCTTCGAGCATATTCGATCAGGTCATGGCACTGCCATACCACCTCTACGTGATCGCCACCAGCGGAACGGACATTGAAGCCTCGCGGCCGATAGCTTACGGCACCGCTCTTGTGCTGATCACCATCGTACTACTGATGAACCTGATAGCTACGGGTATCAGATCCTATATGTCCAAAAACAAGAAACAATCTGCCTAAACAGCAATGATAGAAGCGAAAAATATAGATTTTTTCTATGGCGACTTCCACGCCCTCAAGTCGGTAAGCATGAAGATGGAGAGCAATACGGTAACGGCTCTCATCGGTCCTTCGGGCTGTGGTAAGTCCACCTTCCTGCGCCTGTTCAACCGCATGAACGACCTGATCGAGGGAACCAGCCTCACGGGGGAATGCCTGATAGATGGCGTGAACATACACGACAAATCCATATCCGTAGACGACCTGCGCAAGAAGGTGGGTATGGTATTTCAGAAACCAAACCCTTTCCCCAAATCCATTTTCGAGAATGTGGCATACGGCCTGCGCGTCAATTCGATGGGCGATAAGCAATTCATTGCCCAACGAGTGGAGGAGTCCCTACGCGCGGCTGCACTCTGGGACGAAGTAAAGGACAAACTGAAGAAATCCGCCTTTGCCCTGTCCGGTGGCCAGCAGCAACGTCTCTGTATAGCCAGAGCTTTGGCCATCTCCCCTTCCGTCCTGCTCATGGACGAACCGGCATCGGCTCTCGACCCCATCTCCACAGCCAAGATAGAGGAGCTGATACATGGACTCAAGGAGCTGTACACGATCGTAATCGTCACACACAATATGCAGCAGGCAGCACGCGTGAGCGACAAGACGGGGTTCTTCATGCTCGGCCAACTCATCGAATACAGCGATACGAAGAAGATGTTCCTGTCGCCCGATTCCGAACAAACGCAGAACTACATTACCGGCCGTTTCGGCTGATCGTTCTCCCCTCCCAAACACTTAAATTCAAACAAGGAAACTGCAATGAAGCATACCGAACAAGAAATGATCCTCCTCAAAGAGGAAGTAAACCGCATGTGGCAGCTCGTGCTATCCCAACTGGAGAAAGCCCGTCAGGCCTTTCTGACGAACGACACCGATCTGGCACGCGAAGTAATCAGCAGGGAGAAACGAGTGGATGTATGTGAACTGAAGATCGAAAGCGACTGCGAGAACTACATAGCCCTCTATAGCCCCGTGGCCATAGACCTGCGACTGACCCTCTCGCTGATGAAGATCTGCAGCACGCTGGAGCGGATAGGCGACTTTGCCGCCGGCATCGCTATGCATGTGCTCGATGAAGACTGCCAAGACATCCCGGCATCTCTGATAGAAAAGCTCGACATGGAACAGATGTTTACCGTCCTGCAGGGCATGCTATCGGATTGCTACGTGGCACTGGAAAGCGAAAACACCCAAATAGCGGGTCGGATATTCTCCCGCGACAAAGAGGTGAATGCCATCTATCATGCAGCCCCCAAGGTCCTTGCCCAGTTCCTGACGGAGCATCCCGAACACATCTACTGCGGTCTGAAGCTGCTGCTACTGATCCGCAAGCTGGAGCGCATAGGCGACCACTGCGGCAATATCGTGGAGGAGATCGTATTCTATGTGGATGCAAAAGTGCTCAAGCACAACAAAAGCAAAGCCGATTAGGAGAAGCACCTTACACTTTTTGCGCATTCTTACGAACCGAACCGGGGCTGTGCAAAGAATGGACTTTGACACAACCCCGGGTTACCTCCACCTCTTTTTACTGCTCCGGACAGCTCCATTTCCATTATTCCATATCTTTGGTATCCAAACTTTTGCAACGACAGCATGGCATATAAGATCCTGATAGTGGACGATGACCACAGCATATGCGAAATCCTGGCCTATAACCTCCGAAGCGAAGGCTTCGAGGTATGCAGCGCCCATTCCGCGGAAGAAGCCCTGATCACGCTCTCCGTTCCTTTCGACCTGATCCTGCTGGATGTGATGATGGGCGGCATGTCCGGATACAAGATGGCCGAGACCCTCCGAGAAAGGCGCGACACCACTCCTATTATATTCCTTACGGCCAAGGATACCGAGAACGATATGCTAACGGGCTTTTCGGTCGGAGGAGACGACTACATCCCCAAACCCTTCTCCATCAAAGAAGTCGTTGCCCGCGTCCGAGCCGTCCTGCGTCGTTCGACAGGCGCGAAAGACGAACATCATGCTTCATCCCGCCTGATCGTCTGCGGCGATCTGCAAATAAATCCGGAGACCAAAGAAGTATTCGTGGCCGGCGAACCCGTACAGCTGACCAAGACCGAGATGGAACTGCTCGTCCTGCTCGTTCGCTCCTCCGACCGCGTGCTCTCCCGTAGCGAGATTATCGAGAAGGTCTGGAGCGAAACGCCTTATATCACCGAACGAACGGTCGATGTGCACATTACCCGGCTTCGCAAGAAACTCGGCGTATGTGCTCCCATGCTGACCAACCGTTCGGGCTACGGCTATCGGTTCAATCCCGCTCTCCTATGCGACTGAACATCAAGGGCAAACTCTTCCTCCGATTCGGATGTCTTTTCCTGCTCTTCTTTGCAGGAGTGATCCTGATAGGACAGTGGCGGCAGCGAACGATCAAAAAACAAGCTCTTGAGGATCGGCTGGCAGAATACGTATCCATTATAGACAAAGCCGCCCCCGACACCACGGCCGACTATCGGCACAGACTCGGCCACATTTTGCCCCTTCTCCCCCGCTCCATACGCGTCAGCATCATCGACCACAAGGGCGTAGTCCTCTTCGATAATGTGATAGACAGCTCGGAGCAAATGCAGAACCACTCGGCGCGTGCCGAGGTCGTAGCTGCCTCCCGTCATCGGCATGGGACGGACATACGCATCTCCCAGTCCGATGGAGTCAAATATCTCTACCTGGCCGAAAAGATCGGCTCCCGTTTCATACGGGTAGCTCTCCCCTACAATACCGAAGTGCGCTATCTGCTTCGGATGGATGCCCCCTTCTTCTATTGGGCTATCGCCCTCCTGGCCGTCACCCTCCTGCTCATCGGCCGGGTGGCGCACAGCACGAGCGGAGCCATCAGACGCCTTCGCGATCTGGCCATCAACCCCGACACGGCAGCAGCGGGAGAGACATTCCCCGACGATGAGCTGGGCGAAGTAAGCCGGAAAATAGCGCGCAACTATCAGGACCTTCGCGAGAAAACGCAAGCAATCGACTACGAACGCGAACGCCTTGCCCAGCATGTACTCTATTCGCGCGAAGGAGTTTGCTTTTTCACCCCCGCACACGAAGTTCTTTTCTTCAACGGCCTTTTCGTTCAGTATCTGCATGCCATCAGCGACTGCAACGACATCAGCGCAGCAACGCTGGCGGAAGATCCCCTCTTTGCCCCTGTTTTCGACTTTGTGAAAGGAGGGGGCAAAACAACCTCCTACGAAAGCCGGATCAGACGCCATGGCAAAGCCTTCTCCCTGCGAGCAGGCGTATTCGAAGACGGTGGGTTCGAAATGGTACTCAACGATGTGACGGAAAACGAGAAAATGCACCGCATCAAACAAGAGATGACGGGCAATATAGCCCACGAACTACGTACGCCGGTAACGAGTATTCGCGGATATTTGGAAACACTCCTGGAGCAGAACCCCGACCAAGCCACCCGCGAGTACTTCCTCCAACAGGCCTATCATCGCACCTTGGCGCTATCGGATCTGATCCACGACATGAGCCTGATCACGAAGCTGGACGAGTCGCCCGCTCTTTTCAAGCTCTCCCCGATCAATCTGAGCAAACTGCTGGAAAGAGTCGGCAAGGACTTCGCCTCGGACTTTACGGCGCATCGCATATCCTTCCGGCCGAATCTACCGTCCGATACCGTTTTGACCGGCAATGAGAGCCTGCTCTATGCCATCTTCCGCAACCTGACGGAGAATGCCATCCGCTACGGCGGCGAAAACATACAGATCATCATCGATCTTTACCGCAAGGACGAGGATTATCTCTACTTTTCATTCTACGACACGGGAGTGGGGATCTCGGACGAATCGCATCTGACACGGCTCTTCGAGCGATTCTACAGGGTACACCAAGGGCGAACGAGAGAAACGGGCGGCACGGGCTTAGGCCTCTCCATCGTCAAGAACGCAGTCCTCTTCCACAAGGGAGAGATCACCATCAAAAACCGCTCCGAAGGCGGTCTGGAGTTCCTGTTCCGCCTCAAGCGCACCCTCTGACAAGCCCCCCCTCCGACGCCATCTTTCCTCCTTCTATCGCACTGTACAGAAAAGCGACTGAAGTCTCTTTTCAAGCAATGAGACTATTCTTTGTTGCCAAAGAGTTTACGCGCGGGAATTTGTCCGGTCGTCAGTCCGCAAAACATGGCGCGAGAAAATTTTCGTTTTGGTTCGGGAAGTAAAAATTTCTCGCGCCAGAACGAAAATTTTCTCGCGCCACTTTTTCAGAGATTTCGGGCCGGAATCAGCACATTTCCGGTGCGTATTGCGAAAGGTTGGGATGATAGACCGGCCTATCGGATCGGGGGGTGATGGATGCTTTACGGGATGCGGGCAGGCTAAGCCACGCCACAAGCTGTTTCACTTCCGGCCGGCCTGTTCTCGGAGCTTGCGTAAGCGGATTCGGTAGTGCTCGGCTTCGTCTTCTTCGTCCAGCTCCTCGCAGAGGGCAATAAGCCGTTTGAGCAATGTGCGGCTTTGGGGGTTGAGCCCATCGGCCTGTCGGTATGCATCGAGGGCCTCTTCGTAGTAAGCGAATTTCTCCAAGACTTGTCCCAACGTGAATCGAGCAGTAAAATCCGTCGGAGCAATGGCTACAGCCTGATTCAAAGCAGAGAGGGAAGCGGTTATTTCGTTCAGTCCGGCCAATGCCCGACCTTTCCTGACGAAGGCCTCCATATAGTCGGGATAGAGCGTGAGGGCTTTGTCGTAGGAGCGGATGGCCGCTTGAGCATCATGAGCCTCCGCAATACAGTCATTGCCCATTAGTACATATTCTTTGGCCAGTCGACGCATAACCTCGCGCTGCTCGGCCAACTCACGCCGCAGCTGTTCCTCACGGCGGTATGCATACTCCATTTCGAACAGCTTGCTCACCAGCAGACGGCGAAAGAGTGGGTCGTCCAAATCGTTCTTCTTCGCTAATGCTTGTGAAAAGGTGCCGATGGCTTCCGTATAACGGCAAGCATTCCACAGCCGGAGGGCTTGTGCATACTCACGTTCCGCCTCGGCACGTTCGAGCGAGTCATTGATTACACCCAGATCATTGGCTCGCGAATAAAAATCGACAATCTCACGACGGACGATGACGTCCCGACCGGCAAGCGGTGCACGCAGCACCATACCTTCGAGCGAACGGCACCGGCTGAGGGCTACATAGGCCTGACCGCCGGCGAAGGTCCCTTCCGAGAAATCGATGATCACCCGATTGAACGTCAGTCCCTGGCTCTTGTGTACCGTGATCGCCCAAGCCAATTTGAGCGGATACTGAATGAATCTGCCCAGGACTTCCTCCTCCACTTTATTGGCCTGCTCATTATAGGAGAAGCGTTTATTGTCCCAGATGCATGGTTCCACTGTGACAACTTCTCCGGTGCTGAGACATACGTCTATCGTTTCACTCTCCGGATCGAAGCCGGCTACTATGCCGAGTGTCCCATTGACCCATCGGTGATCTTTGTCATTGGAGACGAATATCACCTGAGCATCCTGTTTCAGGATAAGCTCTTCCTCGGTCGGTAAGGATGAAGAGGGGAAATCGCCTTCGATAGTGCCGTACAGGGTGATGGGGTCGCCCTGCAGCCGGTCCAACTGTCGCTCGTTGATGTAGCTCACGTGCCGGCGTTTGGTGGCGAGGGTGATGACCGGCTCGTCTTTCGGTGGTTCGTAATGGCGATCGACGCATTTATTGATGTCCCGAAGATCCTGTTCGATCAGCCTGCCTGATCGGATTCGATCGAGTATCTGCACGAACGCCTGCTCTGTCTGTCGATACACCTTGGTCAGCTCCACTGTGACGGGAGGAGTGGCTCGCAGTGCCTCGGAGGAGAAAAAGAAGGGGTTGGGATAAAATCGTTTCAGTATGTCGGCATCATCTGCCGTTACCACAGGTTCAAGTTGATAAAGATCCCCCACGAACAACATCTGCACACCACCGAAAGGCCTTTCTTGCCGGCCTCTGTATATACCGAGGAGCTTATCAATGGCATCGATGACATCGGCCCGAACCATGGACACCTCGTCTATGACAATCAGATCGAGGCTTCGGATCAGTTTCTTGTGTTCGTTCGTGTAGCGAAATACATCGAACACCCGTTTGTCACGAGTGCTCAGATCGGGATCGTTCGGCGGAATGGGGCGGAGTGGCAGCTTGAAAAATGAGTGGAGCGTCTGCCCTCCGACATTCAGAGCCGCGAGACCGGTAGGTGCAAGCACGATGAACTTCTTGTGCGTCGTAGCACAGATATGCCGAAGCAGTGTGGACTTACCCGTTCCGGCCTTGCCGGTCAGGAAGAGACTTTGGTCTGTACGCTCGATCAGGCTGAGCACATAGCCCATCTCCTCATTGGCCGGGTCAATGGTGGGCAGGGCCTCCTCTCTCTTTTTTGTCTTACGACGAGGCATGCGCTCAGGGGCGTTTGTATCGGGCTTTGACTTTCAGCTTGGCCGGTTTGCTCTCGTTATGGAAGCGATCCACGGCTGTCACCCAGTAGGTATAATCCGCTGAAGCGTGGGAGTCGGGAAGGCGGATACTGTTTTCGGGTGTAATCACCCAAATGTTTTCGGCATGTTGGGTCGTTTTCTTCACGCCATGGCGGAAGGCATAGACCACGAAGTAGGAGGCCTTGACGGGATCGGATTCGTCCTTTTCGGCAAGCCAGATCAGGTGAAAGCCCGATGGCAACCAAGCGGCATGCAGGCCTTTCACTTTCGGAGGAGCCTGTCGGTGCATGGCCGTATAAGCCGGTATAAGAGCGGGATAGCGGTGGTAGCGGCTACGCAGACTGTCTGCCACTCCTTGGGTATTGTTCACCACCTCACCGGCCGGCCAAAGGGCATGCCCGGCTGCTACGGCACGCTGCATCCGCATCTTGGGCGCGAGTTGTCGGGCAGTCATCGTTCGTTTGACATCCTGCCCGAAGTAGAGGTGTGTCGCTCCGACAGAATTACGTCCCCACCACTCAGCTAACGTGGCATAGTCTGCGGCTTTGTGTCCGATCTCCCAATAGATTTGGGGGATAACGTAGTCGATCCAGCCTTTTTTTTGCCACAATAGCACATCGGCATAGAGGTCATCATAGTTCTGAAGTCCGGCTGTCTCACTACCGGAAGGGGAGGAGCGTTTGTTCCGATATATGCCGAAGGGACTGATGCCGAAACGCACCCACGGTTTGGACTGCAGTATGGTCAGCTTGATTTCATGTACCAGCTTGTTTACATTCTCGCGCCGCCAGTCTCCCTTCGTTTGGGAGGTATATCCCTGTCCGTATCGGCGAAAACTGTCGCCATCGGGGAAAGCCATACCGGCCACCGGATATGGATAGAAGTAATCGTCCATGTGAATGGCATCGACGTCATATCGCATCGTAATATCTCGCACGATACGGCAGATGTAAGCTCTACAATCCGGCACTCCGGGGTCGTAGTAGAGCTGATTGTTGTAGGTGACGAACCACTCCGGATAACGGTGGTAGGGATGATCGGGGGCAAGCCCTGCCGTTCCGGAAGTCGAGGCGCGATATGGATTGATCCATGCATGCAGCTCCATCCCCCGCTTGTGACATTCGCTGACCATGAAAGCGAGCGGATCCCACAAGGGCGTAGGGGCTTGTCCCTGACGGCCTGTCAGGAAACGACTCCATGGCTCTATAGCAGATTCGTACCAGGCATCGCTCTCGGGTCTGATCTGGAAAATAATCGCATTACAGCCGGCTTCTTTGAGTTTATCCAGTCGCCCGATCAGCAAGCGGCGAACTTCGGCAGGGGCCAAGCGGGCATACTCGCTCTGATAGACGGTTTGGATCCATGCTGCACGAAACTCCCGCTTGGGATGATCAGTGTACACTTGTGGGGGCAATTTTCGCTTGGTGCCACAGCTAAAGAATGCCATTACACAAAAAACCAAGGCAAGAAAAAAGGCAGGAGACCTGCGAGAACAACGATACATGGGATGGTAATGATAGTGATATTAGAGGAGAAAGTCGCGAACGACTCTACTTTCCCCTGCGACGAATGTCTTTGTAGATGGTGACAAATACGACGATGCCGGAGGAAATGATGCCGAAAAACAATTGTCCGCTCGGCCTTCCTGCCCCAATGGCATAGATGACGAGCAGTATCCAAAGGAGTGCGATACAAATGATCTGGCTATTGCTAAGCGGTTTCCGCCGGGGCATATTGCTTTAGCTTAAGAGATAGAGTATGATGGAAAGCATTCCGAGAAAGACTATGAGCAGTCCCGTAATGATCCACAAGCGCTGCTCCAAAGGACGATTGCGCAGGAGAGGCAGGTTGTCCGCCCATCGGCTGATACGCCCCACTTGGGTCTGCTCCGGCTCTGCCAATGGCAATCCGGACTCCGCCAAAACAGTGCGAGCTGCTTCGAGGTCGCTTTCGGCCAATTCTATTCGCACACCACCGACATCGCACATAGGGCCTATGATGCGGTTGGTGTATTCATTACGCAGATAAGCCGTGATACCTGCTTCGGCGAGCATTCGTTGGAGTTCTTCTGCCAAAGCGTTGCTTTGCAGGCAGACGAGCGTGACCATTCTTTCTTCCATAGGTTCTCTTTTTCTCAGCGTTTTTGTGACAGACAGCTTTGCAGGGCAGATGCTATGACGTCCCGGTACTCAGGAAGAGGCAGCCAGTGGCGCAGATCTTTTCCTTCCAATATGCTTGTCCTGATTTGGGTAGAGGAGATTTCTATTCGCGGAGCATCATGTACGTATCGGCATCCGGCCGGGAGTTTTGTTTCGTCTACTTCATAGCCGAATCGCGGATAGATAATGAGCTCGTATTCGGCCGTCAGCCGATGATGATCTTTCCATCGATCGAAGCTCTGCCAGTTGTCCGCCCCGATCAGGAGGGCGAACCGATGACGGGGATACAGCATGCTGAGGACACGAAGTGTCCGGATGGTATAATGAGGAGAAGGTAGGAGTTCTTCGATGCGCACGACTTGAAAACGAGCATCGTTTTGAATAGCTTGTTCTATCAGCTCGCAGCGCAGATGGTACGGAAGTAGCTCTTGGGTGTTTTTTAGAGGATTCAGCGGGCTCGGCACGAACCACAACTCTCCGATCGGAGTGTATTCTGTCAGATAATTGGCCAGTGCCAAATGACCGATATGCAGCGGATTGAAAGATCCGAAGAAGAGCCCTGTCAGCATTATTTCGGTTTGATTCCCAGTGTATTCATCGCCAGAAGGATTTCTTCCGGCTCTCCCGTATGTTTGCCATCGACATCGCTCAGCTTGACGCAGTAGTGCCAATCGTCTTTCGCCGTCATCTTGCACTTCCAGAGCTTCATAACGATATTCAGTGGCTCTACACCCCCACCTACATCATTCGTCAAATTGGTACCGATGCCGAAGCTGGCCTTTATCTTGCCGGCACACATATCTTGAATCTCTATGGCTCGCTGGGGAGTGAGGCTGTCAGAGAATATGATGTACTTGATCTTGGGATCTACTCGCAGCTCTTCGTATCGCCGTATTGCTTTCTCGATGAATACTTCGGGGTCGCCGCTGTCATGCCTCAGACTGGTAAAGAGCATGGCATGCTTCTTGCTGAAGTTGCGCATGAAAACATCGGTCGTGTACGTATCGGTGAGCACAGTGCCGAGATCACCGTCATAGACATTGATCCAATCCTCCATGGCTACATAATTGGCCATCTTGTAGCCGTAAATAGCCCCGTGGAATTGTATCCACTCGTGCGGATGTGTACCGGACACGCGTAATCCATGCTTATGGGCTAAGTGTACGTTGCTGGTACCGAAGAGACTCTCACCTGCATACTGCTTGAGAATATCCGTCACACGATCTTCCACATCAAGGGAGAAACGCCTCCGCATACCGAATATCGAGAACGTAGCTCGATGCTCTCGCATCAATTCCCCCTTGGATCGAGTTACCTCTTCTACGTGCTTCCAATCCGGTTGGGCCCCGATAAAACGATAGTAGAGTTCGCTGATAATGGCCAGGATGGGTGTCTCCCAAAGCGTCACACGATAGAGAAGGCCTTGCGCTCGTATATCCAAGCGACCTTGTGCGTCTATCGATACTGTAACTTCTTCCGGATCGAAACGAAAACCTTCCAAAAAATCGATGTATATCGGCGGTAGATAAGGTAATTCCCGCCGGAGAAACTCTTTTTCCTCACGAGTCAAAGACAGAGATGCCATCGCTCGTATTTCGGCACGTACCAGCTCGGCAAATTCCTCGGTAAAGAGCTGCCGGTTGCGGTCTATGAAGCGGAATTCGCCATAAGCTCTGGGGAATAGCTTGGCATAGGCATAGCCGGTAGTGAATTTATATAGATCGGTGTCTAATATGCTCCGGATAATACCCATAAAACTTTGGAGTTAGAAAATGAATAAAGTCTTAGTACCTATCCAACCATAGCACGAAAGCAGGACAACGACTCTGGCAGATAAATGTTTCGACTTCGTCTTTGTCTTTTCTCTTCGAGCACATGCTCTCGGCCAACAACAAAGAAACATCCGCTACGAGACTTGCCTCAACGGCCAAAGCACTACCTACTATACTCGGAGCCATGGCTAAAACGGATATACCCTTTTCACGCAAAGCGGCCACCTCTTGGAGTGCAGCATCCGACTCTTCAAGGTGGACCATTTGGATTTTCTTTCCCTTTTTCTCAAAAGAATTTATCAGTTCTGTAGCTATCCTCTCGGTCTGTTCGTTACCGCTCATGCTTGTCAGGATAATACAAGAGGAAGCCGAATCCGATAGGTATTCAGTCAGATTGAGACGAAGTAAGTCTATATCCCGTTGCATCGTAGCCGTTCTCTTCTTACTTCCATTCAGTAGAGCCAGTATACGCTTGAGCGCTTTTTCGCCAAGTTCCGAAGGTGCCAATATCAGATTGCGCAGAACGATGTAGACAAAGAAGATAATCATGGGGAAAAATAAGCCCATGGCCAGATTGATAAGCAAGATCAATAAATCTCTCTTCGAACCGGGAACAGACTTAGTCTTGTCCAACACAATTAGGCTCGAAGATGCATCAGCAGTCAAAAGATCCACTTTGTATTCATTGATCATAGACACCAACCTCTTGCGCAAAGCCTCACTGTCAGCACTGATTTCCTTCTCCGTGATCCCCAAAGAGAGAAGAGTAGAATCCGAGACATAACCCTCTGACTTTTGAAGATCGCTTAGACTTTTTTCCACCAAAGCGATTTTTTCTTCTACCTCCTGACGATATTTCTCGCGGGACTGGATATCGAATTCTTCTATAAGGCCGTCAAGAAAATCTCTTGCAAAACCTAAAGATCTGTTTATCGTTATCCTCATCTCTATTCGCCCCTTCGACTCCTCGGTTCTAAGCTCCGAATCGTAGCGCACACGTGCTCTATCCTTGGGTTCTTTAGTAACTATAATAGGCATAGAGGAGAATTCTTTTTCCAAAGCTTCAGGGTTGAATCGCTCCGTTTTCTCCACCCTAAGTTCTCCGATCGGGGTAGCTACAGGAGTACCATAAGGAAGCTGGATATCGGCCAGACTTATCCCTTTCGCCTCATGTATTCCTTTCAGAGATAAGATCATAGCATATTCTTTTTCAATCTTCATCTTTACAGTGAAAGAGCTATGCGCACTCTCAGGGGAGAAGATTAAATGAATCGGAGTACTATCATATATATCATGATTAGCCACCTTACCCGGGAGGAAATAGTTTACATCGTACTGTATTTTCTCTCCCACTCTTTCCACTAGGCTTGTAGCACAAAGACCATTGAAAATAGAATTCCAATCCAATACGGAAATACCTTCCCAACGTGGGGTATAGCTATCATAGAGGCTATAATTCGGGTTCAATCCGCCGGAACTTGTTCGCTGAATTCCTTCGGGGAATCGTGCCATTACGGCTGTAAAATAGGTGCTGGGAGCTACGCCCGCCCTCTTATACTTCACTACGCCCCAGCCACCAAAAAGAGCAACAGAAAGGAGAATCCAATACCAATTTCGGAGACAAATTCGGAAAAATAAAGTCAGAATGGAATCCTTCGGGAGGACAACACTTCGAAATGGTTTCTCTGCCAGATGACAATTATCGCTCATACTTATTGATAGGCTGCTGTTATTCTTGTTCAAAAGGTAAGATTCTAAAGCGAAGATATGAACAAAAACTCAAAAACCTTTACAGGTTCTCTCCAAAAAGATAGACGGAACATTGTTTAAGACATCACTCATATTAAGCCGATTACACCGAATGACGATGCAGGAAGAAATTCAAACCCAGCTCACGGGTTATCAAAATGAAGACTACAGCCAATAAAATTGCCGCTACAAACCAGATGGTCAAGCCTAGCCATTTGAGACCAACAGGAATAATGCCATTTCTTCCCGGACCGTGGTGCCTTAAGATGATAGCCATTACCGGCACAACGACAATGATGGAAAGAGAAACCGTAGCACAGAGCACCATCCATGAGGGAATAGATACCCAATCCGAGGTTAAGGGAGCATCAGTTGCGTAATCACCTGCAAATAACTCCAAAACCAGCCCCAAGAGCCCGAAAGCAACGGCGAATACAAATCCGATTCCTACGAGGACGAACAATCCTTTCAGGACACATCCCAATGTATTGAGTACCGAAGCACCCCTACGATGAAGATTCGCATCTACATCGGCAGCGACACGCCTACCAATATTCTCTACGGTAATCGGTTCGCCGTACATCTCCAGTTTTTGGGAAGCCGTTATTGCCGGGGGAGCTATCATCCAAACAGCTAAATAGCCGACAATAACCATCCAAAAGAGCGAAGACGCGACAATCGTCATGAGCACGACAATTACACGAACGGCATTCACATTCCATCCCGTATATGCTGCGATACCACTACAAACACCACATAGAACGGCACGATCCATGTCTCGGTAAAACTTTCGCTTCGGAGATTCCTCCGTTGCGTATCGATGGTCTGCTGCTTCTTTTCCATTCTGTCGGTATTGATCGGCACCGGCAGAATATCCGCCAACCATATTGATCTTTTCTATGACTTCTCGAATCAGGCCGATACTTATTATGGCGTGTTCGCTGTGCAATCGGGCGATGACCATATCCGACAAATAAGCCTCAAACTCTTCGATCGTTTTACAATCCGTATGGTTATCCCGATCGAAATGTGAGGCTAAATTGTGTAGATACTCCTCCAGCAGGTTATAGGCATCCTCATCAATATGGAAGACCTTGCCTCCCAGATTCATCGTGAGCGTTCTCTTCATCTTGTCTCTCCGTTAATGGTGGATTCTTCTTCGGGTTTGATGTCGCGCACCAGTAGCTGCAATGATTTATTGCCGTTGAATTCGTTCTCTTCTATCGTGTAGCAAAGGTGGAAAGGACCATTTTTGATCTCATCGCAATGACCGGCCTGATTAAATGCAATCCCACTCACCGGATGGCGTTCGCCCGATCCCACCCTCACATCTATCTTCAGGTGTTCGGATGTCTTCCCCACAGCCCTGCTACCTCCGGCATCGTACAGCTGTCGGGATATAAAGACCGGCTTGGAATTTTCCGGTCCGAATGGCCCCATCCGCTTGAGGTTGTCGAGAAGTTTGTAATTGACCTCTTCGATGGATATTTCGGCATCTACATCTATTTGCGGCACCAGTAATTCCGGCGATACAGCCTCTTCGGCATAGTCCGTAATCATCTTTCGGAAAGCTTCCAGATTCTCTTCTTTGATCGTCAGACCGGAAGCAAAAGGATGTCCACCGAAATTGACCAGCAAATCCTTGCAATGTTCGATAGCCTTATACACATCGAATCCTCCCACCGAACGAGCCGAACCGGAAATGTAATCGCCGCTCTTCGTCATCACGATCGTCGGGCGCGAATAGCGTTCAGTCATCCTGCTGGCTACTATGCCGATGACGCCCTTGTGCCATTCCGGCCGGTAGATAACGAGGATCTTCTTGTCCACATCGGATAGCTCGCCCAAAATGTCAATAGCCTGTTCCGTCACATCCTTGTCAAGCTCGCGACGTTGATCGTTGTATTCGTCTATATTGGCCGTTCGGCTTTGGGCCTCCACAGCATCCTGAGAGAGGAGCAGTTCCACAGCCTTCCCCCCATTCATCATACGACCGGAAGCATTGATCCGAGGCCCGATCTTGAAGACGATGTCGTTCATATCTATCCTTCGCTTCTTCAGACCGCATACATCTATTATAGCCTGTAAGCCAAGACAAGGGCGTTTATTAAGTTGGCGCAGTCCGTAATAGGCGAGTATGCGGTTCTCCCCCATAATAGGAACAATATCCGAAGCTATACTGACGGCCACGAGGTCGAGCAAAGGAAGGAGCTTGGATTCGGGTAAATTGTTGCTCCGGGCATAAGCTTGCATAAACTTGAACCCGACTCCACAGCCGGAGAGATGCTCGTAAGGATACGTATTGTCGGCTCTTTTGGCATCCAGCACCGCAACGGCATCGGGCAGGGTTTCATCCGGATTGTGATGGTCGCAGATAATAAAATCGATGCCAAGCGACTTGGCGTATGCCACCTTTTCGACGGCTTTGATACCACAGTCAAGTACGATTATCAGTTTCGTTCCGAGAGAGTGAGCCAAATCAATCCCTCGATAAGATATACCATAACCCTCATCGTACCGATCCGGAATGTAGTAATCCAATTGGGTTTCGGAGCAGCCCGTGGCGCGCAAGTACTTATAGACGAGTGCCACTGCCGTGGTACCGTCTACATCATAGTCACCGTAAATCATGATTTTTTCCTTTCGCCCCACTGCCCTGTTCAGGCGAGCCACAGCCTTGTCCATATCCTTCATCAGGAAAGGATCGTGGAGATCCTCCAATCTTGGGCGAAAGAAACGCTTAGCTTCCTCCACGGAAGCTATTCCCCTGCGTGCCAATAGGCACCCCACTACGGGCGCGAGCCTTAGCTCCCGACAGAATATTGTCCCGAGGGAACGTTCCTCTGCGGAAAACGGCTCCAAATTCCAGTTGTAATTCATTATATGTCATTTTTTTACTTTTTCAATTGTGAATAGCAAGAGTCGGAACAACAGGCACGTCCGGGCTCCAACTTGTATTTATTTTATAACGCTACACCGTGCATTTCTATTGAAAATGACACCGGCCGGCTACATTTATGCTCCGTAAATGTAATAATAATGCTGTATCATTTGTGCACAACGTACAGAGAACCGACTTGATCCATCTGCAAACTTGCGAGGGCAAAGGGCGGTAGATTATCTTCCTCGGCGAACTAACGCATACTGCGAGATGCGGATATTAAGAGCAACCGCTATTCGTTCAGAGCGATCATTCCCCGATCGGATTCTCTGAACTTGCCGTTACGCAGGAGCTCCTCGACGGCATAATCTGTATGTGTCTGCACTTTCGTTCCGTTACGAGCGAACCCAAGAAGCTGGGCTGCCAGTTTGCACAGTTCGAGGCGAGGAAGAGCAAGCTGTTCCTCCATGATATGCATAAGGGCATTCATGATCTCGATGGTGGGAATTTCGCTGATCTCTCTGCCGGAATCCGTGCGGTAATAGTCGAATCCTTCGGCCGCTTCGCTGTCTATCCAGAGCGTGTGGCTCCCTTCGAAGGAAACGGGATCGTGGTATAATTTGTCCGTCAAGCTATCGACGAGAGTTCGCAGGCGAGGAGAGACCCGACTAAGACCGAAGTGCTCGACTACGCGTCTGTACAAAAGGGTATCGGTAATAGGCTGCTCGGTTTGGACGATGGATCGGATCGCCTTTCTTACTTCTGCCTTGTTGGCGGTCAGGGTACTTAGGTCGGCAGTGTGGTTAGGAGCCTTCTCGATCGGGAAAGAGCGATAGGGTTGCTCTTTGCTCTTGGATGGCTTTTGGAGTGGGGCGGCAGAGGTGATGGAAAACTTCTTTACCGGCTGTACCGGTGCCATAGAGGAAATAGCCGGCAAGCGGAGCAAGGCATCTACTTGTTCGACAATACGGTCGATCACCCGATCCTTGTTTTCGAACCAATCCACACTCCATACTCTATGGATATTCCAGCCGAGCATGCGAAGGACTCCCGGCCGGACGACTTCCCTATCGCGCGTGGTCTTCGTCTCGAAATAGTTTTTCCCGTCACACAAGATGCCGAGGAGGTATTGTTCCGGATTCTGCGGATGGCGTATGCCGAGATCTATTTTGAAGTTCGAACAGCCGATCATCGTGTCCGTCTTATAACCACGGCTACGCAGTGCACCTGCCAGATCGGTTACGATCGCACTCTCGGCACGTACCTGACTGCTTCGATTGGGCAAATGAGACAATCCGTGTGCGGCAAACTCTAAAAGCAGGCGCAGTCCCTCCACACCGAGCGAATTGGTTCGTTTGAGATCTATCTGTTCGGGACTGAGCGAGGTATATATGATCATTTCGTATCGGGCACGCGATACGGCGACGTTCAGCCGGCGTTCCCCGCCCTTGTTGTTCAAGGGACCGAAGTTCATCGACACCTTACCGTCCTTGTCCGGTCCATAACCGATGGTGAAGAGTATGACATCGCGCTCGTCTCCCTGCACATTTTCCAGATTCTTGATAAAGATCGGTTCGGCACCATGCAAGGCTTTCTGTTCCAAGTCGGGCCTGGTGCTCAGAGCGTCCATCAGCATATCTTCTACAAGGTTTTGCTGCGCCTGACTGAAGGATACCACACCGATGCTTCGCTCGCACAGGGCCGGATCTTCCAACCGCCGGATAATCTCATCGACGATGGCTTGGGCTTCTTTGCGGTTGCTTCTCGTATTCGACTTGTCGTACACGCCGTCTATCTTCACCAAGCTGACTTTCGAAACCCTGTCATCAGTGGAGGGGAAGGTAAAGAGCTTGCCATCGTAGTAGCGACTGTTGCTGAACGCGATCAGGCTCTCATGCTTGCTTCGGTAGTGCCATGTAAGGTATCGGGAAGGCATTGACAGAGAGATACAATCATCGAGGATACTCTCCATATCGTCTATGTAGGCATCTTCTTCGTTGTTCCTTCCGGTCATGAAGAAACTGGTGGGCGGCATCTGCTTCGGATCGCCCACCACGACGAGTGCCTTGCCTCGGGCTATGGCACCTACGGACTCGCTCGTCGGCATTTGCGAGGCTTCGTCGAAAATGACCAGATCGAATTTCTCTGCATCGAGGTCGATAAACTGGGCCACCGACAGCGGACTCATCAGCATGCAGGGACAGAGCTTGGGCAGAAGAGTGGGTATTTGGTCTATGATCTTGCGAATGGAAGTCCCACGGCCTCCGTTGGCGATGTTTCGTTTCAGGATGCCCACCTCTGAACTGTTGGACGCAGTCATCGTCAGTTGGGGGATTTTCGCTGCCAAGCGACAGTATAGCTCCTGCTTGCTAAGCTCTTGGAAATTGGCCGTCAGGAATCTGTACTTCTCTATGACGGATTCGAAAAGGATACCGTTGAAGAGCTGTAGGGTAGGGTCTGATGCGATGGTCTCCTCTGCCATGCGCCTGTAGAGATTATGCGCAAAGGCTTCTGCCACAGATACAGCTGGTACGGATCCTTTGCCGTGGCATATCCTGTCGATGGCCGGTGCTGCTCCTGCATCCAAGAGAGCTCGCTTGCAGAGGATCCATTGCGACCAATCCTTCAACCGAGGCAGATGCTCTATCCAAACGGAAAGTCTGGCACAGATTTGTTCGTAGCCGGATGGAAGACTGATAGCGACGGAGTGGGCGAGGGAGTCCGACACCTGTAGCAGCCGGACGGTTCGGTCATATATCTGCTGTAGTTTATTCCTGTTGGAATCGAAGATGGGTTGCCAATGGCCGCCGATCTTAGCAGTCACGGCTTGGCGGATCACTTCATAGCTTTGGCCTGTCTGCTCGGCATGACCGGCCAACAATCGGACAAATTCTTCGGATCGGTGAAGATTTTCTTGGGCCTGTAGCCATTCCCGGTCACTTCCCAAACCTCTGACATCGAACAAACGGATCAGATCGGATTCGCTTCCACTGACCGATTCGCTCAGCTCTTGCAGAGCGCAGAGACGTTCGATGAGCAAAGGCACTTCGGCTTTGGAGAGAGTGGGTTTATGACGGCGCAAACGCTTGACAAAAGAGCCGGAAGCAAAAAACCGAGGCAAGAACCATTTACTTTCGATCATTTGCCATTCCGCACGCAGCCTGTGGCCGTCTTCTTCCAGAACAGTCGGTGCATAGTCTCGCGTAAGCTCTTCATGCAGACGGAGCCTATCACGAGCCGTACCCAGCAGATCGTGGGTTCGGATGCACGCTTGTCGGTTCTCGGCGAGGCGGAACAGGTCGTCATTGAAGCAGGAAATATGGAACAGACAGCCGAGAATGTCGCGCATCCGGATCACGCCATCGACCGATTCGTCGGGACCAACACCCAACAGATCTTCCAGTGCCTGCGGAGCAGAGGACAATTCTCCGAACAGGCGTTTGGCTTCTGCTAAGCTATCGCGCAGCGATGGCAGGTTCAGCATCGTCGGATCAGTCGGCTCCAAACCGTCCAGCGGATGTCCGGCCGGATGTCCGCTTACCAAAAACACAGTGTCCAGCTGGGTTATATCTTCGACTACTTTCTCTATCGCCTCTTTCTGCAATAGGCTTGCAGGCACTCGGCTGACATCCATATCCGCCCCCGAATGACGGAGGAAACCCGATATACAGTCGAATAGCGAGAGTCCGGACGCCCTCTCTTTGTGGAGGGCATCCATATACCCAATGAGCTTGGAGCGGTGGGAGAAGAGTTCGTCCGCACAGCTCAGGTAGTCAGAGGCCGGTTGCAGACGTCGGATGTCCAAGGCCGTTTGCATCTGACTGAGGAAGTGACTCTTGGTGACTTTGTTGGAGTGCAGCTCCAGACAGAAAGGTGCCAGCCCGATCTTTTCCAGTCGCTTTTGAACGACCGACAAGGCAGCCATTTTCTCAGCGACGAAGAGTACGCGCTTGCCTCGGTACAGTGCGTTGGCTATCATATTGGTGATAGTCTGGGATTTTCCCGTGCCGGGAGGGCCATGAAGGATGAAGCTCTTTCCTTTCCCCGACTCGATCACGGCCTCCAATTGCGATGAATCCACATCGATCGGGATGGAATAAGCCGTCGGAGGCACTGTGCTGTCGATGATGCGAGCGTCGATTTCCTCTTCGCTGTGGTCGAACATTTGCAAGCGGTTGTTCATCAAACCGTTCAGGATAGGGTGCTCTTGCAGCTTATCGGCATGGGTGTGAATATCGTTCCACATGACGAATTTGTTGAAAGAAAACAGCCCCACCATACTTTCTTCGAGCACATCCCAGCCTTTTTTGTCGCGAAGCTGTGAGCGAATAGCCGCCAAGACCAGTGGAATATCGGTACCCTTTTCGTCTTGAGGGAGCGTATTCAGGCCTGAGAGATCTATGCCGTATTGTTGCTTGAGCAGTTCGACCATCGTAATGTTCAGCATGGTCTCTTCGTCTCGGGTTCGCAGTTCATAGCCACGGCTTGCCCCTTTGCGGACGATCTCTATCGGCATGAGCAAGATCGGGGCGTAGCGAGGACGATGACTCTGCTCCGTCTCCATCCACCTGAGTATGCCTATAGCCAGAAAAAGCGAGTTGGCTCCGTTCTCCTCCAGAGCTGTTCTGGATTTTCTGTACAAGTCTTTGAGGGTGTTTTGCAGTTCGCTTTCGTCCAAATAGGAGTAGAGCGTATTGCTATGCAGCCCCATCGTGACAGTGGCGGCTACGACCTCCGGATTGGTAGCGGAGTCGTATATACCATATTCGTTGGGACGGGCACATTCGTCGGAGGGCGCAGGCAAGATGATAAACTTGTTGCCGGCATGGAGCGAATCCTCCAAAAGCTCGATGTTGTACGAGATAAGAGGCAAGGCTCTACGACCGGATCGGATATTGACAAGGTTGTTGCGCAGGGAAATATCCAGCAGCTTTCTTTCCCAAATATCCTGTTTGGTCAGCTCCTTATCGCTGTCCAGCTTGATGTCCAGCGGGCTGATCTTCATGATTCGCTTGGTGACATTGTCGTGCTTGATCCCCTCATTGACCAGCTCGAAGCCTCCCTCCGTAGCCACTCTCTGCGGCAGGGGTTTGATCCCTCCGAGCCGGCAAGCCACTACGTCTATGAACATCTGAAACAAGCCCGTACGCAGCTGCTGCGTAGCCATTTCAACGGCCAGTTCGAAACTGACAGGCTCCGAGGCCGTCAGCATCGTACTCTCGACGAAGACAATATCGTGGATACCATTGGCACAGCCCTTGAGCAGAAACTCCCGATCGTCGCCGGTGGCCTGGCTATAGAATCGCTCTTCCTGCCAGACACCCAAAAAAATATGCCCTTCGAACAGGACCAAAAGGGGATAAAGCCCTATATGCTCTATACAAGCCGCGAAGAGCAGGGTCAAATCTATGCAAGTACCTATTTTTTCATTCAGCACCTTGTCTGCCAACCGGATCCGTTGGCCTGCTTTTTCGAAGCTCGCCGGCGGATTGCTATAGACGATCCCTTCCGAGCGCAAGGCCTCGTACACGGCGGCTACCTGCCAGCGAACGATGGAGGGGTCTTGCGATTGGTATCCGGATAGCGAGTTGGACTTTGTCCATCGCTCCATGAATTTGGCCGCCTTGACGAGAACACGGGAGAGAAGCGGATGATTCGGTGTGACGAATGCCGACAGTATCTCAGGTATTATGCGGATCCCGGCCCACTGGTCATAGGCCATCAGATGCACTTCGTACTCTTCCCTGTAGATCTCTTCTTGCCCCACTCGGACGGTGCAGGAGAAGGAAGTGCCGAAGCCCTCTGTCAGCGAAATGAGCCGGGCTGCATCGACCTTCAGCTCCAGACCCTCCGCTTCTATGGTAGTACCTGTAGGAATCAGATCGAAATGACAGTCTGCCGGCTTGAGGTAAGCTCCTTCGATGAGGACGGTCGTATCCACCCAGTCGCGCCCGCTCTCGTTCGAGATGGCACAGCGACTGATGGTGCGGATACCGTTGTGCTGGATGGCAAAATTGATAAAGTCGATATACTCTAAAATCAAAGCTCCGGAGTACGGGGCAGAAAAGGATTTGTTCGGCTCCATATTTCATTCGTATACTTATGGCAGATCGGCCTGCTTCGGCAGCAGAATACGGAAAGTGGTACCAATGCCCGGCTCCGATTGCTTTACGCTTATTTTCCCTTTGTGATATTTCTCTATGATTCGCTTTGCCAGAGACAAGCCCAAGCCCCAACCTCTGGTCTTCGTGGAATAGCCCGGACGGAATATATCGCGCATTTTCCCCTTGGGGATCCCTTTGCCCGTGTCGGTAATATCTATTACTGCGTACGAGCCTTTCTCCTTGAGTTCGATCGTGATCTTTCCTTTGCCACTCATGGCATCGACGGCATTTTTGATCATATTTTCGATCACCCAACTGAACAGCGGTGCCGAAAGGGCTATGCGCATGACCTCATTCGGCATCCTCAATTCTATGTCCACCTGTCGCGATACGCGGTAGCGCATGTAGTCCGCTGTGCTGCCCAAAGCCTGACGGACATCCTGTACTTCCGTCTTGGGTTCCGAGCCTACCTTTTGGAACCGTTCGGCTATCATACGCAGTCGGTCTATATCCTTTTCCATCTCATTGGTGATAGATGGATCCTCTTCCGATGCCTTGAGGAGTTCCACCCATGCCATCAGGCTGGATATGGGTGTACCGAGCTGATGGGCAGTCTCTTTGGAGAGTCCGTTCCATACACGATTCTGTTCGGATCTGCGCTCAGCCAGCAAGGCCATGATGGAGATACCGAGGAAGACAAATATCACGCTCAGAGCTATATAAGGCAATACCAACAGTCGCCGCAGGGTTTGGCTGTCGGAATAATAGAGGAATTGTGGCCGACGGGCCTCTATTTCTATTCGGATAGGAGGATACCCTTCCTTGAAATAACGAAGTTTCTTTTGGAGGTAGGGTAGTGCAGGTTTGCCGGCCGGAATGTCGATATTGTTGTGCGAAATAATGGAGTCTTTGGAATCGCACAGGATGACGGGGATGCTATTATTGGATTGGATAATCTGCAAAACAAGGTCTTTGGCCAGAACGGCTTCATCGTCCGAAGCCACGATCTTGGTAGCCTGTGCCCATAGCTCGATTTTCTGCCTTTCCTCGCCGGCCATCTTATCGATCAGGCTGTCCGAAGCAAACAGCGTAAGGAGGGCAATAACCATGGCTGCGAAAATAAAGGTAACGCGCATCGTGATGCGGCTCCGCTCGAAGAAAGTTTGATTACCGCTCCAGCTCATACCCTATAGTTTTCGCTTTTCGTTCTTGGTGAGGCCTCTTGTTCGTATTCTTTTGCATAAGAAAGTAGGTATGCTATGCGCCCAAAGATAGAGAATAATGGTCTACTGCGGTAGGGAGATATTCCTCATTCTGTCCGAATTTCTCTCAGCTTCGGGCAGCTCTACAGCTCCATCATCGGACAAAGCTCTCCCCGTTCTTTCCCCGTGGGGGCGGATCCACAGAACCTCCTCTATTGAACGCAAAATCCATACAATGATTGTATCGAGAACCGAAGAGGACAACCCTCGCCTATTCGACCGGAAGAAACTCCACAAGCAGAGACAGCTGACAGACATTCCTCCCACTAAAAGAAAGTGTAGGGAGCATCATCCCCTGTCGAATGAGTTTACGCGCGGAAATTTTCTCTTTTGTCCTTCCTGAAAATGTGGCGCGTAAACTTTTTGGTTTTGGTGCGAGAAGTAAAAAAATCTCGCGCCACAGCGAAAAAATTCTCGCGCCGCTTTTCGGGAAAACACGCGCCACAATCGGAGCATTTCCCGTTCGTATTTCCGAGGCTGTCAGTCGTAGACTTTCCGACAATGGTGAGGCTCTAACGCCTCCATCCTACAGACTCGGCCAACAGACAAGCACGACCTCCCCACACATTGCCCTCGCATTAGACTGATGGGGTCATAACAGCTGATGCAGGAAGGTGCATAAAAGAAAAATTTTCCGGAATCATTTGGCACATAACGAAAAAAGCATACCTTTGCAGCGTCAAAATCAAAAGGGGCTTTCCTTTTGATGGGTATTGACTCCGTAGCTCAGTTGGTAGAGCAAATGACTCTTAATCATTGGGTCGTGAGTTCGAGCCTCACCGGGGTCACAAAACAATAGCAGAGAGGGCTGTGTTGAAATAGTTTTTTTCGACACGGCCCTTTTACTTTTATATTCGGGTTCGCCTTTTTCCGGGAGGAAAGCTCTCGCATCAGGCCTTCCGGCCCCCCTGCCCTCGAAGGGACAGAGATATAAAAAGAGCCTTTCGCCCTATTCGGCAGGGCTGCTGCATATATTACTATAGGTATATGAATGGAGGAACAGGACGATTAACGGCTGAGGTGAAATAAATTATATCTTTGTGCAAGTATTCATTCTAACAAAAGTGTAAGTATCAATAGAATAGACCTTCTGTGTAGCCCGTATCTCGCATATATGTGCCGGAGGCACTGGGAAGTCCTGTTGTCGAGGGCGTTTTTCGTCTGTCTTGAAAGAGATGGCCGAGAGTGATCGGGGAAGGCTTGCAGGGTCTTTTTCGTAATTCATAATAAACAGATATGATCGATTTGTCCACTGAGTTCGCCGGCTTGCGCCTGAAAAATCCTATTGTCGCAGCAAGTTCGGGACTGACCCGCAACCTCAAAACCATCAAAGATCTCGAAGCAGCGGGTGTTGCTGCCATCGTACTGAAATCACTGTTCGAAGAGCAGATCGAGGCAGAAATGTCCCAAATGATGTCCCCGATGGATTACCCTGAGGCGGCAGACTATATCAATGCCTATGTACAGAGCAACGAGATCTCCAAACACCTCGACTTCCTTCGCGAAGTGAAGCGCGAGGTGGCTATCCCCGTAATAGCCAGCATCAACTGCTTCCGCTCCGATTCGTGGGTGGACTTTGCCAAACAGTTCGAAGAGGCCGGAGCCGACGCTCTCGAAATCAACGTGATGCGACTCAATACCGATCTCTTCTTCGATGCCAACAAGGCCGAACAGATGTATGTGGATATTATCAGTTCTCTGATCAAAGCCATCAGAATCCCTGTAGCGGTGAAGCTGTCCAAGTCTTTTGCCAATATCCCATCTCTCGTCGATAAGCTGCGGGCGGCAGGAGCCAAGGGGGTAGTACTTTTCAATCGCTCATACCAGCCGGACATCGACATCGACAAGGTGCAGATGGTGGCCGGAGACGTATTTACCTCTGCCGGAGAAATCTCGGACACGATTCGCTATGCCGGTATCGTCAGCGCATTGGTGCCGGGCATATCCATCGCCTCTTCCACGGGTGTTCATGATGGAGAGGCTGCACTCAAGTGCCTGCTGGCCGGTGCACATGTGACGCAGATATGTACCGCTCTTTACAAAAAGGGACCTCAATTCGCGGCCGAAATGATCGCCACCATTGAGAGCTGGATGCAAGTAAAGGGCTACTATTCGGTCAGTGAATTCCGAGGCAAACTGAATGCTGCAAGTGTGAAGTCGGCAACGATGTACGAGCGTATGCAGTTCATGAAGTACTTTGCCAATAAAGATAATTGATCCCCTGCGGGATAGCTTTGTGTGAACAAAGCATAGTGTAAACGAATAAAAAGAAGAGCTAATGAAGAAATCAAGTGTAGTGGCCTCGGCTTTGGCCGTGGGTCTCGTGTTCGCCGGCTGCGGACTGAACAATATGGCAAAAGGCGGCCTTATTGGCGCCGGAGTAGGAGGTGCTATCGGTGCCGGAGTAGGTAACGTGGCCGGAAATACGGCTGTCGGTGCCATCGTCGGTACCGCAGTCGGTGGAGCAGCCGGTGCTCTCATCGGGAAAAAGATGGACAAGCAGAAGAAGGAACTGGAGGCTGCTGTACCCGACGCTACGATCCAGACCGTAAATGACGGAGAAGCTATCCTTGTTACTTTCGACAGCGGCATTCTTTTCGCCACGAACTCCAGCACGCTGAGTCCTAACTCACGCACTGCGCTGACGAAGTTCGCTGCAAACATGAACAAGAACCTCGATACGGACATCCGCATCGTAGGCCATACGGACAATACAGGCTCCGACAAGATCAACGATCCTCTGTCCGAGAGACGTGCAGCCAGCGTATACTCTTTCCTGAATTCTCAGGGCGTGAGTATGTCGCGTATGACAGCTGAAGGACGTGGAAGCCACGAACCGATTGCGGACAACAGCACAGCTGCCGGACGTTCGGCCAACCGACGTGTAGAGGTTTACATCTTGCCGAATGCCAAGATGATCGAACAAGCTCAGCAAGGTACGCTGAAATAAGCCTTATAGACCTAAGGAAATAGCGAAAGCCTCCGACTCTGCCTAATAAGGAGAGTCGGAGGCTTTTCTGTTTTGAGGATAGAATCTTGATTGTTGGCCTGTGCCCGAATCAATGCCGTTCTGACATCACCATAAGCTGGGTGTCGGGATGATATTTATCCAGATAGAAGCGGAGATAATCGAGGGTGTTGGCTGTGATGCGGTCGTCTTCGGCGGGATAAAGATTGTAGACGATGGTTTCGACCGTAATGCCCCTGTGGCGGCATAATTCCAAATTGAGTAGCGTGTGGTTGATACTCCCCAGTCGCCCACTCGTCACGAGTGCGATCGGGTAATCTCGGTCAGCAATAAAATCAGCCGTAAGATAGTCTTTGGTGATGGGCACCATCAGTCCGCCGGCGCCTTCCAGAAGCACGCGATCGTAGCCGCGAGAAAGCAGAGCCTCAGTAGCCCGGTCTATGATCTTGCAGTCCACCCTTTTGCCATCTATATCGGCGGCAAAGTGAGGGGAAGCCGGATAACTGAAAATATAGGGGCAGGTAAAACCTAATCGGTCTCCCTCCATCATGGAGCATCCGGTCAGACGGCGGTGTGCTTCTATATCCTCAGAAGTGCCGACGCATCCCGTCTGTACGAGCTTCTGGGTGATGACTCTTTGCCCTGACTCGGAGAACTTGTCGAAAAGAAAAGCCGTGGCATAAGTTTTCCCGATATTCGTGTCTATTCCGGTTACAAACAGGACTTGAGAGGGAATGATAGGCATGGCTGTATGGACGAAAGTTGAAAATCTTTTTACCGCTGTTCGATCTGATTGCGAACTCTGGCAATCAAAGTAGACGTAGAGTCCGATGCAGATACAAGCGGCAGCCGTAGTATATTGTGACGGATGAGTCCTTTTTGATAGAGCAATTCCTTGATTCCGGCCGGATTACCATCGACGAACATCAGGTAGTACATTCCTTCGAGTCGCTGTTGGATGGCTTCGGCTTCTTCAAATCGGTTCTCCAAACACAGATGTATCAAGCGACTGAAAAGTTCCGGATAGGCATTCCCGATCACGGAGATAACCCCCTCGGCACCTTCTTTAATAAAGGAAAGGGAGAGATGATCGTCGCCCGACAGGACGATGAAAGGATCGGGTTTTTCCGCCACTATTGCACGTACTTGGTCTACATTGCCCGATGCTTCTTTGACACCGATGATATTCGGACAGTCTGTAGCCAGTCTAAGAGTAGTTTCGGGTTTGATATTTACACCCGTTCGTCCCGGAACGTTATAAAGGATGATAGGCGTATCGGTAGATTCGGCCAATTTCCTGTAATGTCTATAGATGCCTTCTTGCGTGGGTTTGTTGTAGTAAGGTGCAACGGATAAGATGGCATCCACGCCGGTCTTGTCCATGGCTTGGAGCCGATTGACGAGCCGCTCCGTATAGTTACCTCCGGCCCCAACGATGATCGGACACCGTCCTGCCACCGCCTCCCTGACTGTTTGCATTATGGCAGAGCGTTCGGCTTCCTCGATGGTGGGCGATTCACCCGTTGTGCCAAGTACTACGATGTAGTCGGCACCTCCCGCTACCTGATAATCCGCTAAAAGTCGAAGCGATTCGTGATCTACCTCTCCCTTCTCATCGAAGGGGGTAATCAGGGCAACCCCCATACCTCGCAACTGTGCTCTGTCCATTCGTATTCTATTTTAGAAACAAAAGTAAAAATAATGGAGCAATGAATATGAAGAGGTATTTACAATTCGGAAGGAACTGCAGAATCGGAGAAATATGAAATTGTTTCATTCGGAAAAAACTTTTATCTTTACGGATGAACAATTAACAAAACTATTCACCATTCGAGTGTAATTGGTTTTCTGACAAAATTGATTCAAAAGCATTTAATTAAAGTAAGGAGGATTTTTTATGAGCTCACAAGGAAAGTTTTCTCTCGGTCTGTTAGTGGGCCTTGCCATTGGGGCTGCCGCTGCTTATTTCGCCGATCGTGAAAAGCGCAATCGCTTCGTTGAAGACATCAACAGCACTGCCGACAAAGTAAAGGACAGCGTGGTGGAAGGCTATTACGAAGCCAAGAACCGCTACCAGAAGTACCGTAGGAAGATGAAGGGAATCACCGAGGATATGGTGGAAGAGATTGGTGACAAGTACGACGAAGTACTCGACGATCTCAGAAGCGAATAACTCCGGGGCGTGTAGATCGTGTGCCAGGCATACCATCTACACGCCTTATCTTTTGAAGGCGGAAGTGTGTCAGAGAGCCCGTTCCCCTTTGTGCCAATCGAACACCCCCTCAGGGACGTAAGGTTTTTAGCAGTAGAGAGGGTTGTATGCGGTCGAGTTGATTTTGTTGCCGGACTGAAATATAATCTGCTGCCGGCTCTTTATCTCGTTTTTTCATCCCTATTCCATTTAAGTTTAACTAAGATAGACAGACAATGCTCAAACGACTAATAGAAAATACATATCGCTATTTCGCCCTTCGGACAGAGAGCATAGCATATACGATAGCCGAAGAAGGAGCACGATTGGTCGCGAAATTGGCTTTGCTGGCTATGTCCGTCCTGATGTCGTTCCTGATACTCATATTCCTGAGTATCGCCTTAGGATTCGGCTTTGGGCGGTGGCTCGGAATAGGAGCTACGGGAGGCTTTTTCGTTGTAGTAGGGATATATCTGCTGGTTTTCCTGATCGGATATCTTTGTCGTCATCTGATCAGAAGATTTATCCTCGGACGGCTGGCCGGAGAGGTGCTGGAAATCGTAGCTCGCCATCAAAGAAAAAAAGAAGAAGAGGAAGAGAGGGCAAATAATAAATAGTTCCGACAAAAGTCGTCGTACAAACCATAACAAAAAGAAAGATGCGAGCATATTATGAACTGAAGCGTCGTCGAGATGCATGCGAAAAGGAAGCAATGCGGTGCCAAAAGGATATCTTTCGTTGCTTGGATCATGTACGCAACAATTATGGCGACATGATCTTCCAAGAAGTTGAGAACCACCTGTTCTACCCCGGTAGCCTCGGCAACAAAATACTCCGCTTCTTCATCGGCAAGAAGCAAGTGCCTTCAGCTAAACTAATGACTCCGACGGGTCGACCTACGCTTCATCTGATCGAGCAACTTACGGACTTCGGTCGTCCTTTGTTGATCAGTACCCTGCTTGGCTTTGTCAAGCGTAGTATCGTTCGCCGCTTCCGCAAGCGTCGATAATCTCCCCGATTCTGTCTTTTCGGGCAAGGGGCATTTTATGTCAGCGGCTGACAAACCGATATAATTGTTGTCTGCCTGAAACAAATCTCCATGAACACAAAAGAATATGTGCTGGACTTTATCAACCGCACGAACTGTAACCTTTTCCTTACCGGCAATGCAGGGACAGGTAAAACGACCCTGCTGCGCCACATTGTCCAACACACATTCAAAAACTGTATAGTAGCTGCTCCCACCGGAATAGCAGCCTTAAATGCCGGTGGCGTGACGCTGCATTCGCTTCTCCAGCTTCCTCCGGGGACATTCATTCCGTACGGATTGCCTCCCGAAAGCACAATGGGGGTAAACATCCTTACACCGACATCTTTCTGGAAACAGACACGTATGCATGCGTCGAAGCGTAAATTGCTTCGAAACATGGAGCTGCTCATCATCGACGAAGTCAGCATGCTCCGTGCCGACACGCTGGATCTGATCGATTTCGTTCTTCGTCGGGTGCGGAGCAATCCCCGACCTTTCGGCGGAGTACAAGTCCTGTTTATCGGTGATCTTATGCAGCTTCCACCGGTAGTCAAACCGCATGAATGGGAGCTAATGTCAGCAATCTATCAAGGCGTTTTCTTTTTTCATTCCATGGTGGTTGGTCAGCATCCGCCTGTATTCCTCGAACTGGAAACGATATACCGGCAGACGGACACACGCTTTATGTCCTTGCTGAACAACCTGCGCCACAATCGTCTGCCGGCAGACGATTTGACTTACCTGAAGGATCATGTGAATCCGACTTTCGACAGCACCTGTCACGAAGGCTATATCACGCTGACAACGCATAACCACAAAGCCGATCAGATCAATCGACGTGCTTTGGAAGCCTTACCGGCACCCTCCCAAACCTATAAAGCGACCATCAAAGGCGATTTTCCGGAGCATCTGTATCCTTTGGAACCGACAATGACGCTGAAAGAAGGTGCCAGAGTGATGTTCGTCCGGAATGACACCCGCCACCCGAGACGCTACTACAACGGGAAAATAGCCGTAGTCCACTCCCTTTCTGCGTCGTCAGTGGTCGTTCGGACTGACGGCGGAGAACTTATAGAGGTAGAGCCACACGAGTGGACCAACGTCCGCTACTCCGTAAACCCCGAAACCAACGCCCCCGAACAGGAAGTAATCGGCAGCTTCCGCCTCTTTCCGCTTCGAGCAGCTTGGGCTATCACCGTGCACAAAAGCCAAGGACTGACTTTCGAGCATGCCGCCATCGATCTGGAAGGCGTCTTCGTTTCCGGCCAAGCCTACGTAGCCCTGTCGCGTATGACAGGCCCTGAGGGGATGGTACTGCTCTCTCCTCCGGATCTGCGTGGGTTGGAAACTCCTCAAGAACTGGTCGAATATGCACAGACGAAGCCCGACGAAAAGGGACTCCGGACTTCTTTGCAGGAAAACAGCCTCGCCTATTGGAAGCAGCAATCCGATGAGGCTTTCGACTGGCAGAGCTTGATGAATATATGGCACAAACACAGTCTCAGCTATCGAGAGGAGAGCGAGCAGAGCAGCAAAAGCCATTATAGCGATAGAGCAGCCGAACAATCGGCCAAAATAGATGCGATCACCGAAGTAGCCGGCCGTTTTCGCCGGCAGCTTACCGGCCTTTGGGGGCAATCGCCACTCGACTTTGCGACCGTCAAGGAGCGAATCGACAAAGCCGTGGACTATTTCCTGCCACCACTTTCTGCCATAGCAAGCGAACTCTCCTCCACGATCCAAGAGGTGGGGACGCTGAAAAAAGCCAAACAGTTTGCGAAAGAACTGCTCGAACTACAGGACAATCTGCATACCGCCGTGTACCGCCTGCTTCGCTTACGAGCCGTTTTCGGTGCCCTCTCTGCCGGACAAAGTCTCAGCAGACAGGAGCTTCGGACGGAAAAGCTGATGACCGAATGGGTGCACAGCATCTCACCCAAGGACGAAGCCCTACCAACAGCCGCCGGCAATCGGAAGAGTAAAGAGAAAAAAACCAAGGAAAAGAAAAAGACTACCCACGAGACAACGCTCGAATTGCTACTGGCAGGTATGAGCATAGAAGAGGTCGCTACCGAGCGGAAACTCAGTCCGAGCACCATCGAAGGGCACCTTGCCCTTTTGATAGAGAAAGGACGATTGGCTCCCGATGCCTATATAGATGCCGGTATCATCTCCGAATTACGCCCCTATTTCACCAATCCCTCTCGCATATTCGAGCTCAAATCCTTGTATGAGCGTCTCAATGGGCAGTATTCCTATACCCTACTCCGCCTTTACCGTGCTTACTTCATCCTGATGGATGCAAAGGGGAAAGAATACACTCACAGAGAAAAAACCACCGAGTAAGCTCTATAATTCGAAAGAAAAGAGCAGATATTCTTCTGAATCCGTCAGCCCATTGATGGCGAATCGCCGATCGGCTGCATAGCCCATGATCCATACCACTTCTGTGCCTCGAGATAAGAGCCAAGCCTCCTCTCTCCAGCTCCGCGGCACATGACGATCGATAAAGAAACGGCTCACTCTCTTACAGCCATTCATCCCGTAAGGATAAATACGATCGCCTGGCTGCGGACGACGCACGCAAAGCCCCTCCGGAGAGGATTGCACAAGCGACAAAGGAAGCAACAGCTTGGTATTCGGAAGCCGCAGACCCTCCAAGCCCAAATCGGCAGGAGTACCACGCTGCCAACTCAGTCGCTTTCCATCCGGCAGATCGAGGAAGGAGTCTCCGATTTCAAGGCCGAACGGTTTCGACATCTCCGTCTTCGACGATAAGGGAAGCACCGTAAGCCGACCTCTCTCACGCAAGAGACGATGCGAAGAAGAGTAGAAAGCAGCTCCGGGCGGATTGTCCAAAGACGTAGCCACCTCCCGTATCTGATCCCTGTTGAACCCGTACGGATGCAGCAGATCGTACAGCAGCGTAAACGGAGCAGGTGTTTCTTCGACCTCCCGAATGCTTATCGAAGCGGTCGTTCTCAGGCTGTCGTGAAAATCCTCCGTTGCCTTCGAGTAAAAAGCTGCAACACCCTCCAGATTCTCCCGAGTGCGCAGCAACGCCTCCTGAAGCGACGGATTCAACTCCTTTAATAGCGGCATGATCCGGTGTCTGACCAGATTGCGCCGGAAGCGTGTATCCTCGTTGGAAGAGTCCGTACGATAGGTGATTTTTCGGTCGAGCAGATAAGCCTCTATCTCATCCCGTGTGGCATCCAGCAGGGGGCGCACGACACCATCGTTCCGCTTATAAGGCATCCCGCACAGGCCGTTGATTCCCGTTCCCCGACAGAGGTTGAGCACCATGGTTTCGGCATTGTCGTCGGCATGGTGTGCCACCGCCACGTATTCGATAGCCAGTTCTTTCCGCAACTGTCCGAACCATTCGTAACGCAGTTCACGTGCGGCCATCTCGATCGAAATCGACCGCTCGCGAGCATAACGAACCGTGTCGAAGTCGATCCGATGCAGCCGGACATTCAGCTCACGGCACAGGCCCTCCACGAAAGCTGCATCCTCATCGCTCTCTTCCCCTCGGAGGTGGAAATTGCAGTGTGCCGCCACCGTCTCATACCCCAATTCGCGCAATACGCAGAGCAGAGCCACCGAGTCGGCACCTCCGCTGAGAGCTACCAGTACGAGGCGGTCTCCTTCTCGGAAGAGCTTCCGCTCTCTGATCGTCGTTCGGACGCGGTTTGTCAGGGAAATCTTCATCTTGTCGTGAATATATCAGGGGAAAATATCCGGACCGGCCATCCTGCCGATGGGAAAATCTCTTGGGAATGACGAGGCTCTTCATCCGAATGAGCCGAATGCTGCCATAAAACAAAGAGAGAACTCTCGTCCTCTCTCATCAGTCCTGCCGGCACCTCCGAAGAGAGCCGGACCTTGTCTCGGAAAACTTCCGCACCTGTGAACCCGAAGCATCGGCCGCCAGCGAAAACCGCCCATACCGGCCTCTTACTTTTCAGGAGCCTTATGCTCCCATTTCGGGATCGACCATGATTCGTCCGCAGTATTCGCAGACGATGATTTTTTTCCGAAGTTTGACGTCCAACTGCTTCTGAGGAGGAATCTTGTTGAAGCAGCCGCCACAGGCATCACGCTCTACGGGCACCACGGCCAAGCCGTTGTGCGCACCCTTCCTGATACGCTTGAACGCCGTCAGCAGGCGCGGTTCGATCTTGGCTTCGAGCTTCTTCGCCTTTTCGCGCAGCTTCTCTTCCTCTTGCTTCGTCTCGGCAATGATGGTGTCCAGTTCGCCACGCTTTTCGGCCAACACCTCGCTATGCTCTTCCAGCACCTCTTTCAGAGCAGCTATATCGGTCTTGCGCTGTTGGATTTCGGCGTTGTATTCCTTGATCTTCTTTTCAGACAGTTGGATCTCCAGCTCCTGGAATTCGATCTCCTTGGAGAGATTGTCGAACTCACGGTTGTTGCGCACCTCGTCGAGCTGTTTTTTGTATTTCTCCAGCAGCGTCTTAGCCGTATTGATCTTCTCCTTTTCGGCGGTTACAGCCTGATTGAGCTGCTTGGATCCGGCTGTGAAGTTCTCCAAACGAGTCTGCATTCCGGCGATTTCGTCTTCCAGATCCTGTACTTCCAGCGGCAGTTCGCCACGGAGAGTCTTGATCTTATCTATTTCAGAGAGGGTATTTTGCAACTTGCTCAGTGCTGCCAATTTTTCCTCTACGCTCTGTTCGTTCTCAACGATGATCTTTTCTTTAGCCATGATGCTCAATTAACTAACTACAAATAGTTTACCGGATTGGTTGCAACCGATGATTTGTGGGTGGCAAAGGTAGGGAATTTCTGCGATATTATGCGCATAAATAGCTCATTAGCCACCTCTTCGCTCTCGTAATGACCGATCGTAACCAGCAGCAGATGCTCCCCTGCATCGAAGAAGTCGTTGTACTTCGCCTCACCCGTCAGGAAGAGGTCTGCGCCCTCCTGCGCGGCACGCCGCCACATGAAAGCACCGCTACCGCCGCATATAGCCATCCGCCCCAACGGCCGTTCCCTCCAAGCCGAATGAGACAGCACCTTCAGGCCGAATACCTCCTTGATGCGCAGCAGCATCTCCCGCTCGCTTATGGGCGAAGGCAGGTCGCCCACGATGCCGCCTCCGGCCGAGGGATGATCGTTGGCCAGTGGGATCAGGCTGACAGCCGGCAGCTCGTACGGATGAGCTGCGTGCAGAGCCTGCATCACGGCACCCTGCCTGTATGCCGGCAGTACAATGCTGATCCGCTCCTCAGCCTCACGGTGCAATTCGCCTATCGCTCCCACAAAGGGATTGGCACCCTCGGCAGCTCTGAAAGTCCCTGTGCCGGCATGGCTGAACGAACAGCAATCGTAATGCCCCAAGCGGCCTGCACCGGCCTGCCACAAAGCCTGCCTCACGGCATCGGCATGCTCCGTAGGGACGAAGGTGACCAGCTCCAAGAGCTTGCCCTGCAGCGGCTCCAGCGGTCGCGTATTCAGCAAGCCGAAGCGTTCGGCCAGCAGCGCATTCAGCCCCTGCGGAGCGTTGTCTGCATTGGTATGAGCCGCATATAGCACCAGTCCGTGCCGTACGGCGAACTCCACGCACCGCTCCACGTAGGAGCTGCCGGTCAATCGCTTGAGCGGTTTGAAGAGAATAGGATGATGCGCAATGACCAGATTGCATCCCAGCCGAATGGCCTCCTCCAATACCGCTTCGGTAACATCCACACAGAGGAGGGCACCCATTGCCTCCCGGTTGGTGTCGCCCACCTGTACGCCACTATTGTCATAGCTCTCTTGATAAGCCCTCGGGCAGACCGCCTCGATAGCTTCTATAATATCCTGAATGATCATCTTCGAGTACGAGCCAAACGGCTCTGTTTGGTTTCTTTAGTCCAAAGGTAATTTTTTGCACACACTTGACCGCCGCCCCCTTATCCTTAGAAAGTCACCGATGGGTGCAAACCATCCTCCTGCCTCAAATGATCAAATGAAAAAATCGCGCCGGAATCGGCCCGATTGCGGTTCGTGTTTTCGGGAAAACACGCGCGAGAATTTTTTCGCTGTGGTTCCAAAAATTTTTAATTCTCGCGTCAAAACGAAAAAATTCTCGCGCCACTCTTTTTCAACTGCAAATCAGACCTGTTTACGAACCACAGCCACTAAAACAGCTTTGTCGGTCGAATTGTCATATTCTCCTATGCTGTATGTTCACGGAGATACTTCACCGATGCTCCCATGCATACGCATACGATGCCGCCTCATTCGTTGGATTCGTCCCCCCTATCCTACGCACAAATAACACCAATATGAGATTATCTTTTGTTAAAAATGTCATTCGTATTTGTTTTTATCTATCCATGAATTATATTTGTAGAGCCAACAGAATGCTTACAAATCAAAAAAGCACTTATTATGAGGAGATTTATTTTTATTGATTTTGTACTGGTTGCAGTACTTACGGCTTGCACGAAGGAACACTTCGAGTATCAAGAAGACGGACAACAAGAAGGGCAATCTGAAACCAGATTGTTCGAGGAGAAAGTAAAGGCTTTTGCCCTTTCGTCTTTCACCGACATGTCGAAAGGAAGAGGTGCTACCCCTCTTGGCCTTCCGAATGTAGAAAGCGTAGAACCCATTACCTCGGAGATTATACAACGCACCGGAACCGAGCGAGATACGGTAGCCTACATCGTCAATTTTGACCAAAATGCTTCTATGATTATTGCAGGAAGCAGAATATTACCTCTCACCACAGTGGCTATTTGCGATTCAAGAATGGCTGTTATAGACACAATTCAGAACAAAGGGTTGGCCACTTTTATGAAATTACTACCAAACTATTACTATCAAGAGATAGGACAAAGAATCATTGATTTTGGCTTGGCGACACGGGAACAAGTAGCAAGCTATACAAGGAGCGACTTACTTCAGTTCACGGACCAATTAGAACCTCTTGGCGACATTCCCTCTCCTCTGATTCCAATCAACATCAATGATTACCTCAATGGAACAATCACATCATCTACTGAGATAACTTATAATGAGGTCGCAAATATGCTTACAGTGAATTGGGGGCAATGGGAACCGTTCAACCTCTTCGCAGAAGTGGTATTGTGCAATGGACAATTGATGCGAGCTCCTGCCGGCTGTGTCGCTATAGCAGTCGCCCAAATTACCACACGCCACCAACACCCTCGAGTGCTGAATGGACAGACATTAGACTGGACTGTATTGTCCAAACCCTATGCCCAAAGCTTCGTAACATCTTACGAGAAAAATACGATTGCTTCCTACATCCGATTTATAGGAGATTTTTGTGAAAACGACTGGGGTTGCGGTGCCACGTCGGCATCTAGTTCGATCGTCCCTCGTGCATTCAGACTATTAGGATACACCTCCTCTGGGTTGAGAAGTTATGGAAAAAATCGGGTAAACGAATCCCTACAACGAAGTAAACCTGTATATATATCGGGTAATAGTAGTGCTGGAGGTCATGGTTGGGCCATTGATGGTAGCCTCGAAAAGGTTATGAAAGAGTACTATTTATGGTAGCGACGGGGAATTGCAACCCAATCAATCTACTCAGTCTGGCTATTATTTCAATGAAAGGTTGAAAGTAGTAACGAACATAACACCGGTAAATTGACAAAGCTATGAAGACAAAACTCTTACTCCATGCCGCTCTGATAACCGCAGTTGCCTTTTTGGCGATCGGAGTATCGGCATGTGACTATGAAGAGGAAGAACCTCCTCAGCCGGGGAGTTATATAAAAGGATATGTCGATGCAACCGGAATATGGCTTAAGCAGAGAGGGTTCTATGAGGAAGGCATATGGTGGCATTACGAATTGATCGGGAAATACTACGGACCCGAATCTGAGCGGTTTAAGGAACTCAGCATCATGTATGGAGACACGGCTTTCTACGACAATATGCTGCCACCTGATGATCCCACGAAGAAGCCGGAAAGAGCTTTGTCTCCTCCTCCCACTTATCTCAACCCGGAGATGCTGTCGGTTCGTATGCATCCTCCTTTCTTTGCTCTATCTATGCCCGTAGTGGCAATAGATGCTATTGCTATGGACGACTATGACGACGAGCATCCCAAAGGAAGTTCTCTGAACGATATTACTTATTACTACTTCATAACAGCTTGGGAGTATATCCAAAGCGGATATGCTCTTGAGGCCTATATGAATATTTATCCCAGATATGTCCGATTATCCGAATTTCCGGCAGATCCGATCAAACTAATCCATAGTATTGTTCTGAATCGTATCCTGATAAATAAAATGCCGGCCACAGAAGGGAACAAGAGGATAAAGATTATTTATCGTTTCGAAGGTGGTGGAGAAGCATACGGGATATTACAGACCGTGGAGGGGAACTATCCGACCTATTAGCACACATATCCTCCGACAAAGGTGAATATAGTATGCAGGTAACATTGACGATGGAGAGTGGGCGCAAGCTGAGCAAGGTCATATCTATCACGATCTGAGACAGAAAGCGCATCCCCTGATAGCATCAGGAGATCGATCAGAAGAGCCGATTGTAATCAGAGAGGGGGACACAGGACACGACAGTCTTCTGTGCCCCCCTCTCTTTATTATATATAACTCCTTAGCCGGTCAAACCGGGAAGGTTATTTTCGTGTCGAAGTGAAATACAAACAACAGAGCCGGGAGCAGAGATACAACGATTGAGCGGCTCTTCAAGCAAGAGAAAGCTCTTTCTACTATCTTTGTGGGACTCGGAAGGCTTTTTTCCGACCGATACTCTCAATAATCCACTGATGAAAGTATATCTGATGCGCCACACTTCCGTGCTGCTCAATGGGAATGAGCATTGCTACGGATACACTGATGTGGACGTTCGCGACACCTTCGAAGAGGAGGCGACGGTAGCTTGCGCCCGACTGAAAGGCCTCGATCCCGAGGCGGTCTTTACCAGCCCCCTGCAGCGTGCTGCCAAGTTGGCGGCCTTTTGCGGCTATCCCGATGCCATCCGAGACGACCAGCTGAAGGAGATGAACTTCGGCGATTGGGAAGGGAAGCCCTGGGAAGAAATCTTGGACACGACAGACATAGAAGCTTTTTTCCGCCGCTATATAGACGAACCCGTACCCGGCGGAGAGTCGCAACGAGAGCAGTTCGATCGCGTGCGGGACTTCATACTGGAAAAGAAAGCTGCCGGCTACCGCTCCATCCTGATATTCTGCCACGGCGGGGTGATCAATTGTGCCCGTACGCTGGTCGGCCAGTGCACGCTGGAGAGTGCTTTCGCATCGCTCCCCCCATTCGGCTCCCTGACCGAATTGATTTTATAAAGGCCGCATGGCTATGGTCTTGCTCGGCACTATGCCGGCGGGGAGGCCTTGTTGTTAAACAAATTGAACCGAATATTGTCATACGAAAACAATGGAGAAACCATTACACGAGAAAGCTCAATCCGACAGGAAGCAAGGGCTGACGCCCCGTTTCTATCTTTACTGGCTGGGAATCCTGATTTTCGCAGCTGCATTCACCGGCATGCTGCTGGATGATTTCAATTCGGAGGGCAGATCTGCCGGTTTGGAGCTGTTCTTCCATATCAGTGGAGGTGTAGCATTTTGTTTCGCTCTGGCAGAGCAGAGCGCCGTCTTTATCGGCCACAAACATGGGCGCATCGATCGAGCTACGGCTATGCGCTATGCAGGCTTCATGGACAGAAACGGCTCGTGGAGTGCCTTGCTGATATGCCTGACTTTCGTGGCTTTCGGGCTGATGAAAATCGGAGACGAAGCGAGTAAGGCCTGGGACCTGGCACTCGGATGGCTCTTTGTGGTAGGCTTCGGCTATGCCATTATCCGTTTTATCCTCAATCGTTTTCGCCGGAAATGACCGGAAAGATGCCCAAGACCAATGTGGCGCGTCTGCTGGATGCAGCACATATACCCTACGAACTTATCTCCTACGAGCCGGACGAGAGAGACCTCTCGGCCGTCCATGTAGCAGAGCAGCTGGGCGAGGACGTCAGGCAGGTGTTCAAGACATTGGTATTGCGCGGCAATAAGACCGGACTGCTCGTCTGCATCGTACCGGGCGATGAGGAGGTAGACCTCAAACTGGCAGCACGGGCATCGGACAACAAAAGCGTGGAGATGATCAGACAGAGCGAGCTCCTTCCGCTCACGGGATATATCCGTGGCGGCTGTTCGCCCATCGGGATGAAGAAGACCTATCCGGTTTACATTCATCATACCTGTATGTCTTTTCCTTATATATACGTCAGTGCCGGCGTGCGCGGCTTACAGCTTCGTATAGCTCCGGCCGATCTCCTGACATACACGGGTGCCCGGTCGGCTTGCCTCTGTGGTGCTACGACAGAAGAAAAATCAACCATACATCAAACCCTATAATCAAGCATGAACAAAAGAATCTTTACTGCGTGCATGGCTGTTGCCTGCATCCTGCCCGTTTTCAAGGCTGAAGCGCAGAGCGATTACTTCTTTCGCTCGAAGAAAAAGAAGCCCGCAACGGAAGCTCCGGCTCAGAAATCCAAATTCGATCAGACCGTAGCCGGTGCAAAAAAGAGCGAAGGCCCTTTCACCGTTTACTTCACGAAGAAGAATGAGATCCTGTTTGCCATGCCCGACTCCGCATTCCGTCGGGAGTATCTCCTCAGCAGCCGTGTGGCCGCTACGAGCAATACGCGCGAAGCCGTGGCCGGACAGATGAGCACGTCTCCTTTCCTGATCAAATTCTCACGTGACAGCATCAACGTCTATCTCCACACGCCTCAGCTGGGTGCCGTGGTCAGAGAAGACGATCCTATCGTCCCCTCGTTCAAGAAGAACTTCTTCGACCCCGTCCTCAAAGCATTCCCCATCGTGGATACGAAAGACGGCAAGGTGCTGATCGACGTAACCAAATTTTTCCGCGAAGATGAAAAGAGCATTACGCCTCTGACGATCCTGCCACCCACGATGCAAAATGTCAATGTAATCAAGGGTATGCTCGACCCGACGGCCAGCATCGTAACGGAAGTCAAGAGCTTCCCCCGAAACGTGGAGATCAAGAGTATGCTCACCTACAAGACTCAGCCCTATTCCGAGCCATACACCCTGATCATGCAACGCTCCATCCTGCTCCTCCCGGAGAAACCGATGCGTATGCGTTTGCAGGACAATCGTGTGGGATTTTTCAATTCTCACCGCCAATACTTCACGACAGACAAGGACAAAGTGGAGTCATACAAGCTGATCCACCGCTGGGATCTCCAGCCCAAGGACAGTGCAGCCTATATGCGAGGCGAACTGGTGGAGCCTGTGAAGCCTATCGTTTTCTACGTGGACTCCGTCTTCCCCGACAAATGGCGCGCTACGATCAAGCAGGCTATCGAGGACTGGCGTACGGCTTTCGAAGCAGCCGGATTCAAGAATGCCATCATCGCCAAGGACTATCCCACGAAGGCGGAAAACCCCGATTTCGATCCGGACGACATTCGCTTCAGCTGTTTCAAATATGCCACTACGGCCACAGCCAACGCCATGGGCCCGAGCTTCGTAGACCCCCGAAGTGGCGAGATTATCTGTGCGGATGTGATCTGGTACCACAATGTGCTCTCCCTCGTCCACAACTGGCGCTTCGTACAGACCGGGGCCGTGGATCCGCGCGTTCGCAAGGCTGTATTCGACGATGATGTGATGCGCGAATCGCTCCGCTATGTGGCGGCTCACGAGATCGGTCATACCATCGGTCTGATGCACAACATGGGTGCCAGCTACTCCTTCACCATCGAGAACCTGCGCGATCCGAAGTTCACGCAGAAATACGGTACTACGCCGAGTATCATGGACTATGCCCGCAACAACTTCGTGGCGCAGCCCGGTGACTTGGAGCGCGGTGTACGTCTGACGCCTCCCATCCTCGGTGTGTACGACATTCATGCCATCAACTGGGCTTATCGTCTCGTGCCCGGAGCCAAAACGGCCGAAGCGGAAAAGCCGACACTGAACGCTTGGATCGCCGAGAAGAAAGACGATCCCATGTTTACCTTCGGTGCACAGCAGTTCCCCTACACCATTGACCCCACAGACCAGACCGAGGACCTCGGCAACGATCACTTCCGCGCCGGCGACATGTCCATCAGCAACCTGAAGATTATCGCCAAGAACATGGACAAATGGCTCCTCGAAAAGGATGCTCGCTACGATGACCTGCGCGACATGCACGAACAGCTCATGTTCCAATACTACCGCCACGTAGGTCATATCATGCCTTATATCGGAGGTGTGGAGCACTTCGAAATCCGTCAGGGCGAAGAGAATACACTTTCCCGTCGTTTCATCACCAAAGACAAGCAACGCAAAGCCATGGATTGGCTCCTCAATCAGGCTCGTACCTACCGCCAATGGCTGGCCGAACCGGCTTTCCTCCACAAGGTGGAACAGAACTCTACGATGACCGACCTCTTGGGCAAGGCCATGGTGGCAGCACTCTTCAATCCGGGCAGTATAGGACGCATATACGAAGCAGAGCAGTCCGGACAACCGGGAGTGTACAAGCTCACGGATTATGCCAACGAGCTGATCGATGTCATCTTCAACGTAAAGGGCAATCTGACCGATGCCGACCGTTCTATTCAGAACCTGGCCATCGACCTCATGTCAGCCTATAGCGGTCTCTCCACGGAAAGCAAGAACACGGCACGCCGTCTGTCCGAAGAGCTGGACGCCCTGTCGCACAAGCTCAGCGAGGACAACCTCCCGTGTGCCCTCGGTTGCAGCGGTCACCACGCAACGGAAAAGGGAGCCAATTCATTCTTCCGTCTTACGGTCTTCTCCAAGCCGGCTCCGAGTGAAGTGATTGCACCCCTCCTGCTGCAACAGCTCAAGCGCGTGCAGACCATCTACCGCAATCGTAAGGCCACCGGCAACGCTGCCGACCGCTCCTTCTACGACTACCAGCTGCTCCGTCTGGAACGCCTAATGAAGACCAACTAAGAGTACGGATTTCCCCGTACCTCGGATCGCAAGGGGGCTGTGTCAAAATTCGTTTTGGCACAGTCCCCTTTTAGATGCGTAAGAATGCATAAAGGACAAAGCACTGGAGCTGATAGAGAGGCAGGAGCGTAGGCGACTGAAGCCGAATGTCGCAAGCAACGCAGTAATTTGCCCTTTATGACAACACTCCGTCGCTTCTTCACAATAGCCATTTCTTGAAACTTGTCGGATTTTCTTTTGGAGGAATCTGCGAGCAAGCAGACGGCGTTTTCCGCCTTAAATCCGATGGAAAACATGGGTTAGAGGTCGTTCAAGATGTGGTTGCCCCGTTGCCATGGCACAATCTCCCTGATAGAGTGCAATTTATTTGTACTTTTGTAGCTAACGTTGTTCTGTTGCAACTATTTCAGACAGATGAGAGTAAACATTTGGCAGATCCTATTCGTTTCGGTTCTCTTTTTCTTCGGGACAGCCGTCGGGCTGGCTCAGAGCCGGAACCGCACATACGAGGCTTACGTGAAGCAGTACGCCGACGAAGCTATCCGGCAGATGAGCCGCTACAATATACCGGCAAGCATCACCATAGCACAGGCTTTGGTGGAGACCGGAGCCGGAGCCAGTACGCTGGCCAGCGTACACAACAATCACTTCGGGATCAAATGCCACAAATCGTGGACTGGCAAGCGTACTTATCGGACCGACGATGCGCCGAACGAATGCTTCCGCAGCTATTCGGCCGCTCGCGAATCGTATGAAGATCATTCCCGTTTTCTGCTCCAACCACGCTATCGTCCCCTGTTCAAACTCGACAGGGAAGACTATCGGGGCTGGGCCACGGGATTGCAACGCTGTGGTTATGCCACCAATCGGGGCTATGCCAATCTGCTGATCAAGATGGTGGAGCTGTACGAGCTATATGCTTTGGATCGCGAGAAGTACCCCTCGTGGTTCCACAAGTCTTATCCCGGGACCAACAAAAAATCCCATCAAACGAGCAAGCAGAAGCAGAGCGGACTCAAGCACGATGCTTACTTCAGCTACGGACTGCTCTACATCATAGCCAAGCAGGGCGATACCTTCGATTCTCTGGCCGAAGAGTTCGACATGAGAGCCTCCAAACTGGCCAAATACAACGACGCTCCCGTGGATTTCCCGATCGAAAAGGGCGATGTGATCTATCTGGAGAAAAAGCACGCACGCTCCATCTCCAAGCATACACAGCACGTAGTGCGAGTGGGTGATTCGATGCACAGTATCTCCCAACGCTATGGCATCCGGATGAAGAACCTCTACAAGCTCAACGATAAGGACGGCCAATATATACCCCAAGAGGGCGATATACTGCGCTTGCGCTAAAACAAGAAAACAAAGACGAAGCAGCTATATGTCTAACGAACGCTATAACCTGCGCGGAGTGTCGGCCTCGAAAGAGGACGTGCATGCCGCCATCAAGAATGTGGACAAGGGTATTTTCCCTCAGGCATTCTGCAAGATTATTCCGGATATTCTCGGGGGTGATCCCGACTATTGCAATATCATGCATGCAGATGGAGCCGGCACCAAAAGCTCACTTGCATACGTTTATTGGCGGGAGACGGGAGACCTCTCCGTATGGAAAGGAATAGCACAGGATGCGCTGATCATGAATATAGACGATCTGCTGTGTGTCGGTGCCGTGGACAATATACTTGTGTCCTCGACCATCGGCCGGAACAAACGATTGATACCGGGCGAAGTAGTATCGGCTATCATCAACGGCACGGAAGAGCTTCTGGCCGATCTGCGTCGCATGGGTGTGAACGCCTATGCCACGGGAGGGGAAACGGCTGATGTGGGCGATCTGGTCAGGACTATCATCGTAGACAGTACGGTGACTTGCCGAATGAAGCGATCGGATGTGATAGACAATGCCCGTATCAAGGCCGGCGACGTTATCGTCGGGTTAGCCTCATTCGGGCAAGCCTCCTACGAGGAGCAGTACAACGGCGGTATGGGGAGCAACGGACTGACTTCGGCTCGCCACGACGTTTTTGCCCACTATCTGGCAGAGAAGTACCCGGAGAGTTTCGATCCCTCGGTGCCGGACGATTTGGTTTATAGCGGCAGCATGAAACTGACCGACGCCATAGCCGGATTGGGATTGGACGCAGGCAAGCTCGTGCTCTCGCCCACACGTACCTACGCCCCTGTGGTCAAGGCCATACTGGACGAGATGAGTCGCCGCATTCATGGCATGGTACACTGCTCCGGCGGTGCACAGACCAAGGTGATGCACTTCGTCAAGAATAAGCGCGTGGTCAAGGACAACCTCTTCCCGACTCCACCCCTGTTCGAGCTGATACAGCGCGAAAGCCAGACCGAATGGGCGGAGATGTACAAGGTATTCAACATGGGACATCGTCTCGAAGTGTATCTGACTGAAGAGAATGCCTCACGCGTGATCGAAATATCCGAGAGCTTCGGCATTCCGGCGCGTATCGTCGGTCGTGTGGAAGAGGCTCCGGCCAACGAATTGATCCTCCAAACGCCCTATGGAGAGATCCGATACTAAACACCTCCACCCCGATACACCCGTATGTCAGAGAATAAACTATTAGACCGATTGGATGGCTTGGAGAGCCGTTTCGAAGAGATTTCCACGCTTATCACGGATCCGGCCGTAATCGCTGACATGAAGCGTTTTACGAAGTTGAGCAAAGAGTATCGCGATCTGGAGAAGATCCATACGGCCGGGCACGACTATCGCAATCTGCTCGCCAATATCGAAGAAGCCAAGCATACCATGGCCAAAGAGACCGACGAGGAGCTGCGCGAGATGGCTCGCGAGATGCTGGCCGAGGCTAACGAACGCTTGCCCATCCTGGAGGAGGAGATCAAGATGCTACTCATTCCGGCCAATCCGGAGGATGACAAGAATGCCATCGTGGAAATTCGCGGTGGAACGGGGGGCGATGAGGCTGCGCTTTTTGCCGGCGACCTCTACCGCATGTACGTCAAGTATTGCGAGACCAAAGGCTGGCAGGTGGAGGTCACCGACCTGAGCGAAGGAGCCACGGGTGGTTACAAGGAGATCGTCTTCTCGGTCAAGGGGGAAGGAGTGTACGGTATCCTGAAATATGAGAGCGGAGTGCACCGCGTCCAGCGCGTACCCGCGACTGAGACGCAGGGGCGCATACATACTTCGGCAGCTACCGTGGCAGTCTTGCCCGAAGCCGAAGAGGTGGACGTGGAGATCAACCCGGCAGACATCGAGATGCAAACGTCCCGTTCGGGCGGAGCAGGAGGTCAGAATGTAAACAAGGTGGAGACCAAGGTGCAGCTTACGCACAAGCCTACGGGTATGGTGGTGGTTTGCCAGCAGGCTCGTTCGCAGATAGCCAACCGCGAGCTGGCTATGCAGATGCTGCGCACCAAACTCTACGACATAGAGCTGTCCAAGCATAACGAAGCTATTGCAGCCCGACGCAAGACGATGGTATCGACCGGCGACCGTTCGGCCAAGATTCGTACCTACAACTATCCGCAAGGACGAGTGACGGATCACCGCATCAATATGACGGTCTACAATCTGTCGGCAGTGATGGACGGTGAGGTACAGCCTTTTATCGATGCCTTGATAATAGCAGAAAACGTTGAGCGGATGAAAGAAGCCGCCTTATAATACAAGTAAATAGACGATGACAACGAAAGAACTTTTTGACCGGATTTGCCGGAAACGCTCGTTTCTCTGTGTCGGGTTGGATACCGATGTAAAGAAAATACCGCCACATTTGTTGAATGAAGATGATCCTATTTTGGCTTTCAACAAAGTCATCATCGATGCTACGGCCGAGTATTGTGTGGCTTTCAAGCCCAATATGGCTTTCTACGAGAGTATGGGCAGCTTCGGAGCCTATTCTTTTGAAAAAACGATCGAATACATTCGGGAGCAATACCCCGACCAGTTTATCATAGCAGATGCCAAGCGCGGAGATATCGGCAATACGAGCGATATGTATGCCCGTTCGTTTTTCGAGCATCTCAAGGTGGATGCCCTCACCGTTTCCCCTTATATGGGCGAGGATAGCATCAGTCCCTTCCTCGGCTATCCAGGCAAGTTCACGGTGCTTCTGGCACTGACCTCGAACAAAGGTTCGCAGGACTTTCAGATGATGCGCGATGCTGATGGCGAATATCTTTTCGAACGCGTTATTCGTATCAGCCGGACGTGGGACAATGCCGGTCAGCTGATGTATGTGGTAGGGGCTACGCAGGCTACCATGCTGAAAGATATTCGCGAGATCGTGCCGGACGCTTTCTTGCTTGTCCCGGGCGTGGGAGCACAGGGCGGCAGTCTGGAAGACGTGGCCGAGTACGGCATGAACGCTCAGTGCGGTTTGCTTGTCAATGCTTCGCGCAGTATTATCTACGCGGATAATACGGAGGGGTTCGCCGCTAAAGCTGCCGGAGAAGCAGCTGCCATGCAGCGTCAGATGGAGATTGCTCTTCGGGCGAAAGGCCTAATCTGATCCATCGGGCTTCTATTAAACGTAAGAGAGTCGTATAGACTCTAAAGGAATAAATGTTTTGAGATCCATTGTACCTTAATTAACCCCGTCACATGGAATTTACAGCCCAACAGATAGCTGACTACCTCCACGGTTTTGTGGAGGGCAATCCTGAGGTGCGACTGCGCGACTTTGCCAAGATAGAGGAGGGTCGTAGCGGCTGTCTTTCGTTTTTGGCCAATGCCAAGTACGAACACTATTTGTACGACACCCAATCCGATGCAGTACTCGTCAATCAGGACTTCGAGCCACGCGAATCGGTAAAGACGACCCTGATACGAGTACCCAATGCCTATGCCGCATTGGCACAGCTGATGCAGTTGGTGGACAGCATGAAGCCTAAAAGAAAGGGAGTCGACTCCACAGCTTTCGTTCATCCATCGGTGACACTGCCGGAGGATTGCTATGTAGGAGCTTTTGCCTACGTATCGGAGGGAGCATCGCTGGGTGTCGGCTGTAGCTTGTATCCGCATGTTTATGTCGGTAGCGGTGTGTCTGTTGGAGAGGGGACGATCCTCTATCCCCATGCGACAGTATATGATGGCTGCTCCATCGGTTCGCGTTGCGTGATTCATTCGGGAGTCGTTATCGGAGCGGACGGATTCGGTTTTGCGCCGAGTGCCGATGGCTACAGCAAGATTCCGCAACTGGGGAACGTTATCATTGAAGATGATGTCGAAATCGGTGCCAACACCTGTATCGACAGGGCTGTGATGGACTCGACCATCATACACCGCGGAGTAAAGCTGGACAACCTTGTACAGATTGCTCACAACTGTTCTGTCGGAAGTCATACGGTTTTTGCTGCTCAAGTCGGCATGGCCGGTTCGTCCCATGTGGGGGAATGGTGCCAGTTCGGAGGACAGGTAGGTTTGTCCGGCCACATCAAGGTGGGAGACAGGGTCAGCTTAGGAGGGCAGACCGGTTTGTTGAGCAACGTCAAGTCCGGTTCCACGCTTCTCGGTTCGCCCGGCATGCCGGTTCGGGATATGCTCCGCGCATCAGTTATCCTCCCCAAACTTCCTGACATGAGTCGCCGCATCGAGCAATTGGAAAAAGAAATATCAGAACTAAAAGAAATATGCAAAAGCAACAAACACTGAAAGACAAGTTCAGTCTGCAAGGCAAAGGCCTACACACCGGGCTGGATATTCATATTACTTTCTGTCCTGCTCCGGAGGAATCCGGATATAAAATCAAGCGTATCGATCTGGAGGGAGAGCCCGTTATAGATGCCATCGCAGACAATGTGCACAGCACTCGTCGCGGTACGGTGCTGAAAAAAGGCGAAGTATCCGTCAGCACGATAGAACATGCCATGGCAGCTCTCTATGCCTTGGGCGTAGACAACTGCTTGATCGAGGTGGATGCACCCGAATTTCCCATCTTGGATGGCAGCGCGGAACCCTATGTGAGCGAAATCAAGCGTGTCGGCTTGGTGGAACAGGAAGCACCACGCGAGTATTATATAGTGAAAAAACGCATGGAGGTGTCCGATCCGGAAAGTAACTCCAAGTTGATCCTGCTGCCGGATGACGAATTTACGGTAGATGTACACATTGCTTTCCCCAGCAAAGTGCTTAGCAATCAATTCGCCTCTTTGGAAACTTTGTCGGATTTCGAAGAGCAGATCGCAGGTGCTCGCACCTTCGTTTTCGTTCGGGAGGTAGAGATGCTGCTGGAAGCCAATCTGATCAAAGGCGGCGACTTGGACAACGCCCTAGTCATCTACGACGAGCCGTTGGCGCAAGACCGCCTCGATGCTCTCAGCGATATGATGGGCGTAGAGCGGAAGCAGGTCAATGAATTGGGATACATCAACAACAAGCCTCTGATCTACGACAATGAACCGGCACGCCACAAGCTCCTCGATGTATTGGGCGATCTGGCTTTGATCGGGAAATATATGCGTGGACGTATCATTGCTACCTGTCCGGGTCACAGCATCAACAACAAGATGGCGCGTCTGATTCGCAAAGAAATCAAACAGAACGAAGCACAGGCTCCTGTCTACAATCCGAACAAAGAGCCGATCATGGACATCAACCGGATCAAAGAGCTTCTACCCCACCGCTATCCGTTCCTGTTGGTCGATAAGATCATCGAAGTAGGGCCGGACTATATAGTCGGAGTAAAGAGCGTTTCCTTCAACGAACCATTCTTCCCCGGTCACTTCCCCGGGGAGCCTGTGATGCCGGGAGTCCTGCAAGTAGAGGCAATGGCACAGGTAGGAGGACTCTTGGTACTCAATACCCTGGCCGAACCTTCGAGCTACTCCACTTACTTCCTCATGATCGACAAAGTGAAATTCCGTCGCAAAGTGGTACCGGGTGACACCTTGGTATTCAAGCTCAGAATGATTTCCGAGATACGCAGAGGAGTGGCCAATATGCGCGGCTTAGCTTTCGTAGGAGAGCAGTTAGCCTGCGAAGCTGAATTTATGGCACAGATAATCCAGAATAAAGAATGATGTCAGAGACTAAAATCAGTCCGTTGGCGTGTGTAGATTCACATGCCGAGATAGGAGTAGGCGTTGAGATAGGCCCTTTTGCCGTTGTAGAGGCCGGAGCGAAGATCGGCGATGGTTCCATTTTGCATCCTCATGCCGTAGTTCGTTACGGATCGACACTCGGTAAAGGCTGTGAGATCCATCCAAATGCAGTGATCGGAGGAGTACCGCAAGATCTGAAGTTCCAAGGAGAAGACTCCACTGCCATCCTGGGCGATTATACCACCGTACGCGAATGTGCTACCGTCAATAGAGGCACCGCCTCTCGTGGCACTACCATAGTGGGCAGCCACTGTCTGCTGATGGCCTATAGCCATATAGCCCACGACTGCGTATTGGGCGACCATATTATCATCGGCAACGCTACGCAGATAGCCGGCGAAGTAGAAATAGACGACCATGCCATCATCAGTGGAGGCGTATTGGTGCATCAGTTCGTACGTATCTCTCAGCATGTGATGATCCAAGGCGGCTCCCGCCTTTCGAAAGACATCCCTCCGTACGTATTGGTGGGACGGGATCCGCTCGTGTACTGCGGAATCAACATCGTAGGTCTGCGCCGCCGGAATTTCACCAACGAGCAGATTTTCCTGATCAATGATGTATATCGGACACTTTACCAAAGAGGTCTGAACAACTCCGATGCGATCGACATTATCCAACAGGAGTATGCCGATTGTCACGAGAAGCAACTGATATTAGACTTTATCAAATCATCCAAGCGCGGTATCGTCCGCGGAACCATGGAGTGAGGCCATGATCGGGATATTCACCGGAGCACGCATCAAGGAACTCGACCGCTACACGATAGAGAACGAGCCTATATCCTCGATCGATTTGGTCGAGCGAGCTGCCGCCACATGGGTGTACGAATTCGAACGTCTCTACACCCAGCAGCGTCGGGTAGTGGTATTCGCCGGCCCCGGCAATAACGGAGCGGATGCTCTGTGTGCAGCCCGTATTCTGAACGAAAACGGCTATTCGGTGGATGTCTTCCTCTTCAATGTCAGCGGAGCCCTCTCTCCCGAATGCAACGAGAGCAGGATACGTCTGCTGGAGACTGCGGGCATCAGGCTGACCGAAGTGGTGGACAACTTCACCCCACCGGAGCTTTCTGCTCAGACCGTGGTAGTAGACGGGCTCTTCGGCGTAGGGCTGAATCGGCCTCTGCAAGGTGGATTTGCCAAGGTGGTGGAGTTCCTCAACCAATCCGGTACCGAGATCGTATCGATAGACATTCCCTCGGGACTGTTCGAGGAGGACAACTTCGGCAACAATCCGAATGCTGTCATCAGAGCCACACACACCCTTACGTTCGAATATCCCAAACTATCCTTCCTCTTCTCCGAAAACGCCGACTATGTGGGCAAGTGGAAAGTCCTGAACATCGGGCTGAGCATCGAGGGGAAGCAAACGATCAAGACAGAGTATTTCCTCAATACCGATTTCGATATATCCGGTATCATCCGGCAGCGTCCGCGCTTTGCGCACAAAGGGACGTTCGGACACGCGCTCCTCATCGCCGGAAGCAGAGGCAAGATGGGCGCGGCTTGTCTGGCAGCAAAGGCCTGTCTCCGAAGCGGTATCGGCTTGCTGACCACTCATATCCCCGCCTGTGGAGAGAGCGTCATGCAGACCGCTGTGCCGGAGGCTATGGTGCATGCCGACGAAAGAGTGGATATTGTCTGTGATTATTCCTCCCCGCTGGTCTTTCAGGCGGTAGGCATCGGGCCCGGTTTGGGACGGGCAGAAGCTACCGTCCGTTTGGTCGAAAAGATGCTTTCCGCTCCTAACGGCCCGTTGGTGATCGATGCCGATGCCTTGAATATCATTGCCGAGAATCGCGGTTGGCTCGATCGCCTGCCCATCAACAGCATCCTTACGCCGCACTCACGAGAGCTCGAGCGACTAACCACCCACTGCAATACGGACTACGAACGCCTGCGCCAAGCCCGATTCCTCGCCTGCCATCATCATGTCTATGTAGTTCTGAAAGGAGCATTCAGTGCCACCTGTATGCCCGGAGGGATGGTCGTATTCAACAATACGGGCAACCCCGGCATGGCCACGGGCGGAAGCGGCGATGTGCTCATGGGAATCATTACCGGCCTATTGGGATCGGGCTATCTTCCCGCTTCGGCCTGCGTCCTCGGCAATTATATCCACGGCTTGGCCGGAGATATCTATGCCGGACGTTATAGTCAGGAGAGCCTGATAGCGTCGGATATTATCGACAACCTGGGTACTGCGTTCAGGCAAGTACGCGATTAGGGCGAAAATCGGCAAAAAATCTGTTAATACAAGAATAAAACCTTATTTTTGTTCCGAAATCGTATCACTCGTGAGAAAGAAGCTATCCATATTCTTCGTAGGCTTGGCCTCCCTTGTCGTGCTGATCATCGGGATTATCCCCCATCATCATCACGACAGAGGAATGGCATGTCTCATGGCAAAGCATTGTCACGATGACGCCCTCTCGGGTAGCGAACACACGCATAGCGAACCGACTTGCGTAGCCAAAACCTTCTACCTGTCCGCTTCCGAACTTCGGATCAAGAGCAGATCTTCTCTGTGCGACGAGTGTCACAATCCGCATCATATCCATCTATATCCTATTCTCTTTGCCGTAGCCGATCTATTGCTACATCCGGTCGACGACCATTCGGCCGATCCCGAATATGGGGAATACCTGGTCTTTTATACCCCTTCCGAAGCAAGACCATCACATGGCTTGCGAGCCCCTCCTTTCATCTTTTCCTAAAACTGCTTGTGCTTCTCTTGGGCACAGCAGAAGGATCTTTCCCATTAGTCCCATAGTTTCTTTCTTTTGAGGCTGTCATAGAGCAGTCCTCATGCTGTCTGCTTTCAGGCTCTGAGGCGATCGTGTACGTCCCATACTACATGTATTCTCCTCTCGCTTTGGGCTAAGCAAACACGCAATCCACTTCGGACAAGGGAGATCCTCCAAGCAAATACGAGCCAAAAATCATCGGATTGCGGTTCGGAAAAATTCAAAAACACGAGCCAAAAAATTTTCGTTTACGAGCGTAAAATTTTCCCTTCCGGTTCGAGAAAAAAACTTTTCTCAGACCGTGTTTTTAGGAGCCATGTTCGTGCCTTTTTCCGGACAAGAGACGAAGATCGTGAAGGATGATCATCCTCGTGGTTTTTCTATTTCGAAAAGAACAAACCGATCGCCCGGCGAACATCTTCCTCTCTGTCCCGAAGGGCTATGAGACCAAGACGATTGTGCTCCTTATCGTGTCAAAAGTTTTACAGCAACAGGAAAACAAACATAAAGATGAAACCATACTATTTGTCACTATTATATATCGTCGCTGCCGCAATCCTTACGGCATGCGATTCGAGCAATGCAGCCACACAGGCGGGGACAGAGCTCCAACACGAACATCCGGCCGGTCACGACCATGACCACGACCATGACGGGGAAGAGGACCATGATCATGACCATGATGAGGATAAAGCAGGAAAAAAATCGGCATCCGCCAACGAGATCCACTTCACATGCCGGCAGGCTGAAGCGGCAGGATTGCAGGTCGAGAAAGTGGCTCCCTCAACCTTCAACTACGTGATCAAAACAAGCGGGCAGATCCTGTCCGCACAAGGCGATGAGGCCACCGTGGTAGCCACAGCCAACGGCATCGTTTCATTCGTCAGCTCGGCCGTTACGGAGGGTGCTTCCGTTCGGGCAGGAGAGTGTATCGTCAGCATTTCTGCCAAGAATCTGCCGGATGGTGATCCCGTGACCAAAGCGAGGATCGCCTACGAATCCGCCAAAAAAGAACACCAGCGAGCCGAAAAACTGGTGAAAGACCAAATAATCTCGAACAAAGAGTACGAGCAGGCATGCAGAGACTATCAGACTGCCAAGACCATATACGAAGCCCAGGCATCCGGCACCGGAGCGGGAGGGATCAGGGTGACGGCTCCCATGAGCGGATATATCAAAAACCGCATGGTGAATCAGGGCGAATACGTGTCCGTAGGCCAACCCATCGCCACCATATCGCAGAACCGCCGCCTCCAGCTGCGGGCAGAGGTGTCGGAAAAACATTTCAAAAATGTAGGCAATATCAGCAGCGCCAACTTCCAAACCTCGTACGACAACAAACTCTACGAACTGTCCGATCTGAACGGAAAGCTCCTCTCCTTCGGGCGGGCATCCACGCAGTCCTCCTACATCCCTGTCACATTCGAATTCGACAATGTGGGCGATGTGGTACCCGGCTCTTTCGTTACCGTGTACCTGCTCTCCAATGTACAGGAAGAGGTCCTCTCCGTCCCGGTGTCGGCCATTACCGAGGAGCAAGGGCTGCACTTCGTATACCTGCAGTTGGACGAAGAGGGGTATCAGAAACAAGAGGTTAAGCTCGGGCAGAGCAATGGCCGTCGGGTACAAATCCTGTCCGGACTGAAAGCCGGAGACAGCGTTGTCACCCACGGAGTGTACCAGGTGAAGTTGGCAGCCATCTCGTCCGTAATGCCCGAAGGTCATATCCATTAATGAGAGAGGACAGTAGATCATGCTGAACAAGATCATTCGGTTCTCTCTGAACAACCGGCTGACCATCCTGGTGGCATCCATACTACTGATGTTGGTCGGTACCTATACAGCCTCCAATATGGAGGTGGATGTATTCCCCGATTTGAATGCCCCCACCGTCGTAGTAATGACGGAGGCACCCGGCATGGCCCCCGAAGAGGTGGAACGCCTGGTAACCTTCCCCGTGGAGACGGCCGTCAATGGTGCTACCGATGTGCGTCGCGTGCGCTCTTCGTCCACGACGGGCTTCTCTATCGTGTGGGTGGAATTCAACTGGGGCACGGATATCTACCGTGCCCGTCAGATCGTGTCCGAAAAGCTGGCCGTGGTCGGTGCCGATCTGCCGGACAATGTGGGCAATCCTACGCTCGGTCCGCAATCCTCCATTCTGGGCGAGGTGCTGATTATCGGCCTTACGGCTGACAGCACGTCGCTCCAGGAGCTGCGCACATTGGCCGACTGGACGATCCGCCCGCGCTTGCTCTCGATCGGAGGAGTGGCACAGGTGACGGTACTCGGAGGCGACATCAAGGAATATCAGATACTGCTCAATCCCGAAAGGATGAAGCACTACGGCATCACTCTGGCCGAAGTGCGCGCCGCTGTCGGCCAAATGAACCGCAATGCCTCGGGAGGTGTGCTGTATGAATACGGCAACGAATATATCCTTCGCGGACTCCTCTCCACGAACGACGCCGCTGCATTGGGACAGACGCTGGTGAAAAGCATCGACGACATTCCCGTAATGCTCGAAAGCGTGGCGGAGGTGACCGTAGGCAATAAGGCTCCCAAGTTAGGTCTTGCTTCCGAGCGGGGGCGGTCTGCCGTGCTTGTGACCATTACCAAGCAGCCGGCAACGAGTACCCTGGAGCTGACCGAGAGGCTGGATCGGTCTCTGGCCGATTTGCAACAGGCTCTCCCCTCCGACGTCAAAGTGAGCACGGATATTTTCCGTCAGGAACGTTTCATCGAAAGCTCCATCGGCAACGTAAAAAAAGCACTTTACGAGGGCGGCATATTCGTTGTGATCGTATTATTCATTTTCCTGATGAATGCTCGTGCTACGATCATTTCGCTGGTGACCATCCCGCTTTCGCTGGTGACGTCCTTTTTGGCTCTCAAGCTGATGGGGCTTACCATCAATACGATGAGTCTCGGAGGTATGGCCATTGCCATCGGTTCGCTCGTGGACGATGCCATCGTGGATGTGGAGAATGTATTCAAACGCCTGCGCGAAAACCGCCTGAAGCCTCGCGAAGAGCGGGATACGGTGCTCAATGTCATATTCGAGGCCTCGAAAGAGGTGCGTATGCCGATCCTGAACTCTACTTTCATCATTATCGCCAGCTTCGTGCCGCTGTTTTTCCTCTCCGGCATGGAGGGGCGTATGCTGGCTCCGCTTGGGATAGCTTTCATCATTGCACTTGTGGCATCTACCTTCGTGGCGCTTACGCTTACGCCCGTACTCTGCAGTTATTTGCTGGCTAAGGGGAAGAAAGAAGACGCACCGGAGAAGGAACCCATAGTGGCCAAGAAGTTGAAAGGTTGGTACGAGCAAGCTCTTCGTCGCGCTCTCGCCAATACGAAAAAGGTATTGCTTGCGACCGGTGGCGTGCTGGTGGCTACGCTCGTCGTCGTCTTCACGCTCGGACGTAGCTTCCTGCCTGCCTTCAACGAAGGATCGTTCACCATCAACGTAAGCACACTCCCCGGCATCTCGCTGGAGGAGAGCGACAGGATGGGGCGTATGGCAGAGGAGATCCTGCTCTCTATGCCCGAAGTACAGACTACGGGGCGTAAGACCGGACGTGCCGAACTGGACGAGCACGCACTGGGCGTCAATGTGTCGGAGATAGAAGTGCCGTTTGTCCTCAAGGATCGCTCCAAAGACGAAGTCCTGGCCGACATTCGCGAGAAGCTGAAAGTGCTACCGGGTGTGAATATCGAAATAGGTCAGCCCATTTCGCACCGTATAGATGCCATGCTATCGGGTACACGCGCCAACATTGCCATCAAGCTATTTGGGTCCGATCTGAACCGGCTCTTTGCAATCGGCAATCAGATCAAGGCTTCCATCCACGATGTGAAGGGAGTAGCGGATCTCAACGTGGAACAGCAGGTGGAACGCCCCCAACTCAAGATCGTACCGAAGCGCGAGATGCTGGCCAAGTACGGACTCACGCCGGCAGGGTTCGCCGAGATAGTGGATGTGATGCTTGCCGGAGAAGTCGTTTCGCAGGTGTACGAAGGCAATCGTTCGTTTGACCTCACCTTGAAGGTGAACGACGAGAGTCGAGAGACTGCTGACCGCATCCGCGATCTCATCATAGATGCAGGCGGACGCAAGATTCCCTTCGCTTATGTGGCCGACGTGGTGTCGGCATCGGGTCCGAACACGATCAACCGCGAGAACGTTTCCCGCAAAATAGTCGTTTCGACCAACGTGGCCGGACGGGATCTGCGCAGCGTAGTCAATGATATTCAGGAAAGAATCGATGCCGACATCTCACTTCCCGAAGGTTATCATATCGAGTACGGGGGGCAGTTCGAGAGCGAGCAGGCCGCATCGCGTACGCTGCTCATCACGTCGGTATTTTCCGTTCTGGTGATCTTCCTCTTGCTTTTCAATCAGTTTCGCAGCCTTACTCAGTCGGCTGTGAGCCTGCTCAACCTGCCTTTGGCTCTGATCGGCGGCGTACTCACGATTTTCTTCACGGGGGGGATCATCAGCATTCCGGCCATCATCGGCTTCATATCGCTATTTGGGATAGCTACGCGCAACGGCATGTTGCTCATTTCACGCTACAACGATTTGCAGCAAGCAGGCCTTTCTCCATACGAAAGCGTCATGCGCGGTTCGCTGGATCGTCTGAATCCGATCCTGATGACGGCGCTCACTTCCGGACTCGCTCTTATCCCGTTGGCTCTCGGTGGCGAACTGCCGGGCAACGAGATCCAGAGCCCGATGGCTAAAGTGATACTGGGGGGATTGTTTTCCTCCACCATTCTCAATGGTTTTATCGTGCCGATTATGTATCTGCTGACGAATAAAAGCTATAGAGAAAGGACGTTCCGAAATCGACAAGTTACAATCGAATAAGAAAGACGGAAAAAGAATGAAAGCAATCTTCATAAGCATATTGGCCATTTTGGCGACTACTCCCCTTTGGGCACAGAAAGGCATGAGCGATGTACTGCGTGCCATCGAAGAGAACAATACGACGCTGAAAGCTCTTCGGGAGAGCACAGAGGCAGAAAAACTGAACAACCGCACCGGAATATTCTTGTCCAATCCGGAAGTGGAGGTCGGCTACCTCTGGGGAAACCCTGCGGAAATCGGCAATCGGACGGACTTCAGCATTACGCAGAGCTTCGACATCCCTACCATCACGGGCATGAAGAGCCGTGCAGCCAAGATGCAGGACAAACTCTTGGACTGGCAGTACAAAACGGATCGGATGAACATCCTGCTGGAGGCCAAGACATGCTGTATCGAACTGATATACAACAATGCCCTTTTGCTCGAACTGGCTCGTCGGCTCCGACATGCCCGCACCATCGCCGAAGGGTACGAAGCTCGCCTGAAAGCCGGCGACACCAATCAGCTGGAATACAACAAGGTGAAGCTGAACCTCGCGGCCGTACAGGGCGAAATATCCCGTGTGGAGGTGGAGCGAAACGCACTGCTCGTCCGGCTCAAGCGACTGAACGGAGGAATAGAGATCGTATTCGACGAAAGCCGCTATCCGGAGGTTATCTTACCACAGGATTTTGCTGCATGGTTCGACGGGGTAGCGGAAAAGAATCCACAGCTGGCATACGCCCGCGAAGAGGTGGTGGCAAGCAGGCAGCAGGTCGCGTTGAGTCGTGCGACAGGTCTGCCGACATTCTCTGCCGGCTATGTAAGTGAGAAAGTAGGCGGCGAAAGATTTCAGGGAGTATCCTTCGGCATCTCTGTGCCTTTGTGGGAAAATAAAAACCGCATCAGACAAGCCAAGGCCTCGACGAGAGCAGCCGAAATGCGTGAGGCGGACACTCGGCAGCAGCTATACAGCGGACTCCAGCTCCTGTACGACCGTGCTGTCGGCCTCAAGGCAACGGCAGAGGGTTATCGCAAGTTGCTGACCACGTCGGACAATGCCGACTTGCTCAAGAAAGCATTGGATACGGGAAAGATCTCTCTGCTGGACTACATCGTGGAAATGGGACTCTACTATGATACGGTCAGCCGAGCAATGGAAGCCGAACGCGACTATCAGCAGGCATTTGCCGAACTCTCGGCAGTCGATTTGTAATTAGTCATCCCTTAAAAAGCATTTGCAAGCGAGAAGTCATTCATCGATGGTCTCTCGCTTGCAAATGCTTTTTAAGGGATGACTAAATAGTAGGACAGCCTCCTTGTTCGCTTTGCAGACAGGGTGGCTGTCTTTTTTATTGGTTCGAAATAAGCTTTCGAAGGCCCTGCGATTGATACCCAAATCGTTTGACAGCCTCCTCTTGCAGACCGTTTGAGAGCACATTCATCCTCCCACGCTGTCATGTGCCGTTTTCGGACAGGTCGGATAGCTTGTTTGTCGAGCCTGTTATCCATATACAAAGTTGTGATTGGCACCGTATTAAAGACTTTTTTGGCTCGGTGTTCGAAAAATGGTAATTTGGCACCGCCTTAGCGATGAGCCCTTTCACTAAGGCATGATACTGACTACAAATCACAAAATATCAAATAATGAAGTTCACTCTGGACAATACGCTGCCTGCTTATCCCAAGTTTGTAGCAGGTATTCGCCGCGCCCCTGACCGCGGCTTCCGTCTTACCCCTTCACAGACACGCACGGCTCTGAAGAATGCTTTGCGCTATATCCCCGTGGAATTGCATAAGGAGCTTGCTCCCGAATTCCTCGAAGAGCTGAAAACCCGTGGGAAGACCTATGGCTATCGCTTCCGTCCCGAAGGGGATCTCAAAGCCAAAAGCATCGACGAGTACGAAGGCCGGTGTATAGAAGGGAAAGCCTTTCAGGTGATGATCGACAATAATCTCTGTTTCGACATCGCCCTCTATCCCTATGAACTCGTTACTTACGGAGAGACCGGGCAGGTGTGCCAGAACTGGATGCAGTACCGTCTCATTATGAAGTACCTCCGAGAGATGACCAATGAGCAGACGCTCGTGATCGAAAGCGGTCATCCCTTGGGACTCTTCAAGTCCAAACCCGATGCTCCGCGTGTGATCATCACCAACTCCATGATGGTCGGCTTGTACGACAATATCAAGGACTGGGAGATCGCTGCCCAGATGGGTGTGGCCAATTATGGACAGATGACTGCCGGTGGCTGGATGTACATCGGGCCGCAAGGCATCGTACACGGTACGTTCAATACCCTGCTCAATGCCGGTCGTCAAAGACTGAATATTCCTACCGGAGGCAATTTGGCCGGCAAACTGTTCGTCACCAGCGGTCTCGGCGGTATGAGTGGTGCACAACCCAAGGCTGCCGATATTGCTGGAGCAGTAAGCATTACGGCCGAAGTGGACAGTAGCCGCATCGATACCCGTCACGGACAGGGATGGGTCAAGTTCCGTACCGAGTCGAAAGAAGAGGCTTTCCGTATGGCTGCCGAAGCACAGAAGAAGGGAGAGCCTTGCTCTATCGCCTATCACGGCAATGTAGTAGACCTGCTCGAATATGCTCTGAGCGAAGGTATTCACATCGATCTCCTTTCCGATCAGACCAGTTGCCATGCCGTATATGAAGGCGGCTACTGCCCGGTGACACTCTCTTTCGAGGAGCGTACACGCCTACTCAAAGAGGATCGTGACGAATTCTGCCGTCAGGTCGATCTCGGACTGAAACGTCACTTCGAAGTGGTGAAAGCTCTGGTCGCACGCGGCTCTTACTTCTTCGACTACGGCAATGCTTTCATGAAGAGCATATACGATAGCGGTATCATCGAGATCAGCAAGAACGGAATCGACGATAAGGACGGATTTATTTGGCCGAGCTACGTGGAAGACATCATGGGCCCCGAGCTGTTCGACTACGGCTATGGCCCCTTCCGCTGGGTATGCCTTAGCGGTAAGCATGAGGATCTTGTCAAGACCGACCATGCAGCCATGGAATGTATCGATCCGGACAGACGCGAACAAGACCGCGACAACTGGATCTGGATACGCGATGCTGAGAAGAATCAGCTCGTCGTAGGTACACAGGCACGTATCCTCTATCAGGATGCACTCGGACGAATGAACATAGCACTGCGCTTCAATGAAATGGTACGCCGTGGCGAGGTTGGCCCTATCATGCTCGGGCGTGACCATCACGATGTGAGCGGTACGGACAGTCCTTTCCGCGAGACCTCCAATATCAAGGACGGTAGCAATGTGATGGCCGATATGGCCGTGCAGTGTTTTGCCGGCAACGCTGCTCGCGGAATGAGCCTTGTGGCTCTGCACAACGGCGGTGGTGTAGGTATCGGGAAGTCCATCAACGGCGGATTCGGCATGGTGCTCGATGGATCGGAACGTGTGGATGCCATCTTGCGTTCGGCTATGCTGTGGGATGTAATGGGAGGAGTGGCCCGACGCTCATGGGCGCGCAATCCCAATGCCATGACAGTAAGCGAAGAGTTCAATACGACTCACGCGGACGGATACCATATCACAATTCCATATCTGGTAGACGAAGGTCTCCTCGATTCGATTCTCTGACCGACAGGTTACGAATCATAAAACTACAGCAGGGGAAGGAACGCACCGGACGTCCTTCCCCTGCTGTCTTTTTTGCTCTTGGGTTCAGTTTTTTAGGACACATCAGGATTAGGTCGTTTGCCGTCGTTTTTACAAGGAGTCGGTACCGATCGGGAGAAACGGGAAGAAAATGGGTGAAAGTGAGCTGCGAAAATCACCATTTTTAGCGATTGTATGCTGTGGACAAACCCTATACCTTTGTGTATCAAGCATAGAGCAGTTTTTAACAATCGAAATCTCGGGATGGATTTTTCTTCCTATACAATCCTTTGGCTTAATCGGCTCGATGCATGGATACCGGCTTTCGGTATGCCCAAGTGATAGCATAAGGGACAGAATGTCGAACAAAATCAAGAATGGATATGAAGCAGAAAAACGCCTACAACCGACTGACTAACCATTACGACGATGTCCTCACCGGACGGAAATGGTGGTCTTGGCTCTATATGCACTGTCTCTGGAAAACGGACGACAATATCATCGCAGGCTCGGTGCTGGACATGATTCCCGGCAACTTCGAGGGCAGAATACTCGACGTCCCCGTAGGAACAGCCATTTTCACCTATGACAAATACAGGCGGATGCCCCAAGCCGAGATTGTCGGGCTGGACTATTCGCAGGAAATGCTCGACATAGCAGCGATGCGCTTCAGTGCAGAGCAAATAACCAACGTATCGCTCCGGCAAGGCGATGTCGGCAGCCTGCCTTTCCCCGATGCTGCTTTCGACCTCGTGCTCTCGATGAATGGCTTTCACGCCTTCCCCGACAAGGACCGTGCCTTTGCAGAGACTTTCCGCGTGCTAAGAGGCGGCCTCTTCTGCGGATGCTTCTATGTCAAGGGGGAACGCAAGCCCGCCGACTGGTTTGTCCGCAAGTTTTTGAACAAAAAAGGCTTGTTCCGTCCGCCCCATTATACGAGGGAGGAGGCTATCGAAAAGCTCCGTTCCTTATATGCTGACAATGTGGAGATTCGGGATGCTCGCTCCCTGTTGGTATTCAAATGTACCAAACCCCGATAACCGCAATCGGATCACACCGGAATCAATAACCAAAAACATATAATCTATGAGTGTAACGAACATTATCGATGACGAAAGGGTTACTATCGTACAAGGCGTAAACGGCATCCTGCTGTGTCAGGAATTCTGGATGGCAGACAAAAGCGACAGATGGGACCGAAACCATCCCAACGCGATTGGCGACACGGAAGCCGATGGGCCGAGTTCAATATGAACGAGATCGGACAATAAAACCAACCCTTAAAAAAGTATGCAAACCATCATCACCACATTCATCCTTTTCTTTTGCTTGCGACTGCTCTCCCTTTCTTATTCCATCTTCAACGAGAAGCGACTGCTACGCAAGGGCGCAGTACAGTATGGCAAGCTCAATTCGCTTTTCCTCACCCTGGCTCACATAGCCTACTACTTCACTTCCCTGTACGAAGCTTATGCCACGGGAGTCGAGTTCAATACGCTATCCGGCTGGGGCGTAGCGATCTTGGTTTTTGCCTATGCCATGCTCTTCTTCGTCATCTATAAGCTGAGGGATGTGTGGACGCTGAAGCTCTATATCGTACCCGATCATCGTATCGAAACGAGCTTCCTGTTCAAGACGGTACGCCATCCCAACTATTTCCTCAACGTCATTCCGGAGCTTATCGGTATCACCCTCCTTTGCAATGCTTGGATTACCTTCTGTGTCGGAATGCCCGTCTATCTCGCTATCCTCTTCGTTCGTATCCGTCAGGAAGAGCGCGCCATGAAGCATCTATGGGCGACGGTACGATAGAGAATGATTTCAGGCAAAAAGGCCTAAAATACAGACCGAAAAAGTTTTCAACAACGAAGACGAGTTTGGAATCATTCCAAATAAGCACCTGAAAGGAAGGAGACTCGGAAGTAAAAAAGCAGGAAAAGCGAACTTTTTCAGTTCGGACAATGCTTTCAAACTCTTTGCAAAGCGATCTGTATATAGATCAAAAACGATTTATATACAGATCGTTTTCGTTTTATATACAAATCGTTTTCCATTTGTATACAGATCGTATCTGATTTATATATAGTTCGGACGGCTCAAAAGGCCCATTCCCGAGCTTATATAAAAGAGGCACGCACCCGATTCCACCACGAATCGAGTGCGTGCCTTATCTGTTTGCAGGTCTTGCGAAAAGTTTTATCGCCTATGCTTCATACGCCCTGTGTCTCTTCCTTTGGATAAGTGGGTAGCATATAGATGAATGCGCCGGAGCGGTCTGTCCGGATGCCTTGGTCGTATGAGCGAAGTCGGAGTAGATGTTGCTGATCATTGAGCCGTTTCGTTATGCTGTTCTGCCGGTAGAATAGCTCTGATATACAGCTGTTTATCTTTTGCATGGAGCTTTCCTCGGCTTGCAAATGTAGCAAAAAAGCCCACATCCGATGAATCGAAAATTTTTGGAGAACAATCTCATCCTTTACGGGATAATCACATTGCCTATATTGTCTTCCAAAGGTTCTATACCAAGCCGATGTCTTTATTGTATTTCCACTGAGTAAAAATACTCACATCATTGAGTAAAATGTATAGGCAAGTATAAAAGAACCAAGTACCGCTATCGACCTTTTTCCTTTCTGTTTAGATTATTATACCTTTGAGGGAGTTACTCTTTTATACACATCTGACGATATGAAAGCCAAGAAACCCCAAGCCATTTTAGACTTAGAGAAGGCCTATAACATTGAAATTCCTGATCTCTCCTCACAAGAAGAGATAGATCCGGGGATAGATAGATATTTCAAGCAAGATTCCTCCGGTGCAGTCGTTGAGCTTTGCTTACAAGAATGTCAGATAGAAAGCATGACTTGGCTTATCGATTTCCCCGCTCTAAAAATACTTGACCTAAGAGGCAATCAACTCCGTAAGCTGGAGGGACTAGAACGTCTCACGTCCTTAACAAAGCTTATTCTATGGCGCAACCAAATCAATAAGCTGGAAGGCTTGGATCGTCTCACGTCCTTAACAGGGCTGAATCTATCGGGTAACCAAATCAGCAAGCTTGAGGGTCTGGATCATCTCACGTCCTTAACAGGGCTTGATCTATCGGGTAACCAAATCAGCAAGCTTGAGGGTCTGGATCATCTCACGTCCTTAACATGGCTTGATCTATTGGATAACCAAATCGCTACGCTTGAGGGTCTGAATGCTCTCACGTCCTTAACAAGGCTTTATCTATCGGATAACCAAATCGCTACGCTTGAGGGTCTGAATGCTCTCACGTCCTTAACAGTGCTTGATCTATCGGATAACCAAATCCGTAAGCTTGAGGGTCTGAATGCTCTCACCTCCTTAACAGAGCTTGATCTATCGGATAACCAAATCGCTAAGCTTGAGAGTCTGGCTTCTCTCACCTCCTTAACAAGGCTTTATCTATCGGGTAACCAAATCAGTAAGCTTGAGGGATTAAAAGACCTGACGCAATTGCAAGATCTTGATGTTTCGGGCAATGATATTCAATCAGTTGATGATATTAAGCTATTGGCTCCGATTCTGGAGCAAACTTTAGAAAAACTGAGAATCCATGACAATCCATTTGTTGCCTCTTTAGACCTGCTACTCTCTCCTTATAAGAATCATTTACCGGAGATTAAAGCTCTTCTTGAAAAAGAAAAACAGAAAAAGATTTCAGTTGAATATCACCCATTTTGCAAGGTAATGCTGTTGGGGAACCACTCTTCCGGTAAAAGTACATTCCTCAAAAAATATGACCCTGATTACCGATTTAAGGGTAGTACGCATGTATTGTCTGTGCATCGGACTGCGGAGCCTAATGCCATCTTTTACGACTTTGGGGGGCAAGACTATTATCATGGGATTTACCAAGCCTTTTTTACCACCCAATCGTTACACCTTCTCTTTTGGCACGCTGATACGGATCGTAATTCTGTGGGTAAAGATCGTAACGGATTCCAAACCCGCAATTTCAATCGCCCCTATTGGTTAGGACAGATAGCCTATGCCTCCAATCGTTGTATGTCCGTTGGAGGAAATCCTGACGGCAAGGACACACCACAGACCACGGACGATACAATTATTATTCAGACTCATGCCGATGAAACGGGCACTAAGCAGCAAACCTTAGGCTGTGCAGCCGGGAATGGAGTATTGGAAGAAATCTATGTATCCTTAGAGCCCAAGGCGAATAGTGCCGTACATGCGCTCAACTATCTGAATGAGCGGGTGCGAGAAGTTGTCGCAAGCAGGAGTAAATCAAATCAGATCACAGAAAAAGATAGAGGATTGTACGAAGCTCTTCCCACAATCGCCGGTGATAATAAACACATCCCGATCTCTCTCGAAGCTCTTGCGGCTCAATTGAATAAGGGAAGAGATGAAAATGATCTTTACACCATAGAGTATCTACAGACCGAATTGAACCAACTCAGTCTGCGAGGGGAGGTGCTTTACTATCGCGAGAATGAGAAGCTGAACAGCTATGTTTGGCTGAATCCTGCAGCTTTTGTTCAAATGATCCATCGGGAAATCCTTAAGAAGAAGAGCGTCGACAAAGGAAAGATTCGGAAAGACACTTTCAGAAAAAAACTGGACAAGCTTTGCCCTGACGGTCAAACGGGCATTGGAGAGAACAATATGACTTTGCAGCTATTATTGGAAGAGCTGATCGTATATGAAGATAAGAACTGCTATGTGATACCGGGATACCTCCCATTGCATTCCGATGACGAAGCCTATCAGTGGCTTACTTTGGGATTCGAGGGGCCGAATTTTGTCCTCAAATTCGAACGCTTTATCCCCTTTGGCCTGATCAACCAGATTATAGCCTACTATGGCCGGGAAGAAGGTGCTCTAAAGCGGTATTGGCGAGATCAGGTCATCTTCACAGCAGGCCGTGAGATGGATAGGCGACAGATTGAACAAGAAGAAAAGAAAGAGGGTTTGCCCAAGGCGAATGCCGAGGATTATCTGATCTGGATCAAGCTCGACTTTACCGACTTGGCCATATCCGTATTCATCAAAGAGCAGAGAAAGACATCCGCTAAGGATATGCAGCGGAAAGAAGTTGCTATCCTCAGTGATATATTGGATATGTATTGGAACAATATCCCTCCGAGGGAGCAAATAGGAGATAAGGGTGCGGAGCAAACGAGAAGCACTATTCGTGAAACAAACAGAAAGAAGAGACCCATTCAGGACCTCTACCTCTCCTGTGCCCAAGCGGATAAAGATTTGACGGAGTCTCATTATATCCATTTGGGCACGCTGGACGATGAGGACAAGACCACGGCAAAGATTGCAGCCTATCCGTTGAAGAACGGCGTTATCGATAAAGAGCGGGTGCGGGAAGTATCTACCCGTCCCTACAAACATCTTTCCGTCAATAAAAATCTGGCTACGGCGAAACAGATCTTTATTTCCTATTCCAAAGAGGATCAGACTGAACTGGAGACCTGTCTGCAATTTTTCAAACCCTTGGAGAAGAATGGTCAGATCGAGATCTACTATGATAAGTTGACTAAGTTTGAAACACCTATTCACCCTGAAATAAGAAAGCGTATTGTCGAAGCCGACTGTATAATCGCTTTGATCAGCCAACGCTATCTGGCCACGGATTACATCCTGGATCATGAGTTGCCTGTATTTCGGGAGTATAACAAGACCATAGTGCCGATATTGATCAAGCCTTGTACATTCGAAGACGATGAGTTCCTTCGGGAGAAATATTTTGCTCAGAAAGCTCAAATAATCAATCTTGGAAAAGAGGGAAAAACCATTAAAGCTTATGATAGTATTACGGCATCAGCCCATCGTGATGAAAATTGGGTGGCAGTAGTCAGAGAGTTCAAAGAGAAGATATTAAGAATAACAAAACAGGAGGTAAATACAGATGAATAAGGAAGAATGCAAGCGTCAGCACTTGGATCATGTGCAGGGCGTCATTACCCGTATGGCGGGCAATTCGTTTCAGATCAAAGGTTTTTGTATGGCTATGGCCACCATTCTCGGAGCCTTGTATGCGGCGAACTTCCGCTGTGAGTTGATGATCGTATTGGCCCTGATAAGCGTGGCATGTGCCTTGGTGGATGCTTACTATTTGCAACTGGAAAGGAAGTATCGCGAGCTATACAAACGAAGCGTAGCAAAAATGGAGGAAGACCGTCCGCACAAGGAAATCTACGATATGGATGTTCGTAAGATCAAGATGAACTATTGGCGTTGCCTCTTCTCCAAGAGTCTTTGGATGCCTTATGGGATCATACTGGCTCTTTTGTTGATTTGGCTTTTCCTCTCATGCTTGCATCCTTGCGGACAGTCGGCCGTATGCTGCCAATAAGGAGGTAGCGGCATGAAGAAGATCGTGATAGCCATAGACTCCTTCAAGGGTTGCCTCTGCTCTGCCGAGGCAGGAGAAGCAGCAGCCGAAGGTGTACGAGCAGCTTGTCCCGCTGCGGAAGTAGTGGTACTGCCCGTGGCCGATGGGGGAGAGGGGATGCAGGATGTGCTGATAGCTGCCACGGACGGGCGGCGTATAACCCTCCGTGCACACTCTCCGCTAATGGAAATGCTGGAAACGTCTTATGGCATATCCGCTGACGGACAGACGGCTTTCATCGAAATGGCAAGCATCAGCGGACTGCCTCTCGTGCCGGAAGACCGGCGCAATCCGATGCTGACCACCACGTTCGGCACGGGAGAGCTGATCAGAGATGCTCTGGATCGAGGTTGCCGTAAGTTTATCATCGGGATCGGTGGTAGTGCCACCAACGATGCCGGACTGGGGATGTTACAGGCATTGGGCTTTCGCTTCTACGATCGGGAAGGGAAAGATATAGGAGAGGATACGGCCCTGTGTGGCGGTTTGCTGTCGGAGGTCTATCGTATCGATGGCTCATTGGCGCATCCGGCTTTAGCCGATTCGCATTTTACGGTGGCCTGCGATGTGCGCAATCCTTTCTGCGGTCCCGAAGGTGCTGCCTTTGCCTTTGCTCCTCAGAAGGGGGCGGATGAGGATATGGTAGCCCGATTAGATGCTTCGATGCAGCATTTGGCTGCCGTTATACACCGACATACGGGGCAGGATATAGTCCATGTCGCGGGAGCAGGAGCCGCAGGCGGTATGGGCGGAGGGCTGTTGGCTTTCCTCGGTGCAGTACTAAGGCCGGGCATCGAGCTGCTATTGGATGCCCTGCATTTCTCCGAAAAGATACGGCATGCCGATTTGATCCTGACCGGTGAGGGCAAAGCCGACCGGCAGACCCTGATGGGCAAAGTGCCGGCCGGTGTGTTGGCTGAGGCCATGAGGCAGGAGATCCCCGTGGTATTGCTGGCCGGCAGTATCGAGGATGCTGTGGCTCTTAATCGCGCCGGTTTCCTCGGCCTTTTTTCCATTACTCCTTCTCCTGTCAGCCTTAGAGAGGCAATGAATCCGGCTTATGCACGGGACAACCTCCGTCGCACGGCCGAGCAGGTATGCCGTCTCTATGCTTTCGCCTCCGCACGGCCTTAGTCGGGCTGCTTTTTTTCGACCGGAATCCCCCTATATATAGGTATGGGCCTATTCTTTTTAGCTATTTGTGGTGATATTACAAGTCGTTGATCTCCTCTACTTTTGCGTAGGTCAAACCAATATAAACTATTCAAAAACATGAAATCAATCGGAATCTTCTACGGTTCTTCTACCGGAACGACGAGCGATCTGGCTCAAAAAATTGCTTCTGCATTAGGCGTTGACTCCGCTAATGTAATGGACGTGGCAAATGCCGATGCTGCCGCTGCAGCGAAATACGATGTACTCCTCCTCGGTTGCTCCACATGGGGTTTGGGCGACCTGCAGGACGACTGGGAATCATTCCTGCCGAAGCTGAAAGGTGAAAACCTGAGCGGCAAGAAGGTAGGTCTCTTCGGCTGTGGCGATGCTTCTTCTTATAGCGATACTTTCTGTGCAGCTCTCGGCACGATCAAGGCCGAACTGGCTAATACGGGCTGTACTTTCATCGGTGCTTATCCAGCTGAAGGCTATAGCTACGACGAGACGACTGCCGAAGAAAACGGCCAGCTCATCGGTTTGTGCGTAGACGACGCTAACGAGCCCGACCAGACCGAAGCTCGTATGGAGCGTTGGATCGCTGCTATGGGATTGTAATTAATGTTCTAAGAGCCGGAGATCGGATCGGAGGGAAGCAGCTTAGCTCGAAATAAAAGCGTATTTGTCTTCAACGCTCACTTCTCTTCCCGGCCTTCGGCTCTCTTTCCATACTCTCTTCTCCTCTCTCCTCCCCTGTAATCTCCCGTTATTTATTCAGCTCCCAACGATGGACACGCAAACACTTAGTAGCGATCTGCGCGTATTCATGCATCATATATACGAGTTTGAAAAGGGTGTGCGAAGCATGGTACTCGCTACACTGGCTAACGACGATATTCCCTATGCGGAAGAACGGCTGCGAAGCCGGCGGATCCCCTATTTCGCTCAGCCTACTCCGAATACGGAGCGTACCAACCTCTTTTTCGGCTGCAAGGAATGTATGGAAGCCATCCGGCTTTTCGTGAGCGGACGCTCTCTGAACAGCCTGACTCCGGAGGAAGATTTCATCATCGGGGCTATGCTCGGATACGATATTTGCAGGCAGTGCGAACGCTATTGTCGTCGCAAATCGAACTCTTAGGAAACAGCACTGACTTTCAACTATTTGCCTTACTTTTGCTGTCGGTTATTAAGCCAATCCGTTTTCTCGATAGATAGACAATGGCGATGACGACAAATGAAGTCAAAGACAAGCAGTTGGAACTGGACAAGCGCTACCTGCGCATGGCGCGCATTTGGGCGGAAAATTCCTACTGCGAACGGCGCAAAGTAGGAGCTCTTATCGTCAAAGAGCAGATGATCATATCGGATGGGTACAATGGTACACCGGCCGGATTCGAGAATATCTGCGAAGACGAGAACAACGTGACCAAGCCCTATGTACTGCATGCCGAAGCCAATGCTATCACCAAAGTGGCCGGCAGCACGAACAACAGCTCCGGTGCCACTATCTATATCACAGCGGCTCCCTGTATCGAGTGTGCCAAGCTCATCATCCAGAGCAAAATAAAACGGGTGGTTTATTCCGAGAAATATCGTCTGGAGGACGGCTGTCGCTTGCTGGAGCGAGCCGGCATTGTCGTCGACTTTATAGACATTTCCGATATTCAGGAATAGGTTTATTATGAAAAATTCATCCGGTCTTGGCGGCGCATTCTCTCATATTCTTGTCGCTGCCATCTTCAGTGCCGTAGGAGCTCTTGCTGCTCATTTCTATTTCACACACAAGAACCCGCGAGATTTGAATGAGGTGCTGAATCTGATCGACAAGCACTATGTCGATTCGGTAGATGTGCAGAAGCTGCAGCGCAATATGATTCCTTATCTCCTGGAGCAGCTCGATCCCCACTCCGTATTCCTTACGAAAACGGACAATGCCGAAGAAGCAGCCACACTCAGTGGCGGATTCTGCGGTATCGGTATTTCCTTCAATACACTGCTGGATACCATCGTGGTTACACAGGTCGTACCTGGAGGTCCGTCCGATCGTGCAGGCATCCGAGCCGGCGACCGTTTGCTTCAGTCCGGATCGCAAAAGCTCTATGGTAAGGGCGTCGATATGAACAATGTCGAAGCAGTACTGCGAGGGGAAAAGGGTTCGGTGCTAAATATTCTGGTGCGTCGAAATGGGAAAGAATCCGTGCACCGGGTGGTGCGTGATGATGTGCCTCTACCTTCACTCAATGCCTATTATCTGATAGAGTCTTCGATCGCCTATGTGCGGATCGATTCGTGGACGGGTACCACGCATGCGGAGTTTATAGAAGCCTTTGGCCGTCTGCGCAAGAAAGGGGCAGCGAGCCTCATCATCGACCTGCGGGAAAACAGGGGCGGCCTGTTGGAGCCGGCTATTGCAATGGCCAATGAGTTTTTGGGCAAGAATCTTCCTATCCTTCAGATCGAGGGCAAAGCTTATCCGCGTGAAGAGATCGCATCCGATGGCAAGGGTATCTTACAACAGATCCCGCTGGTGGTGCTGGTGGATGAGTTCTCGGCCAGTAGCAGCGAAGTGTTTACCGGAGCCATGCAGGATCATGACCGTGCTCAAATCATCGGCCGCCGGACCTTTGGCAAAGGGTTGGTACAGCTTCCGTTCGATTTGGCCGATGGCTCTGCCATCCGCCTGACCGTGGCTCGTTATTATACGCCATCGGGACGTTCTATCCAGAAGCCTTATTCTTCAGGCGTAGATGAAAACTACTATCAGGATCTGAGGAATCGTTTCAATCACGGGGAGCTTTACTCGGCTGATAGCATACCCTTGCTGGGAGGCAAGAAATTCAAGACTGCCGGAGGCCGTGAGGTCTATGGCGGTGGCGGTATCGTACCGGATATTTTCATTCCGCTCGATACGGCAGGACTTAACTCCTATATGATGAAGGTGGAGGATTCGGATTTGATCCCTCGCTATGCCTTCTTATACAGCGATGCCAACAGGGCTTTTCTAAGTCGTTTTAAGACTATCGAGGAGTTGGGAGCTTATTTGGATCGTACTTATCTGATCTTCGACTTTGCTTCTTTCGCCCAGCGATACGGTGTCCCGATGCGTACCTCTTTGATCAACGAAGCCCGCAATCGCATGAAACGGCACATCAATGCTTACATCGCGATGAACTTCTTCGATCTACAGGGATATTATCAACTGATACTGCGTGACGATCCGTTTATATACCAAGCAGTTTCCCTCATCAAAGAGGGCAAAACCTTTCCGTTGAAGCATGACTAAAAAGGTATTAAGAGCGCAGATCCGGCTACGTAATCGAGAGTTGCTCACGGCGGAAAACCGTGAGGCTTGGTCACAGGCAATCGTGGAGCGGATCTGCCGACTCGACGTTTTTGCCGATGCCAAACGTATAGGGCTCTATCATGCTTTGCCGGACGAGCCGGATTTGGCCGGCTTGCTACAGGAGTACGCCCATACCAAACAGCTTTTTATCCCCAGAGTGGAGGGGGACGACATCGCTTTCTATGCCTATACCGGCGAGGCTGATCTTGATGCTGCGGGGGCTTATGGTATCGCCGAGCCTACGGCCGATGCTGCTACAGCCGTTCCTCCCTCTTCGTTGGATCTGCTGCTGGTGCCCGGTGTCGCTTTCGATCGCAAAGGCAGTCGCATGGGGCGAGGTAAAGGCTATTACGACCGCTTCCTGCCCGCTACACAAGCTCGGCTTATCGGTGTCACTTTCTCGTATCGTCTATTGGCTGACTTGCCTACCGATCCATGGGATCGTCCGATGGAGGGTGTGATCACCGACAGCGAAACACTCCTTCTCTAACCGTTTCTTCCTTCCCTTCACCTTTGTATCTGCCCCTAAAGGGTGAATGTCTTCGGGAAAACAGCCCTCTCAGGGGATTCTTAGGCCGGACGCTCGGGATGGAATCATATCCTGTTTTGGTCTGTCTTGCTACAGCCTTCCAGGGCTATCGCATTTGAAAGTTTATACTGTATCCTTGGCCTCTTTCTTCTATAATTTGGGACTTTAGTACATTAATGCGTACTTGTTTTAGCAATCGTTAGGTTTATAAGTGCGTTAACAGTTCAAATGCGATTGCCCTGACAGCCTTCCGAGGGTAGCTTGTCGGTTATACGAAAAGCCCTACTTTTGTAAGAAACCAATAAATATATACACAATGAAGTTTGAAGTAGCCAGCAACGTGTTGTTGCAACACTTGCAATTAATTGCCCGCGTCATAGCTTCACGCAGTACACTTCCAATTTTGGAGTCTGTCCTTTTCGAGCTGGAGGGGGATCAATTACGTCTTACCGCGGCCGATATGGCTAATCGGATGAGTACGGAACTTACCGTGAACAACGTAGGGGGCGAAAACGGTTCTTTCGCCGTTCCCGAACGAATCTTACTTGAACCGTTGAAAGAACTGCCCGATCAGCCTATCTCTTTTGAGATAAATATGGAAAGCAAAGCGGCTGAGATCGCATACAGCAACGGGCATTACAGTTTTGTGGTACAGGATGCTTCGACCTATCCGGTGGCAGCTTCTTTGTCTCCTGAAGCCATCGTTTCTATCGTGAAGGCCGAAGCCTTGCTCAGCGGCCTTTCGGCTACCCTTTTTGCTACCAGTCAGGACGAACGCCGGCCGATCATGACAGGAGTCTATCTGGATTTCTTCGAAGACAAACTCGTTTTCGTAGGCTCGGACGGACAGATCTTGGTGAAGCAGGAGGATGCCAATGTACAAAGCCGTCAGCGCAGTGCTTTCTGTCTGCCGAGGAAGGCCTGTCTTCTGCTGCGCAATGTCCTGCCCCGACTGGAGGGCGATGTGACGCTCACTTACGATAGCAACTATCTCCATATAGAGCTTGGCAATTATACGCTCAGGGCACGCCTGCTGGAAGGTCGTTATCCGAATTATAATAGTGTAATACCCACGAGCAATCCTTTCTCCGTGAAAGTGGATCGTCTCCAGCTGCTGTCGGGAGCCAAGCGCGTATCCATCTTCTCCAATCCGGCTACGAGTATGCTGCGGATGGAGTTTACACCTGCCGGCATCCGCTTGTCGGCCAATGATATAGACTTCTCTGTGGCAGCCGAAGAACATGTGCCGGCAGAATGTCCGGCCGATATCAATATGCGTATCGGATTCAAGTCGGATGTCTTTCAGACCATTCTGCAAGGAATGTCATCGGAAGAGGTGATCATGACTCTGGCAGATCAGACCCGTGCCGGTCTCATCCTGCCGGCAGAGAATGCACCGGGTATCAGCCTCTGCAATTTGCTTTTGCCGATGAAGTTGATCGGCGAATAACAACACAATCGAATGAAATTGAATCTGAAAAATCCACTGGTCTTCTTCGACCTCGAAACAACGGGCGTGGACTTGGTACGTGACAGAATCGTCGAAATTTCTATTCTGAAAGTTATGCCTGATGGGAGTGAAGAGAGCAAAACAAGGCGTATCAATCCCGAACGTCCTATCCCTCCCGAATCGACAGCTATTCACGGCATCACGGATGAGGATGTGAAGGACTGCCCTCCATTCCGTTCGGTGGCCAAAAGTCTGGCGCAATGGATAGAAGGCTGTGACTTGGCCGGCTTCAATTCGACGCGATTCGATGTGCCGATGCTGGTGGAGGAGTTTCTCCGTGCCGGAGTGGACATTGACCTTCGCCGGAGAAAGCTCATAGACGTTCAGACGATTTTTCATAAGATGGAACCTCGCACATTGGAGGCGGCCACTCGTTTCTATTGCAACAGGACTTTGGAAAATGCACATTCGGCCGAAGCCGATACACGCGCTACCTACGATGTATTCAAGGCTCAGTTGGATCGTTACGAGGGAACATTGGAGAACGATATGGCTTTCTTGGCCGACTTCTCCCGCCAGTCTCGCAACGTAGACTTTGCCGGCCGATTGGTTTATGACGATAATGACAACGTCATCATTAATTTCGGTAAGTATCGTGGCCGTAAAGCTCTGGATGTATTGCGTACGGATTCTGGCTACTACGGCTGGATCATGGATGCGGATTTTACGCTGAATACGAAGCAGGAATTTACCCGCTTGCGTATGTCTCTGAACAATCCCGAGACCAAATAAACAAGCATAAGAGAACCTCGTACAGATGAAATCATCTTTGGCCGGCAAGCACATCGTCCTCGGTATCACGGGGAGTATCGCAGCCTACAAGGCTGCCGTTCTGACCCGCCTGCTGATCAAGAAGGGGGCTGAAGTGCAAATAGTCATTACTCCTGCCGGCAAGGAGTTCATTACTCCCATCACTCTCTCGGCTCTGACATCCAAGCCTGTCATCAGCGAATTTTTCTCCGGACGGGATGGCACATGGAACAGCCATGTGGATCTCGGTCTCTGGGCGGATGCTATGCTCATCGCTCCGGCCACAGCCTCTACGATAGGCAAGATGGCACATGGGATCGCCGACAATATGTTGGTAACCACTTACCTTTCCGCCAAGGCTCCCGTGTTCGTGGCTCCGGCTATGGATTTGGATATGTTCCGACATCCGAGTACGCAACGCAATATCGAGATACTGCGCTCTTATGGCAATCATATCATCGAGCCGGGCGAGGGCGAATTGGCCAGCCATCTTGTAGGAAAGGGGCGGATGGAAGAGCCGGAGCGCATTGTGGAGATACTGGAAGCTTTCTTCGATGGGAGCGATCGCAAACCGCTCCTTGGAAAGAACGCATTGGTTACAGCCGGCCCTACATACGAGAAACTCGATCCCGTACGTTTTATCGGCAACTACTCTTCCGGAAAGATGGGCTTCTGCATAGCCGAACGTTTGGCCGAATTGGGGGCTTCGGTTACGCTTGTCGCCGGCCCTACTGCGATGCAGACAGCCATGGAAGGGATAGACCGTATCGATGTGGAGAGTGCCGTGGAGATGCTCGAAGCCTGTCGGAAACCTTTTGAAAAGGCCGACATAACCGTCTTGTCCGCAGCTGTAGCTGACTATCGTCCGGCAGAGCAGGCAGAGAAAAAGATGAAACGAGAGACCAAGGGCGACTTCGACCTCCGCCTGACCGCAAATCCGGATATAGCGGCTACGCTCGGAGCACTCAAACGTGCAGGACAGCGGTTGGTGGGTTTTGCTCTGGAGACGGACAGTGGGGAACAAGAGGCTATGCGCAAGATGAAAGCGAAGCACTTGGATGCAATAGTACTGAACTCGCTTTCCGATGAAGGAGCCGGATTTGGAGTGGGTACGAATAAGATCATCATATTCGACAGCGAAGGCCGGCCATCAGACTATCCGCTCAAGAGCAAGGCCGAGGTGGCCAAAGATATTGTGGACTATATAATCGAATTGGGATGAGAATGAGATTGTGGTGGGGGCTGTGGATCTGCCTGTTTTTCTGTACGGCCTCTGCTGTAAGTCAGGAGCTGAATGCCAAGGTAACCATCAATAGTGAACGTCTTGGCAGTAATGCCAATGCGGAGATGTTCAAGACGCTGGAGCGTCAGCTCATAGATCTCCTCAACCTGACCCGATGGACAACGGCCACATTCAGTTTTGCAGAGCGTATCGACTGCACCTTTTCCATCAACCTTACCGAGGTGAAAGACGAAAGTCAATACAAGGCCGAACTCTTCGTGACTTCCCGCCGTCCTGTTTACAACTCCTCCTATTTTTCTCCTCAGCTCATCTGGCGGGATCAGGAACTGAACTTCGAATACAACCAGTTCGATCCCATCGAATATAATGAGACGGATCTGCAAAGTAATCTGGTAGCCTCCGTCGTATTCTATGCCTACTTCATATTGGCGATGGATTTTGACAGCTTCAGTCCTTTGGGAGGCAATTCGGCCCGTTCTATGATGCGTCAGATCGTAGCCAGAGCACAGACCAAACAAGATTGGAGCGGCTGGAAAGCTTTCGAGAGTACCAAGAATCGCTATGCCCTTGCCGAGGCTATGAATGATGCCGAATTGGAGACTTTGCGCAGGTTTTGGTATGATTATCACCGACGGGCATTGGACGAAATGGTCAGCAATCCTAATCGTGGACGCACTACAGTATTAGAGCTGTTGCCTCAGCTGGAAGCTGTTTACAAGGTACGCCCCATGTCGCCGCTACTTTCCATCTTTGCGGCTGTGAAGCTGGATGAGATCGTGAATATACTGTCGAAAGCCAATGCTTCGGAAAAGCAGGATGCATATAAAATACTGAACAAGGTATTCCCGACTGAGGGAAACAAGCTGAATCCGCTCAAAAAATAATCCTCTTTTTTGGGATGTTAGCCTCTTTGCATATTGCCAACTACGTTCTGATCGACCGGCTTGATATTGATTTTGCCCCTCATTTTTCTGTGATCACAGGAGAAACCGGTGCAGGAAAAAGTATTCTCTTAGGTGCTTTGGGGCTGCTTGTCGGGGGGCGTGCCGATACTTCGGCTATTGCACCCGGTACAGATCGCTGCATAGTAGAAGGGCGTTTTACCGGATTCGTTCCGGAGATGAAAACCGTATTGGATCGCTACGACTTGGATTTCGATCCCGACGAATGTACTATTCGCCGCGAAATATCCTCCAAAGGCAAAAGTCGCGCTTTCGTAAATGATACGCCTGCTCCATTGACGGCTCTTCGTGAGTTGGCCGACTTCTTGATCGACATCCATTCTCAGCACAAAAACCTCCTGCTCGGTGACAGCTTGTTCCAGCTCAACGTACTGGATGCTTATAGCGGAAAACCCGATTTATATACCGGCTACAGGAAGGCCTATCGGGTGTATGCCGAAAAAAAACAAAAGCTGGAAGACCTTCGTAAGGCAGCCACCGCGACAGCATCGGAGTATGACTATTGGCAGTTTTGTTTCGAGCAATTGGATAAGGCCGGTCTCGAATCGGGAGAAGAAACTCGTTTGCAAGAAGAGCAGTCCATGCTGACGCATGCCTTGGACATTAAAAGAGAGCTGGGGCGTTCCTATAGCCTTCTCTCCGACGATGAGAGAGGACTACTGTCGGGGCTGAACAAAGTGGAGGATGCTTTGGTCTCCATAGAGAGCTATTATCCCGACTCGGTTTCTTACCGACAGCGAGTACGCGATGTTCGAATAGAGTTGGCCGATATTGCATCGGATTTGGGGCGGCGTTCGGACGATGTCTCCTACGAACCGGAAAGATTGAATGCTGTGACGGGTAGGCTGGATGAAATTCACTCGCTCCTGCATCGTTACAATGCCGATAGCAGCGATGCTCTTATTGCCATACGAGACGATCTGACCGAACGCCTCTCAAGGATCAGCACCGATGAAGAAGAGATAAGCCGACTTGAGCAAGAAGTCCTAATCCTTTATAAGGAGATTGAGGCCAAGGCATCGATGTTGACCAAAGAACGTATTCGGGCGGCTTCTGCTTTGGAAACCTCTTTGTGCGAATCCTTGCGCAAACTCAATATGCCTCATGTTCGTTTTGTCGTTGATATTCGCTCGACAGAATATGCCCCTCACGGAGCAGACAAGGTCGTTTTTTTGTTTTCGGCGAATAAGCAGATGGAGCCGGAGCCGGTATCGGAGATTGCCTCAGGAGGAGAGATCGCTCGCCTGATGCTATGCCTGAAAGCTCTCATTGCGGACAAGCGTTCTTTGCCGGCCATCGTTTTCGATGAGATAGATACCGGCGTATCGGGTGAAGTGGCTGACCGCATGGGAGAGATTATGGCTCACATGGGGCGAGGTATGCAAGTGCTCGCCATCACGCATCTGCCCCAAATAGCAGCTCGCGGGGAGCGGCACTACTTCGTCTATAAAGATGAAACAGGCGAACGGGCGCGCACTTTCATTCGTGAATTGACTTCCGAGGAACGGATACGAGAGATAGCCCGTATGCAGAGCGGGAACAACCTGACGGATGTGGCCCTGGCCGCAGCCAAAGAGCTTTTAGCAAGATGAAGAATGACAAAATGATATTCGGCCTGCACTCCATATCGGAGGCCTTCGAAGCAGGCAAAGAGATCGACAAGATCTTTATTCGTCGGGGACTCAAGACAGAGCAGACCGATGCAATCATTCGAGAGGCCGCAGAGCGGTGCGTGCCGGTGATGCATGTGCCGACAGAGAAGTTGGACAGGCTTACCTCCAAGAATCACCAAGGTGTAGTAGCCATTCTTTCTGCCATCGAATATACTCGTTTGGATCAACTCATACCGATGCTCTATGAAGAGGGTAAGACACCCTTCCTCTTGCTACTCGATGGTATCACCGATGTGCGAAACTTCGGGGCTATTGCTCGTACAGCAGAGTGTGCAGGGGTGGATGCCATCATTATTCCCGAAAGAGGTAGCGTTTCGGTGGGTGGAGATGCCATCAAGACTTCTGCCGGTGCTTTGCATCGTATTCCGGTTTGTCGCGTGACTTCCATTCCCGGAGCCATCCGTAGCCTGCAAGAATACGGTATACGCATAGTCGCTGCTTCGGAAAAGGCAGCAGATCTATATACCGATGTGCCCATGCAGCTGCCTTTGGGTATAGTCATGGGTGCGGAGGATGTCGGGCCATCGCCCGATACGCTTAGGATGGCCGATGGCATAGTGGCTATTCCGCAGATGGGGGCCATAGGCTCGTTGAACGTCTCCGTTGCGGCCGGTATCGTTATTTACGAGGTAGTGCGACAGCAAAGACTGCAATCATCAAATTCATAATCCAAATAAAAAACAGTACGCAATGAAAAAGGTAATCAACACAAAGAATGCACCGGCCGCAATCGGGCCATACAGTCAGGCTATTCTAGTAGGTAATATGCTCTATGCTTCTGGACAATTAGGTCTCGATCCCGCCACGGGGAATTTTGTTCCCGGCGGAGTAACGGAGCAGACCGAACAAGTATTCAAGAACATTCACGCTATCCTCAAAGAAGCCGGCCTCACGATCGCCAATGTGGTAAAGACCACTTGTTTCTTGGCCGATATGAGCGATTTTGCAGCGATGAATGCCGTTTACGAGAAGCAATTTACCGGCGACTTCCCTGCTCGTTCTGCTGTTGCCGTTAAGACGCTGCCGAAGAACGGATTGGTGGAAATAGAGATCATAGCGATCAAAGACTGATCTTAGATCTCCTTCCTCCTCATGACGAGAGGCTGTGGCGAAAGGAATTTTTTCCTTCGCCATAGCCTCTTTCTTTATCCCCAAGCATCGCAGTATGGGGTATTCCCTCTTATTCGGACGGTCGGCATTTAGGAATCGAATGGGTAGATATTCTTATATTTGCGACTATATGAGAAAATCACTCACCATTAAAAATCAAAAACATAGAATGAAGAAAACGCTTTTGCTCGCTGCGGCAGTTGTTTGCAGCGGTTTCGTCGTACAAGCTCAACAGAAGAGTGCTGACGTTGTAGAGAATCGGTTCACTACTATTAAAGAAGTGCCCATTACGCCGGTGAAAGATCAGGCCAATTCAGGTACATGCTGGTCATACTCCGCATTAGGATTCCTCGAAAGCGAAATCCTCCGTATGGGAAAACCTGCAGTGGACTTGGCCGAAATGCACTCCGTAGCCCAATCATACAAGGACAAAGGCGAGAAGTATGTGCGCCTGCACGGTAAGCTGAACTTCGGACAGGGCGGTTCCTTCTACGATGTCCTCTATGTGGTGAAGCACTACGGCGTCGTTCCGCAGTCTGTCATGGAGGGTCTGAACTATGGCACGAAGAAGAATGCTCACAGTGAATTGGCTGACGGTGCATTGGCTTACCTCAAGGCTATCGTGTCGAATCCTAACGGCAAGCTCACTCCTGCATGGAAAAAAGCCTATGACGGGATCATCGACAGCTACCTCGGCACATGTCCTGAAACTTTCACTTATGAAGGTAAGACCTACACGCCGAAGAGCTTTGCTCAGTATCTCGGCCTTAATGCCGACGACTATGTGTCGCTGACTTCTTACACACATCATCCTTTCTACACACAGTTTGCTCTCGAAATCGAAGACAACTGGCGCGGCTCTCTCTCTTATAACATGCCCATCAACGAGCTGATGGAGACGATGGAGTATGCCATCAACAACGGCTATTCCATCGCATGGGGTTCGGACGTAAGCGAAGTGGGCTTTACGCGTGATGGTATCGGCGTATTGGCCGACGTGGAAGGCATCGAAGCCAAAGGATCGGATCAGGATCGTTGGGTAGGATTGAGCCGTGCCGAAAAGCAGGCAGAGATCGTTCGCACGGTTAATAGTGCCGATTGTCCCGAAATCAACCCCACACAGGAGTTCCGTCAGAAAGGTTACGATGAGTACACCCTCACCGATGACCACGGTATGGTTATCTATGGTATCGCCAAGAACCAGAACGGACGTAAGTTCTTCATGGTGAAGAACTCATGGGGCGAAACCGGTAAGTACAAGGGCATCTGGTATGCTTCTTACAACTTCGTAGCCGGTAAGACGATGAATATCATCGTGCACAAGAAGGCTATCCCTGCAGCCATCGCCAAGAAGCTCGGCATTCGCCAGTAAATCATATCCCCTGCTATCTTAGAAGCAGGTACCCAAAACAGGATAAAGACAGTAAGCCCGAAAGTGATACGTCGCTTTCGGGCTTACGTTTTGCGTGGTACTGAGACTGTGTGAATGGGAGCTAAGCCAAGCCGGTACGCTTCAGCAAGGGAGCAATGTCCGGCTCATGTCCGCGGAAAGCTACATACAGTTCCATGGCATCAGCCGTATCGCCTCTCTCCAATATCTCACGACGAAAACGACCGGCTACCTCGCGATCGAAAATGCCCACTTCCTTGAAAGCTGCGAAAGCATCGGCATCCAGCACTTCCGCCCATTTGTAACCATAGTATCCGGCTGCATAGCCTCCTGAGAATATATGACCGAAGGCCGTGCTCATCACGGCATTGGGGGGCGACGGGGGCAGGATAAGAGCTTTCGACCAAGCGGCCTCTTCAAAAGCCTTGATGTCCAATTTGTCATCCACCGGAGCAGATAATCCGTGCCATGCCATGTCGAGATAGCCGAAGCTGAGCTGACGGCATGCGCCGCTTGCTGCGAGATAATTTCGTGCCGAGAGGAGTTTCTCCACCAATTCCCGAGGCATAGGTTCGTCCGTTATATAATGGCGGGCAAAGGTGTCGAGGAACTCCTTCTCCGTCAGCCAGTTTTCCATTATTTGGCTGGGAAGCTCCACGAAGTCACGGGCTACTGAGGTGCCGGACAAGGAGCTGAAGCGGCATTTGGACAGCATGCCATGCAGGGCATGACCGAACTCGTGCAGGAAAGTCTCCACCTCACCTGCCGTCAGGAGCGAAGGCTTGTCCGCCGAAGGAGGGGTGAAGTTCATCACGATGATAATGTGCGGATGCTGATGCTCGGACTGATCTCGGAGGTTGTTCATCCATGCTCCGTTTTGCTTGCCTTCGCGTGGGAAGAAATCCGTGTAGAGCAGACCGATATAAGAGCCGTCCTCATCCGACACTTCGTACACCTTTACATCCGGATGATAGACCGGCACATCCGTCCGTTCGGAGAAATGAAGCCCGTACAGTCGGTTGGCCAAGCCGAAGATACCACGTGTGACGCGCCCTAATTCGAAGTATGGGCGCATCATCTCATCGTCCAGATCGTAGTGGGCCTGTTTGTACTGTTCCGAAAAGTATGCCCAATCCCAAGGTTGTATCGTGAAGTTATCGGCCTCGGATATCTTGTCGGCAGCCCATTGGCGGATCATCTCCAATTCTTGTGTCGCTTTGGGTTTGTACGCATCCAGTAGTTTGTCCAGCAGCTCTTGGACTGCTTTGGGGGTCTTGGCCATTCTGTCATGAAGGGCAAAGTGGGCAAAGGTGTCGTAGTCCAAGAGTCGGGCCTCTTCGAGACGGCCGTTCACCATTCTACGGATCAGAGCCTCGTTGTTATACTCATTGTCTACGAAGCCCACACACATTTTCGCTTCATACATCTGCCGGCGCAGGTTCCCATCGGGACAGTGCTTCATAAAAGCAAAATAGCTCGGAGCAGAAAGGTCGAAAAGCCAACCGTACGTATAGCCCTCTCGCCGGGCTTTCTCCGAAGCGAGTGCAAGAGCCGTCTCGGGCATCCCGGCCACAGCTGCCGGATCGCTGAGGTGGAGTTTGTAGCGTTTCTCGTCCTTGAGCACATTCTGTCCGAAGGTCAAGGACGCCATACTCATCTCTTCGGACAGGGTACGCAGCCGGTCTTTTTTCTCAGTAGGAAGGAGTGCTCCACTATCGACAAAGCCCCGATAGCAATTGTACAGAAGGCGTTTTTCTTCCTCCGATAGCTTTTCTTTCTCATCGCTCTCCCATACAGTCCGGATGCGCCCGAACAAGGGTTCGCTCAGGGCTATATCCGTACTGAGACGGGTCAGTTCGGGCATTATCTCTTGGGAGAGATTCATCAGTTCGTCGTTGCTGTCGGCATGCAGGAGATTGAAGAAAGCTCCACAGACAAGCTCCAGCTTTTCGCCACACAGCTCCAGTGCTAAGATCGTATTGGCGAAAGTCGGCGGTTCGGTACTGTTGATGATGGCATCTGCTTCTGCCCGTTTTTCTGCTAAGGCATACGCGAATGCTTCCTTGAAGTCCGCTATCGAAATTTTGTCGAAGGGGTAACTGCCGAAAGGCGTATCGAAGGGTTGTAAGAAGGGATTCATTATTAAAGATTGGGGATTAGAAATGAAATCCGACACGCAGCTGTATGTCGCCGGTATCGAATGACACGTTTGGGTAGAATTTGTAGGCTGTTTTGCGGATGAATCGACGCCCCACGATGGCTACATGCCAAGGCCCCGGATGGAATGCAAACTCCGAACTCGTCACCAGCAGGCGCGCTTTGCTTTCGTCGCCCTGCACCAGAAAAGAGCTGACGTCGCTCTTTCCCTGTTCAGGTTCTTCGTGTCCGATCCATGTATATAGGTGGTAGGTCTCTAAACCGATGAGCAAACTCCAGAGATCGTTGTATGTAGCTCCCAGAAATGCCTTGCCGCTGAATCCAGTGCCGAGGTTATAGTCCCGATTGTCCACGTTGTAGTGATCCGAGAGACTGGCACCCATCGGTACGGCATTCAGGTAGGTTTCGGCATACAGATGCAGAGGCCTATGCCTCAGTCTCCCACGATGCTGGAAGATAAGGCCGCCACCCAAAGCCGCCACTTGCGAGATACGGTAAGGGGTGACGAGTATCTCTTCCGAATTCTTGCTTATGCGTTTTTCCGAATTGTAGTAGTCGAAGTGCTGAAAGAGACCTCCCACCAAAACCGTTCGTTCGCGTGCGAGCAGCTGGAGTCCGCTCAGGATCCCGATCAGATTGATCTGGCTCAGCAGAGGTTGCGATTCGGAGAAGCTCAATCCGGCTTTGAATTGGAAAAAATCGTATGGAGAGAAAGTTTCGCTTCGGAATGGATCGCCGTAGTCGAATCTCAGATTCAGGGTCAGAGCCGTGGCACCGGTTCGGGCATGCCGCTTGTCCGCCAAAAACCGAAAGCCTGCATCGACGATGATATTTATAGGGACAGATTGGAACACGCGGCCACTCCTACTTCCCACGGAAGTGACCTCTCCGGCTGTCAAGCGGTTGAGAAAGCGCATCGGATTGATCAGTGCTGCAGCTACCTCACGCCCCGTACGTTCCCATCCTGTGGTTCGATTGTCTATGAGCAGATCGGACAGTCTATGCCCCATCTCTCCCAAGGCTACACCGCCTATGGTCGTGGCAAAGAGGTCGTTGATGCTGGGCGGTTCGGTCTCCATGAGCAGCTCCCACATCAGACTGCCGAAGAAGGCAAAGGGAGCCGAGTGCTTGAAACTCAAACCGTTCGATCTGGCAGCGTTGAAGTAGAGGGATCCGTGATAAGGATGTGCGAAGAGGTTGGTGACGAACTTGTCATTGTCCCAGCCGAAGCCTGTCTGGAAGTTGTTCTTGATCGTCTGCCAGCTGATGTCTGCAAAGTCCTCGTTCATGATGTAGTGATCGAAGCCCCATACAGCCAGATTCACACCTATCGTTTTGCCGATGGCGCGCCAAGGACGTTTGGACAGTGTCGAAAGCGAGTCGGTACGCAATTCAAGCCCTTGTGCCATAGGAAACCGCTGAGCGGAAAGTCCGATGGAAGAGAGTATGTACAGTAGTAGCAGCGATAGAAGCCTTCTTTTCATCTTTGTTCTGATGCCTGGAGGATGTGTGGTACTAACGTTTGACTATCTTTTCGGCCATGGTGCCGTCGTGAAGGAAGTAGACCCCTGCCGGAAGGTGATGCAGGTCCATGCGCACAGTCGTAGCGGATGTCCGGGCTTTGGCCACTACTCGGCCTTCATTGTCGAACAGGTATATCGTCCGCCCCTCCGGCAGACTCTGCGGATATTCTACGGTAATATGATCCGATGCAGGATTGGGATAAACCCTATACCCTGAGCCGATCGGTCCGATGGCATTAGACCCTTTCAGATAGGCGCGCAGGTAGAAATTGATATCCAACTTCGTATCCCTTCTGTTGATGGAGGCGAAAGGAGCACCTTCCGATGGATTCATGACGTACAAATCGCCCTTGCCAAGCATGGCCGGACCGGCATCGATACCCATGGGATAGCCTTTTGAGGCATCGGCCGTGTAGCCTATGTACAGATCTTTGCCCGATGGGATGACGAAAGGCGTAGAGAGTTGTACGCGGAAAGGATCCCCGGCCTTGAATCCCGTCACCTCCTGCTCGAACAGCAGTTCCTGCCGCGAAGCATCGCCCCAGATGCAGAGGCGGTACGCGCACTGCTGCTCGCCGGGGAAAAATTCGATGGCTTCGATGCTTTTCCCCTCATAAGGGGCGAGATCTGTAGCCGTATAAAGATGAGCTGCGGCGTATTCCATCTTTTTATTCTCGCCCATGTAGAGAAAAGGCTTGGTACTCCACGAAAGGATATTCTCATCTATCTCCTCCTCTATTGCCGGACGGATGTTTGTGATCATAATGGCATTGTCGTTGTAGCCACGCTTTTGGCTTTGCGGATTGAAGAAGCCGAGCGAATAGTAGCCATCGGCATAGCCTTTCCATCCCCAGTTGATATGGATACGCCCTTCCGCATCTATTCCGTCCAGCACGAATATATGTCCGCCGTATCCGTTGGTATTGGCCAGATATATGATCGGAAGCCCTCGCTCCATATCCGCTGCGATATAAGCATGCCATTCGTCCTGCGGAACCTGATGCACCACCTGATTGCGTGAAAAAGATTCATAGCCGAAGTAGCGGCGGAGGCAGAAGTCCAGTTTGTGGATGTATGCACTGCTGCCACCGGCACCGTAATTCATCTGCATCCCCACACCGCAAGCCAGCATCAGATTGGCAACGGCTTTGGCTTCGAGGGTGCTGTATGCTCCCTCTTCGTAAGTGTCTATCATATTGTCCCAATCCAAGGGAATGGTGTCGAGGCTCATTGAAATCGCTATCTGGCTGTTGGAAGTCGTGTAGTCGATCTGTCCTGTAGCTTTCTCGGGGTAACGATAATGAGCCACTACCTGCGCCATCGATGTAGCTCCGCAACCGGTGGGGGACTGGCTTCCATTGACGAGGGGCGTAAGCAAGTTGAAAGGGGCATTCTGTCCCCACTTCGTGCTTAGCAAAGGCCCTGTCGGGTTGTAGCTGCTTCCGCGTGTGCCATCATCGGAGGCATCCGAATGGATCGAAAGCAGTGCTTTGAGAGCCGGAGGTGCCGGCTCGTAATCGAACCGCCCTTCTCGGCTATAGCCGAGTATCTGTGTAGGAGCACTTGTCCCGGAGGATACGAGGACAAACCCTTCCCGATCGCCTATGTTGAAGGCGGAAGCCGGAATGCCGGCAGGGAGGGCTGCTCTGGAAAGGCTGAGCGTCTCTCTCTCCGGATATAGCCGCCGGGCGTATTCCCATGCCACCCGTTCATCATCGGGCATAGGCGACTGTGCTTCGATAGTCGATGCGTGGATAGCAATAAAAAGAAGAGAGAAGAATAATGATCGGAAGCCGGAGGCTTCTCCTTTGAAAAAGTATTTTAGCAGCATTGCCCAACGAATGTCTTATATATTTTCGTCCCAAAAGAATAAACGAAGATAAACAAATCTATCCCAGTTTTTAGCGCAGCTTTACTTTAGATAGCACGAACAAAAGCATAAAAGCCTGCCAAAAGCTTCCCACCCCAATACCACTCCCCCATCATAAGCGAACCGAAGAGGTCAATAGGGCGAGTTCTCCATAGGAGGTCCGACGAGTGGCCGGAGCGTCCTGTACGAACCGATTTGAAAGACATGGGGCTGTCATCTGTATTGCAGCGTCTACGCACCATTTTTTTCTCTATTAACCTGCCAAAAAATGTGGCGCGAGAAAGTTTTCGTTTTGGTTCGAGAAGTAAAAAATTCTCGCGCCAAAACGAAAAAAATCTCGCGCCGTTTCTTCAAGATTCACGCGCCACAATCGGAGCGTTTTCGGCTCGTATTTCGTATTGCCGAAAACGTCCGTTCGTTCTTCTTCGAGGCAGACTGCTGACGAAGTGCGAAGACGTGACGATCAGGTCAATTCATCATCAAATTTCCATCGAGGATATACTCCCGGCCTGCAACGGTTTGGAATGTCTTGGTAAGGGAGCCGTAGCGCAGCGTGCAGGGGGAGCCGCTTTTGGAGAGGATGGTCGCTCGGGTGAGTTTCCCGTCAGCCCATTCAAGGGCGATCTCGAAATTGCCTCTGGCACAAAGTCCGCTCACACTCCCGTCAGCCCATGCATCAGGCAGAGCGGGCAGCAAGTGGATGAAGCCGAGATGGCTCTGGAGCAACATCTCGGTGACACCTGCCGTGCCGCCGAAATTGCCATCTATCTGGAAGGGCGGATGCGTATCCCAGAGGTTGTCCAATGTGCCGTTTTTCAGCAGATTGCCGAAGAGCATATAAGCATGGTTGCCATCGTGCAGGCGCGCCCACTGGTTCAGCTTCCAACCCATACTCCATCCCGTAGCCCCATCGCCTCGGTGTTCGAGTACGATGCGTGAGGCTTCGGCCAACTTCGGGGTAGTGATCGGAGAGATCGTACTGCCCGGGTGCAGGCCGAAGAGATGGTTGACGTGGCGGTGGCGGCTTTCCGGATCGTCTATATCCTCCGACCATTCCATGAGCTGTCCATAGCGACCGATTCGATAGGGGGCAAGCTTTTTCAATACAGACTCCCACTGCTTGCGCTCCTGCTCGTCTACACCCAATACCTCGGCGGCTTCGATGGCATCGGCCAGCACTTCCCGAATGACTGCATGGACAAAGGTCGCCCCCTCGTCCACCGGCCCATGTTCGGGCGATGTAGAGGGTGCAGCGGTGTAGGAGCCGTCAGGCTTTTTCCATAGATAATCCACTGCGAAACGGGCACTGCTCTTGAGGAGTCCGTACCCGGTCTCACGCAGAAATCGGATGTCGCGCGTATAGTCATAGTAGTCCCATACATGCGTGGCCAGCCACGGGCCGGCCATGGGATTGAAGTTCCAAGCCATGTCCGTGCTTTCCAGCGGAGAGGTGAAGCCGAATATATTGCCGGATATGGAAGCTGTCCAACCTCGTGCTCCGTAATAAGCTTGTGCAGTCCGTTCGCCGGGCTTGACCAGTGTGCGGATAAAATCGATGAGGGGGTGTACGCATTCGCTTAGGTTGGCAGGGCAAGCCGGCCAATAGTTCATCTGAAGATTGATGTTGTTGTGGTAGTCCACTCGCCAAGGGCCGTCCACATTGTTGTGCCACATCCCTTGCAGATTGGCCGGCAGATTCCCCGGACGAGAGGAGGCAATGAGCAGGTATCGGCCGAATTGATAATAAAGCTCCTCCAAGCCGTAGTCGGGTTTGTCGGCGCGATACTCTTTGAGTCGTTGGGGGGTGGGCAGATCGGGAGATGCCGCCGTCGGGTTCAGGCTCAATCTGACACGATCGAATAGCGATGCGTAGTCGGCATAATGTTCCTGCCACAGAGCTTCATATCCTTTGGATACGGCCCGGTCTATCCACGTACGGGTCGTTTGCACAGGATCCGTACCGACATAGGTCTTCGGATCGGAGAAGTCCGGGTCGAAGTTGATACGATAGTCCGTATCGGCCGTTACATAGAATACAACTTCGTCGGCATCCCGAACGGAGAGCTTACCGTCTGCATTCGATACGGTACCTCCTCGTGTGGCAACCCGTATGCGGACGACGAATTGCATCCCGTTGTTATCCAGCGTGCCCGTGTAGATCAGTCCGTCGTCCCCGGCGGATGCCATTCGTCCCGTAGAAAGGGGGTTGGGAGCGTAGCTGAAAACGAGGTTTTGTCTCTTGGCGCGATTGGCGGAGAACCGCATAACCATGACATTGGCGGGATAAGAGATAAAGAAGGAGCGTCGATAGTCCGTGCCGGCCATACTGAATTGCACCACGGCCAGAGCCGAATCTATCGACAGAATACGCCGGTATGAGTCGGGATCGTCTTCGTTCAGATCGGTTTCCACATAAAACTCGCCCATCGTGGTGAAGTTGCCGAATCGAAAAGGTTTTTCGCGCGAAGCTTCGTAGGGAACCTCGCTGTTGAAATTCTCTCGAGTAAGCCGTTCTGCCACATCTTTTTTCCCTTCTGCAAATGCTTTTCGTATGGCAGGCAGGAGGTGGGCCGACTGTTTGTTCACATTCCAATAGTAACCGGCTCCTTTAGCCGTATTGGGGCCTCCTCTCCACAGTGTCTTTTCGTTGAAAGTGATACGTTCGGTCTTCACCGATCCCATGATGTTGGCACCGATACTTCCATTGCCGATAGGAAGGGAGCAGGACTCCCATTCCCGGTCGGGATTTTGAGCGGTGTCGCCTGCCGTTTCGGGTTTGTTGTCCCCGCTCCACATTTCGGGGCGGCCCCCGTACCAAACGGCACGCCCTTGCAGGGTATTAGGCGTATCGAACCGGATGATGAGACCTCTCCTATAATCGGAGGCCCTTACAAGGGCTGATGTAAGCAAGAGGAAGGATAAGAGGACAAAGCGTTTTGCCATGATGTATGCAAGTATGACGGTTCTTTCTATTCGGTAATCCTCACCCTGTTGGTCCGTTCGAGCAGGAAGCGACTGCGATTGGGGTGGAAGGGTCGGTATCGGGTATTTACCTCTATGCGGTTGTTCCTGAAGACCAGTCCGTCCACCGACTTGGCGTACAGGATGGGGTGGTCGAACGTGTCGAATACATTGTCTTCGATCAGGATGCTTTCCTCCTCTCCTCCGTGGAAGAATCCTTGCTGGGCATCGAGTCGAGGTATTTCGGGGTAGATGGAGATAATGGCATTGGTGAACTGGAACAGATTGGTCAGCGCATTGACGAAGCGATTGCGACGGATGACTACCCGACGGCAGGCTCCCGTTTCGTACCAGCCGTTGCAATCGCCGCAGAGCAGGATGGCGGTTCCCGATGTGTGATCGAAGAGATTGTTTTCCACCAAAACAGGACGAGGTGTGCTGAACAGTGTGCCGCGAGCGCGATTGTTGCGGATGATGTTGTCGGAGAAGATGACTTCGGGAGTCCATGAGAGGTTTTCCACGCCGAATCCCTCTCTTTCGTTTATATCGGGATGGATCGGCTCGCTAAAGGAGAGGACGAACTCACGTACACCCTGTATCGATTCGCTATCATGGGGGCGGATGGCCACTAACCGATTCTTTTCGCCGATCAGATCCATTGTTGCCGAACGAATGAATTGCACGCTGTCTCCCACTTGTCCCCAGTCGAATCCCCACGATTGAGGGTGCATATAACGTCCGATGAGGGTGTGGTCGTCTATACGGCGGACGACTTTGAGGTAGGTGCCGTGGACATTGATGGCATCGTCCATCATATTTTCGTAGAGTCCACCCGTTGAGATGATTCTCCCCTTACAAGCAGAGAAGTGGGTGGCATCGGCCTGTGTGGTGAAGTAGCGTGGATCATCCTCCCCTTTCAGGCAGACGTTGAAAGATGAGAGAGTGATATTTTCGCATAGCTGTGCCAGCAAGCCCATTCCCTCGGCATAGTGTATGCGGATATTTTGTAAGAGGGTATTCCGATTGCCCGCCATGAAGATACCCGGAGCGGGACGAGAGTATGTGCGCATGGCTACCACGGTTCCCGGTGTGAGGCGTGTATCTTTCCAGAGCGGAGCACGAAGGGTGCGTGATCCAAAGTCTTCTACACCCTGTGTGGAATAGCTGAGGTCGCCGGTTCTATAGACCAGGTGCTTGCTGTCCGGCTCAAAAGCAATCCCCGTAATCGGACGAGCTGTCCATCCTTCGCCGTAGGTCTCGAAGAAACCGTCTTTGTCGATGCGGTACTTGACCCATGGAGCTACTTGGAAGAGCATTCCTTGCAGGCTGTCGCTCTTCAATATCTTTACCTGTGCGATATGCGGATTCTCGAAGTCGATACTGAAGTCGCGTAAGGTGCAGTCCGTGGAGTTCAAAAGAGAAAGGGGCAACATTCGTCCGTGAAAGACGAATTGTGCCCCTTGTCCGTCCAGTGTAAAGCGTTGGAATCCCTCCAAGACCATGCCCACTCGCTTCGGATTGGTCTGATCGTGATTGGATATGTAATAGGTACGCGTTTCGGCTCCCTCCTCATGGAAATGATATGTGCCTGAAGAGAAACGCAGCACGATACTGTCTCCAGACCGGCATTCGGTTCGTATTCGGGCAAGCAGTTTGCGCAATATGGGCGATGCGTTCTGCTTCGTGCCGGCTTTCAGTCCGTAGTGGGACACATCATAGACTCGTACTTCGGATAAAGAGGGCGTGACGATAAGCAATGCCAGCAGAGCAAAGAGCAAGACACGTTTCGTTTTTGTCATCATAGCTGTACAAGAATTATTGCAGCGGACACCTCCTTCTTGAGAAGGAAGAGTCCGCTACGATGTCGGGATCCTGATGGATCTGATGAACACCTCACTGAGGGTTCAAAGATAGTTTTCTTAGGAATCTTTTAGAAGTCTATGCCCCGATAGAAGTCCAGAACCTTGGCTTTGTATATGAAGTCATACTTGGCACGAAGTTCTTCCACTTGGCTGAGGGCGTATTTCGTTTTGGCTTCGGCATATTCGTAAGCAGACAAGCGACCGGCCTCGAAGCTGTCCCGGGCATATTCGTATGCCTTGAGCGTAGCTGCCTTGCTGTTTTCGGCTGCTGCGATGGCTTTGTCGGCTGCCACGGCATTGCTGTATGCTTGCCTGATCTCTTTATAGAGGGCTTTCTTCTCTTCAGCCAGTCGGAGTTCGCTTGACCGCACTTGCAGGCGACTGCTTCGAATGCGGTCTTGCGTTTGCATGGCAGAGAAGATGGGGATATTCAAAGAGAGTCCGATGCTGTAGCTGCCGTTGTTCTTCCATTGTTCGGAGAAGGAGGGGGTGAGGGCGGCATACTCCTTGCCGAGGTCGCGGAAGTAACCGTTGCTGTATCCGGCGGAGAGGCTGAGCGTCGGGAAGTATGCTGCACGAGCCGAAGCCAGACCTTCGCGTGCCGAGGCTATTTGCAGCTCGCTCGAACGCAGTACCGGCTTCAAACCGAGAGCCGCACGATAGATTTCTTCGGGAGCAAGGAGAGATCCCAACCTTTCTGCTACGAGAGCATCTGTGTCGGGAGCCTTGACAGTAATGCTTTCGGGATGCTCCAGTTCGAGGGCTTGCCCCAAGTCCAGACGAGCCAGCTCCTCCTCGGATCGATATTGTACGAGGAGCTGTTCGTCCTTGGCCATCTGGGCATCTATGTCGAGGAGTCTACCCTCTGCCCATTTACCTACGCGAACCATTTCGGCCGTGCGATTGCGTTGCTCACGGATGAGTGCCAATTGTGTTTCTGCCGTCCGAGTCATTTCCTGACGGAAGAGCAGATTGATATAGAGGGCCGCGATTTGCAGGCTGAGGTCTTCACGCGCTTTTTGAAGTCGGGCTATGCCGTCCTCGACGTTGTACTTCTGCTGCTTGAGATCGTGCAGACGGCGCGTGCCGCTGAATACTTCCACCGACGCTCCGATGCTGAGATTGGTATTCATCGAGGAGCGATCTACGGTTACTCCCGTTTTGTCTTTCGAGCGTCCGAAACTGTAATTGTGTCCGATGCCGGCATTGACCGTGGGCAGGAAGCTGTGTCGTGCTGCATCGAGACCGATGATTCGGCTTTCTTGTTCGATCTCCTGTCTGCGCAGATTCAGGTTGCTCTCCTTGGCTATCCGGATACAGTCTTCCAGAGAGAGATCTGACACCGGATTGGCCGATACACCGGATTCATTCTGTGCACGAAGTAAGGAGAGCGAAGATAGGACGGTCAGTGCCGTCAGGAGGATTGTCCGTTTCATTTCTTCTGTTCGGTTTTTTCTATTCCACGCACCTTTTCACCGACTTTAAGTCCGCTTTTGATTTCGATATTCGAACCGTTGGACACACCGGTTTTCACCTGACGGCGTTCGGTCTGTAGCGGCTTCTCTGCTTTTACTACCTGCACAAAAGTGCTATCGCCACTGAACTCTATACAAGCTTCGGGTACGGCCGGTACACCATAGGCTCCTTCGAGTACGATCTCTGCATTGGCGCTATAGCCGGCACGGATCACTCTATCGCTTGGAATATGTACCGAGGCTTTCACTTCGAATAGCACAGCTCCGTTCACGATGCTGCCCTTGGGCGCAAGGTATTCCACTGTGGCAGGAAAACTTTCTTTCCCCAACGCTCCCACCGAAATGCGCATGGGAGAACCCAGTCGAATGCGACCTACTTCCGTCTCGTCTATCTTCCCGACAAAAATCAGATCGTTCATATCCGCTATCGAAGCGATGGTCGTTCCCTCGTTGAACGTATTGGCCTGAATGACCGAATTACCCACCTTGACGGGGACATTCAAGATCTTACCCGTTACCGTGCTGCGCACAAGCGTATTGCTCTGCTTGGCTGTACGGCTGCTGGCACCTTTCTTTACGATCTCCATGGCTTCACGCGCATTGGACAGCTCTTCTTTGATTTTGGCGAAATTCGCTTCGGCTGCCTCGAACTCTTCGCGGGCGATGACCGACTTGTCGAAAAGATCTTTGCTGCGAGTATAGGATTCTTTGCCTTGCTCGTATGAAATCTCCGCCATACGGACACGGCTCTCGGCTTGACTGAGCTGGATCATTTCCGGAACGACTGTGAGGCGAGCGATCACGTCACCGCTCTGTACCACATCGCCGGCTTCGTGCAGCAGTTCGGCTACGATACCGTTCATCTGTGGCTTGATGAGCACTTCATCCCGTGGCTCCACCGTACCGGTGATCACCGTCTTGCTCTCGATCGTGTCTTGCTTGGTTACCGTTTCGATTTGGTACTCTTTGGGTTTGGCTTTGGATTTTTGCCAGAGGAACATGAAGGTGCCGATCACTGCAACGGCCAACAGCACCCAAAGGAAGATCTTGAAATACTTTTTCATCTTGGTTCTTATCTTATTTGTTTTTCTTTATTCGAATTATGAAGGGGCAATAATCTAATGTAAAGGCTGTCATTCATCCCTGATGGCATCGATCGCTTTGATCTGAATAGCCCGATAGGCAGGGAGCAGCCCTCCGAGGATACCGCCGGCTATGATGATAAAAAGAGAGAGCAAGGCAGTACCGAATGGTATCAGAGGATTGTAGAAAGGGAAATTGCCGGACGAGCTTTGGGAAAAAGCCATATCGACCATACTCATCAATCCCACACCGAATACCAAACCCAGCAGTCCGGCCAAAGCTGTCAGCACAAGGGATTCGCTCAGGATCTGTCCGATGATCGTACGCGGCTTGGCTCCGAGTGCTCGCCGAACACCGATCTCTCGCGTTCGTTCGCGGACGGTGACAAGCATGATGTTGGAGACACCTACGATACCTGTGAGCAGCGTGCCGATACCGACGATCCAAACGAGCAGATTGATACCGGTGAAAATCATATTCATCAGCTGGAACTGAGCCGAAATATCGAATTTGGAAAGAGCTTTGTCATCGTCCGGTGCTATCTGATTGCGACTACGGATGATGGTTTCGATCTTCCTGAACATTTGTTTCATGTCGGCCGAAGGATGGGCGCTGACAGCGAAGTTCTCCACACGATTGCCGCTATTGGATATTTGTTGCAGCACGCTATAGGGGAGGTAAACGCTCCTTTTAGGCGATGATCCGATGGTGACGTTGTTGCTTTTCGCTTCCACCACACCTATCACTCTATAATAAAGTCCGTTTACGCGCAGCACCTGACCGATAGGGTCGGTAGTCCCGAATAGTTTTTCTCTTACTTCTTTTCCGATCATGCACACTTTCCTGCGCAGCTTATCGTCCACGGTATTGAGCATTCTGCCTTGCAGGATATTGACGCGGCTGATCTCGAAAAAATCAGGCTCTGCTCCTACTATCGAGTATGTCTCGGACTTGTCTCCGAATACGACGTTTTTGTTCGATCTCGCGCCCCACATGATCGGACTGATGAACTCCACTTCGGGAACTTGGCTGCGAACCGTCCGTATATCGCCGGAGGTCATACTCCAGCTCCTACCGCTGCGGAAACCCATATAAGGTTTTGACGTCAGGTTGGTCCAGTAGAAGGCAGAATTAGAGGCAATGCCCGATACCTCGCGCAAAATACCATTGCTGAATCCGGCTCCCACACTGGTCAGTACGACGAGCATGAAGATACCCCAGAATACACCGAAGGCTGTGGCCAGACTGCGTCTGCGATTGCTGTAGATCGTATGCCAGATCTCTATCCAGCGATCTCTATCGAAAAATCTCATAGTCTCTTCTCTCTCCTCCTTCGTTTAGTTTCTCATCGCCTCCACCGCGGGGATTCGTACGGCTTTGCGGGCAGGCTGGTATCCTGCTATGGCTCCGCTTACTACCATGACTATCAGAGCCAACAGGGCAGTGCTCAGGTCGATGCTTGGATCGCGGAAGAGCGTGAGCGTTATTCCCTCTACCTGTCTGCTCCCGACACCGGTAGTCTGTACCCAGTGCGATACGAACTCCATCAGACCAACACCGGCCACCAAGCCGATCAGTCCGGAAAGCAGTGTGACCACTACCGCCTCTGTCAGAATCATATGGATGATAGCCCTTGGCTTGGCTCCCAATGCTTTGCGAATGCCTATTTCGCGCTGTCTTTCATTGACGGTCACTTGCATGATATTGGCCACTCCGATAATCCCGATGACAAGGGTGCTCAGCCCGATAATCCAGAGAAAAACATCCATGCCGTTGAATATCTTGTCCATCATTTTCATGTCCGTCACCGGTGCATCGACATAGGGCACTTCCATATCGGTAGGATCATAGCCCTTGCGGAAGGCCAGTTGCCGATTGAGTCGCACTTTCAGTCTCTCCACATCCGCCTCGGTTCGCACCGTCGGGCAGTTCATGAATAGCGTACAGTCCAGACCGAATCCCTTGCCAAAAACACCTGAATAGGTGGCGAAAGGAATGTAGTTGGGGCTGAATTGCCCCTGTTCGCCTTTGCAGACGCCTACCACGAGGCAAGGGATTTGGGACAGATTTACGTATTTCCCTATGGGTGAAACACCTTCCCCGAATAAGACATTGGCCGTCTGTTCGCACAGGACTATTACTTTTCTCTTCATGGCATCGTCCGATGTGGTGAGGAAACGTCCTTGGAGCAGATGCGTCTTGACCATATTGCCGTATTCTCCGGATACGGCTTTCGTAGGAGTGGAGTGTGTCCGATCCTCATACTGTACGTCGTAGCTCCACTGGTTGGTATAGTATGCCGCACCTTCGATCAGATCGGGATTGAGCTTGACCAGATAGTCGCAGTCAGCAGGTGTCAGCTCTATATACCTGTCCTTGGGATAGCCTCCATACTCCTTGCCGGTGCGCCACGTGGAGAAGCTGATGGCACTCGTGCCCATACCGAACTGCTCCACATTGTGCCGGATGCCATGCTGGAATCCGCGGCCGGCACTCAGCAGCAGTACCAGTAGCAGTACGCCCCAGGCTACGGCAAAGCCGGTGAGAGCCGTACGTAGCATATTCTTGCGCAGGGTGGCTCCTAATTCGTGCAGATTGTCTAAGTCGAACATACCGTCTATCGCTCTTTTTAAGGTCTTAGGCTCCGATGATGCCGTCTTTGATATGGATAATCCGATCCGTACTGTCGGCTACCGACTGTTCGTGCGTGACGATCACCATGGTGATCCCATCGCGATTGACACTGCGCAGCAGCTCCATCACCTCTACCGTCGTAACGCTGTCGAGTGCTCCCGTAGGCTCGTCCGCCAGAATGACATGTGGCTTGGCTGCCAGAGCGCGCGCTATGGCAACGCGCTGTTTCTGTCCGCCCGAAAGTTCGTTGGGCAGATGATCGGCCCAATCTTCCAGCCCCACGCGCCGGAGGTATTCCATAGCCATCTCATTGCGCTTGCGGCGACTTATGCCCTGATAATACAGGGGTAGGGCGACGTTCTCCACCGCATTTTTGAATGAGATCAGATTGAAGCTCTGGAATACGAATCCGATCAGTCTGCCTCGAATCTCTGCCGCTCGGTTCTCGGAGAGATTGCGGATGAGTTCGCCGTGCAGGCGATACTCACCTTCGTCGTAGGTGTCGAGTACGCCGAGGATGTTCAGCAGCGTACTCTTGCCCGATCCGGATGCTCCCATGATAGAGACCATCTCTCCTTTGGCGATGTGCAGATCTATACCCTTGAGCACGTGTAGGGGTTGTGCTCCCGGATAAGTTTTGTGGATGCCTTTGATGTCGATCATTTTATTGCGATTGTTCTTTTATTGTTTGCCTTGCTCCCCCTTGCGCATGATGATGGAAGGGATCAGAAGTCCGAGGCCGCCAAAAATCAGCAGACAGATTCCCGAAAGGGTTTCGAATGTGTGGCCGAAAGACCAGTTGAACTGACTATTCACCGCTTGTTGGAAAAAGAAAGTAAGGATGAAAGCCAGCAGCAGCCCGATGCCCATGCCTACCATCATGAAACCTACTTTGATACCGAGTCCTTGATTGTCTCGAGTGCTAAAGGAGGAGGTCAATCGGGTCAAGTCTGCATTTCTTTCGGGAGAAGGCAGGGAGTCGAGCTTCTCGATCAGGCGAAGTCGTTCGCCACGGCGTACGTAGAGTTCGAAAATCTTGAAGATGAAGTAGAACACTACCGCAGGTACCAAAATTGATTCTAAGTTCATAATCGTTTCTTTTTAGTTTGAGGGTTATTACTTTGGGGTTGTTTGCCTCTTTGACGGACAGTGCTCGAAAAGGTTACACCTCTGTATCGCCGGATACTCTCTTAAAAAGAAAGCCACTCTGCCATCAAACCTGCTTCGTTCTCTTCTTTTGTCTCTTACTCTCTTATCTTATGCTTGCACTATAACGGACAAATTTCTCGTCCGTATATATGAGTATTAGCTAAATAGTACACCGCAAAAGTATGCCATAGTTTTGGAATCTGCAATACCAAGGCCGAAAAATTTTTCTCGCAGGTGGTATGTCCGTGTGGTCTATATATGATAATAGCCGTCAGGATGTGGAAAAAAAAGGACGATCCGAACATCGTAGTTCATCAGGATAGAAAGGGGAGAATGAGGCCTCGGAATAGATGTTTTCGTGTAAGTTTGGCGAAAGATCTCACCCGGGACTGTAACCGAATCGACAAATCTGCGTCTAAGCGATGAGATGGAGAAGCAATCCGACAGCTACTATATCAGTGCCGTGCAGGCGGGCGACACCGAAAGTTTCGCCCCTTTGGTGGAGCGATACAGCGACATGCTGTATGCTCTCCTCTGTCGGCTGCTACAGGACGAAGAGGATGCGGCCGATCTGTTGCAAGACACCTTCGTAAAGGCTTTCAGGCATATCGGCCGATTCGACGGCCGGAGTTCGTTCTCCACATGGATCTACCGAATCGCCTACAATGAGGCGATAGACCATCTTCGTCGCCGCAAGGCCTATGTAACCGATCGGGTGGAGGAGCTGCCCGATGTGCCGGACGAAGATCTCGAAACGTCCGGAGAGGATCCGGAGCTGCTGCAGCAGGCATTGGACTCGCTGCCGGCCGCTGACAAAGCCTTGCTGCTCATGTTCTATTCGGACGACCTGTCGGTACGGGATATAGCGGAAGTGACCGGCATGTCGGAGTCCAACGTGAAGGTCAAGCTCCATCGGCTTCGCGCCAAACTCTATAAAATGATGAGAAAATGAAACAGAATATAGAAGACAAAAAGCTCAAAGAACTGTTCCGGCAGTTGCCCAAACAACCGGCCGGACTCAAACAACGCTTCGATGTGATGCGTGCCGTCCGAGAGGAAGCCGCTCGGCGCGAACGGCGTGCCCATCGTCTGTTCGGCATCGCCATGGCGGGTGTATGTGTCCTCGCGGTGGTTGTCTTCGTGGTATTAGGTTCCAAGGGATTGTTTAGCGGTCTCGATTTTGATAGCTTGGTTCAAGACCGACCTTTCCGCAATCCCTTCGCCGGTTTGGGCAACGATATAGCCGGAGCACCTCTGATCTTCCTGTCCGTGGTCCTCCTCTTCGGGCTGTTCCTCTACGAATTATATCGCAATACGAAGCATCGCGACACCAAGTCGTAGACCGCTCCGGTACCCCTGCTACGCATCCCGTCGAATACGAACGGGGCAAAAGGAGGGGAATGCATGAAAAATCCGATTCAACAAAAAAACTCAGGCATACTCCGGCCTGAATCCTGTGTCTGCCGAAGTCGTGTACCTCTGATAGAACCGACCTTCCGCCATCAAGGCATTAAGACTACACCTTTGAGCCGATAGGCCAACATCTGCAAATTACAGTCTCGAAAAATACGAGCCAAAAACGCCCCGATTGCGGTTCCAAAATCGGGGAAAAACGGCGCGAGAATTTTTTCGTTTTGGCGCGAGAATTTTTTATTTCCCGAACCAAAACGAAAAAGTTCCCGCACCACGTCTTTTGGGCGTGTGAATAGAGAAAAAAATGGCGTGTGACGAAAGACCTGCAAAAGATTCGATACGACTACTGTTGTTCCCGGTTGTAAGTGCAACAAAAAAATAAAACGCCCCACGATGCTTGGCTCAAACACAAAAAAGTTCTATTCTGTTTGATTTTTGAAAGAGAAAACATTATATTTCGCCTCTCAATTCAGTCTCCTTTACTTCTGTCCCTGCAAGCTACCAGATTATGATCACCTGTCCCGGATATTATCCATATTATTTCCCTGAGGATATTTATATCCGGAATATTAATATCGATGACGAGTTTTCTCGGACCGGCTATCGCGTTTTCATCGGTAGTAATGTTACAAGTGAAGGTCAGTCAGGCGATGTGGTTATCGGCACGAATGGTAATGTAAATATAGAAGCAAAATCATTTTTGCTTGCCAAGGGATTTCGATCAAAAAAAGGCTCTATACTAAAACTTAAAAAAACGAGAAAATGAAAACGAAATTATTGGGGACGATTTTTATCTTAATTTGGATTGCTTTTATGCCTCTTTCGGCACAGCGACTCAAAGAGATTCCTCCCAAACCGACGGATGAGACCTATGAGTACATTCCTTTCCCGACGGGTGAGGCCATTTGGAGCAATCGCCGCTATGACAATATCTGGACTCCTCAAGAGCCTAAGAATACATTCAGTACCATCTTTATGAAGGGCGATACGCTCTGGTACGACTATAAGGTTTATCGCAAGTTGTATCTCTGCAAAGGCGATACGCCGGATTACAGCCCCGAGAACTTCTGGGGAGGACTCAGGGAAGAGGATAAAAAGATTTATTTCCGGCTATCTGAAACCTACAAAGGCCCCCACCATGTAATCCCGATGTTCTGTGATCTCTATGATCCCGATTTTCCACAGGTCAGCTATGACGAATTTGTTTATTGTGATTTCAATATTCCGGAGAATCCCGAGGAGTATTATGGTGCTTTTTTCGACCAAAGTCCATTTTTCTCATTTGGAGCAGGAGCCGGCTCATACGGAGTCAAGTTTCTTGGTACCGATTACGAATGGATAGGCGAGCGGTGGAGACGTGTTTTCTATTTCGATGCTCTTCCGGTTGATATGCGTTGGATAGAAGGCATCGGATGCGACAGAGGATTCGGCTACAACAGTGCCCCTGTAGCTTTAGGGAATTACATGATTTGGGATCTGAACCTGCTGTGTTTCTTCCAAGATGGAAAACAGCTGTATCACTGTACGGATTTCAATATACCTTTTGCCGGCTCTGAGAACTGCTTCCCGGCCGATTTCTTTCCCTTCTCGATCGATGAGATTGTTTCGGATGGGAGCATATCCGTTCGATTCGAAAACGGCAGGCTTGTATGGGATAAAGCGATTTTCTCGCGTATTCTGCTGTACGATATGCAGGCTCGCTGTGTCTTTCGGGCCGAAACGGTCGGGATGAACTCCGTCGAGCCGAAAAGTTCCATTCCCACCGGCATTTACCTCTATTGTGCAGACGATGCTTCCGGCAACCGCCACACCGGCAAAGTGAGCATACCATAGCAGTCTGCGCCGAGAGACTGAGAATGACTTCGGTGATGAATAGTCAGGTCATACATAAGGCCCTGCAAGGTGATGACAGACCCTTGCAGGGCTTTTCTTCTCGAAAGTCTCAAAAGCCTTTGGGATGATCTCGTCATATTATCCCGTACCTTATTTGTCATTGAACAATATAGTTACCTTTGTACCGATGTGTCAAAGAACACAGTATGACGAAGCCTGAACCACGGACATCAATATCTTCAAAATAAGAAATGAAAAAAGACAGCGTAATTTTCGATCTGATCGAAAAAGAACACCAGCGCCAGCTCAAAGGCATCGAGCTGATCGCATCGGAAAACTTCGTAAGCGAACAAGTTATGCAGGCTATGGGTAGCTGCATGACCAATAAGTATGCCGAAGGTTATCCCGGCAAACGCTACTACGGAGGTTGCGAAGTGGTAGACCAAAGCGAGCAAATCGCCATCGACCGTATCAAACAACTCTACGGAGCCGAATGGGCCAACGTACAGCCCCACTCCGGAGCACAGGCCAATATGGCCGTTCTGCTGGCTTGCCTCGAAGCAGGCGATACGTTCATGGGGCTAAACCTCGAACACGGCGGCCACCTGTCGCACGGCTCACTCGTCAATAGCTCGGGTATCCTCTACCGTCCTATCGGCTACAACCTGAGCGAGGAGACGGGAATGGTGGACTACGACCACATGGAGAAAATGGCCATCGAGCACAAACCCAAGCTGATCATCGGTGGCGGTTCGGCCTACTCTCGTGAGTGGGACTACAAGCGTATGCGTGAGATCGCTGACAAGGTAGGTGCCCTGCTGATGATCGACATGGCACACCCTGCCGGTCTGATCGCTGCCGGTCTGCTGGAGAACCCCGTGAAGTATGCTCATATCGTTACTTCTACGACTCACAAGACACTGCGTGGCCCCCGTGGCGGTATCATCCTCATGGGCAAGGACTTCGACAATCCTTGGGGCAAGAAAACTCCGAAGGGCGAGATCAAGAAGATGAGTGCACTCCTCGACTCTGCCGTATTCCCCGGTGTACAGGGCGGTCCGCTCGAGCACGTTATCGCTGCTAAGGCTGTAGCTTTCGGAGAAGCGTTGGATCCTTCGTTCAAGGAATACCAGACGCAGGTGAAAAAGAATGCTGCCATCCTGGCACAGGCTTTCATGGACAAGGGCTATAAAGTGATTTCCGGTGGTACGGACAACCACAGTATGCTGATCGATCTTCGTCCGAAGTTCCCCGAACTGACGGGTAAGGTGGCAGAGAAGGCCCTCGTGGCAGCGGATATTACCGTGAATAAGAACATGGTACCGTTCGATTCTCGCTCTGCATTCCAGACATCGGGCTTCCGCGTGGGTACTCCGGCCATCACCACTCGTGGCGTAAAAGAAGACAAGATGGGCTATATCGTGGAGTTGATAGACCGTGTGCTCTCGGCACCGGAGGACGAAGCCGTGATAGCATCGGTTCGTGCCGAAGTCAACCGGATGATGGCCGATTATCCTCTCTTTGCTTGGTAAGAAATCCCAAGAAGTCTATCTCCCTATCCTCCTCTTAGGATAGGGGATAGATCTTTCTGATATTCTGGAAAGCACGCAAGTGTGTGTGGTGTCGGTAGTAACCGGCGCGCTCTCACTTACGTGCTTTTATTGTTTGATTACTAATTCATACCTGACAATGAAACGACTGACTATCGGAGCATGCATTTGCTGCCTCCTTTCTCTTCTGGCCTGCTCGCAGAAAGCCAAGCAGGTGGAAATCCCCGAATATGACAAGGGTATAAACATCATTCCCTTGCCGATGGAGCTGACCGAATCGGACGACAACTTTACGGTCGATAATAAGACTACGATCCGCGTCTCTAACGAGGAGCTGAAGCCCATCGCCAAATTTCTTGCCGACAAGCTGAAGGCCTCTGCCGATCTTTCTCTCGATATAGAGGTAGGCGAGGAGCCTTCCGAAAACGCTATCTACATCGGCATCGATGCGGCTCTCCCCCTCAAAGAAGAGGGCTATACGCTCCGATCCGATAAGCGTGGTGTCAGTATCATCGGCAAATCTGCTCATGGTGCTTTCTACGGTATGCAGACTTTGCTCCAGCTCCTCCCTGCCGAAGTGGAATCTTCGAAGGAGGTACTGCTCCCCATGACGGTGCCCGGCGTCGAGATCAAGGACGAACCGGCATTCGGCTACCGTGGCTTTATGTTGGACGTATGCCGTCATTTCCTTTCGGTGGACGACATCAAGAAGCACATCGACATCATGGCCATGTTCAAGATCAATCGTTTCCATTGGCACCTGACAGAGGATCAGGCATGGCGTATCGAAATCAAGAAATACCCCCGACTGACCGAAGTGGGGGCTACAAGAACAGAAGGGGACGGTACGCAGTACTCGGGCTTCTATACGCAGGAGCAGGTACGGGATATTGTACAATACGCATCGGATCGTTTCATTACGGTGATTCCGGAGATCGAAATGCCCGGACATGCCATGGCTGCCCTTGCGGCTTATCCGCAGTTGGCTTGCTTCCCGCGCGAGTTTAAGCCCCGAATCATTTGGGGAGTGGAGCAGGATGTTTATTGTGCCGGCAAGGATAGCGTCTTCAGTTTTATCTCTGATATTATCGACGAAGTGGCACCTCTCTTCCCCGGCACATACTTCCATATCGGAGGAGACGAGTGCCCCAAAGACCGCTGGAAGGCTTGCCCGCTCTGTCAGAAGCGCATCCGCGAAAACGGACTGAAAGACGAACACGAGCTGCAAAGCTATTTCATCAAACGGGCTGAAAAGATTCTGCAGAAGCACGGTAAGAGACTCATCGGTTGGGACGAAATCCTCGAAGGCGGACTGGCTCCCACCGCTACAGTGATGAGTTGGCGTGGAGAGGATGGTGGCATCGCGGCGGCCAATATGAACCACGATGTGATCATGACGCCGGGTAGCGGTGGTCTCTACTTGGATCACTACCAGGGAAGTCCCGGTGTGGAGCCTTTGGCTATCGGAGGTTATGCGCCATTGGAGCATGTGTATGCCTACAATCCTTTGCCGAAGGAATTGCCGGCCGATAAGCACAAGTACGTACTTGGAGCGCAGGCCAATCTGTGGGCAGAATACCTCTATACTTCCGAGCAATACGAGTACCAGGCCTATCCAAGGCTGCTGGCTCTGGCAGAGCTTACGTGGACACCGCTGGCCAAGAAAGATTTTGCCGATTTCTGTCGCCGTTTGGACAATGCCTGCGTCCGTCTCGATATGCACGGTATCAATTATCACATTCCATTGCCCGAACAACCGGGTGGTTCGTCTGACTTTATAGCCTTTACAGACAAGGCTAAGCTGACCTTCACGACATCACGTCCGATGAAAATGGTCTATACGCTGGACGAAACCGAACCGACCCTGACATCGACCCCTTACACAATTCCTCTTGAATTTGCACAAACGGGTCTTCTGAAGATTCGTACCGTTATGGCCGGCGGTAAGATGAGTCCGGTACGTAGTATCCGCGTGGAGAAGCAGCCTTTCCATATGTCAGTGGAGGTGCCGGCACCCAAACCCGGGCTCACTCTTCGTACTGCTTACGGCGACTTCTATGATGTGCCCGACCTGCAGCAGGTCGCTTCTTGGGAAGTAGGCACTGTTAGCTCTTTGGAAGAAATCATGCACGGGAAAGAGAAGATAACCGATCCGGCGGTACTGGTGCGCAGAGCTGTGGAGGCCACGGGTTATGTGCTTATCCCGGAGGATGGCGTGTATGAGTTCTCCACCGAGAACAACGAGTTTTGGATTGATAACGTGAAGCTGATCGACAATGTCGGCGAAGTGAAGAAAACGTCTCGTCGCAATAGCAGTCGTGCTCTCCAGAAGGGCTACCATCCGATCAAGACGATCTGGATCGGTGCCATACAGGGGGGCTGGCCTACCTACTGGAATTACAGCCGGGTAATGATAAGGCTCAAGGGAGAAGAAAAGTTCAAGCCGATCTCAGCCGACATGCTCTTTCAATAAGCCTCTTCACATTGGTGATTAAAGACGGTAGCCTTTCTATTGAAAAAGACGACAAAGTCTGAACTCTCCACAATTACAAGGTCGCCCGGCGGATCGTTATGGATCCGCCGGGCGTCTTTTCTTTGATCTGAAAAAACTGAAGCACTGCCTCTTTCTTCAAATCAGTCTCTGCGACTAACTTCTATATAGTCACCCCTTAAATAGATCTTTAATCTCTGATATTCAGCAAATTAGTTTGCTGAATGTCAAATATTAAAAGAGATATTAAGGGACCACTAAATAAAATGCAGGCCATTTGCCGTGCAAAGGTCTCAACATGTAGAAAGATTTCATTCGGCAATTATATTTTCCGATGCTACGATAACATACAAAAAATGGAGTTGTGCCGAAAAACTATTTCAACACAACTCCTCGTTTTAGCGGTATGGACGGGACTCGAACCCGCGACCCCCTGCGTGACAGGCAGGTATTCTAACCAGCTGAACTACCACACCGTTCTTACTGTACTACTCANGGACGGGACTCGAACCCGCGACCCCCTGCGTGACAGGCAGGTATTCTAACCAGCTGAACTACCACACCGTTCTTACTGTACTACTCAGGGAAAAACCTCAGGAAACTCCCTTTTTGCAGTGCAAAGATAATAAGATAATCTTTCCGTACAACTTTTGTGTGGTAAATTATTGCGTAGGTGCATCGGATAATGAGTCAAAACGAAGTCGCCCGACCTCCTAAAAAGGAAATCGGGCGACCGATTCGTACTCCGAGACAGTTACAGATTCATCTTAAAAGCTTCTCTGCAGAATGTNAAAACGAAGTCGCCCGACCTCCTAAAAAGGAAATCGGGCGACCGATTCGTACTCCGAGACAGTTACAGATTCATCTTAAAAGCTTCTCTGCAGAATGTCTCCGAGCTTAGAGAGCGTTTATCACTTGACAGCAAGTTTTTCTACGTAAGACTTGCCATCAACAACCACCATAACTGCATAGGAGCCGCCCTGAGCCGTGTAAACAACCGTGTTGCGACCCGCTGCC
>NZ_JQZY01000020.1:0-412 GCF_000765965.1 Porphyromonas sp. COT-052 OH4946
TTACAAGCCCTTTTATCCCTTGCTTCCTCCCAAATTATTCGCTCCTTGTATCCGAAGAATGCCTCTTTCATACATCTCCTTATTTTTCAAAGGTCTCACGATACGGATGGAATATTCCATTCAGTAATCCCACCAAAACGAAGTGACCCACCGAAAAATTCGGTGGGTCACTTCGTTTTTACAACTGTCCAAATGGACGACGTTTAGGACACTACGGTATCGTACTTAGTCATCCCTTAAAAAGCATTTACAAGTGAGAAGTCATTCATCGATGGTCTCTCGCTTAGCTTTTCGCTTATTATTTTGAGCAGATACAAAAGAGCCTTCATGGCTCTTTTGAAGTTGTAAGCAGCGGCTGCCAATAGTATGTTCACAGCATCCCCTGCCAATCCCTTGTAAAAGTTGCGGCCTA
>NZ_JQZY01000021.1:0-233 GCF_000765965.1 Porphyromonas sp. COT-052 OH4946
GTAGGGTAGGTGATATTCTTCTCTTGAACGGTCGAATCAATAAAAGCAGTGTCATGATGATGCTCATCATCATCTTCGTTATTGACACGAATGCTTTCTTGGAAAATGAATTCTACCCCCTTTGTTCCAATGCGATTGCGAAAGTGTACCAATTCAGAAGAGGCACAGGGCGCACCAGGGATGAACTCTTGCATGCCACAAAAGTATTGGTAATAAGCATTTTCACTCCATTG
>NZ_JQZY01000022.1:0-19496 GCF_000765965.1 Porphyromonas sp. COT-052 OH4946
CCTCTAGGATGGCAAGGCGTTCAAAGTTGCTTAAATGTTTGCCCATAATGGATACTGGTTGCATCCCGCCAACTGTCAACTTTTTTCAGTACACGTCAGACGTTTTTCCGGTTCGTAAACGTGCGGCAGAAAAAAATTGCCGAACGAACTATTGCGTAATTGGATTTTGTTTCTACCTTTGCAATCGCAAAAGAGCAATGGGCAGTTACCAGAGTGGCCAAATGGGGCTGACTGTAACTCAGCTGGCTTACGCCTTCGGTGGTTCGAATCCATCACTGCCCACTCTTCGCTTTTGCAAAGACAAGCGTTAAGGTCGCGGAAGTAGCTCAGTCGATAGAGCATCAGCCTTCCAAGCTGAGGGTCGCGGGTTTGAGCCCCGTCTTCCGCTCTTTTTGAAATCAGGGGCCCGGATGGTGGAATGGTAGACACGAAGGACTTAAAATCCTTTGGCCATTATCGGCTGTGCGGGTTCAAGTCCCGCTCCGGGTACGTGGTTTCGTTTTCTTTTTCTGCCGAAGTACTATTTCGGGATAGACTGCGGAAGTAGCTCAGTTGGTAGAGCATAACCTTGCCAAGGTTAGGGTCGCGGGTTCGAGTCCCGTCTTCCGCTCAACTTCGAAAGCGATAAGGGAGCATCTAAAACTACAGGTCTTGTAATTTCCCCCAAAGTCGATTCATCTCCTTTTCCCCTCACATTTTCTTCCCCCACCTATTTTTCTATTTGCCTTTGGGTAGATTCTTTTGCGTCTATCGTATTCGTAGAGAGTCGGGCACCGAAAGCGTTCCTTTCCGAAATTGTCGGCAGAGACACATATCGCCCCGAGGGCTTCTCTTGGGATCAATCCAAAAACTTCTTTATCAAGCCTTTTATCCTGTGTCATTATGACATGCGGACTGAGGTTTTTCGGGGATCGTTGGTTTCGAACCTCTTTAGGTATTACTTTTGTTACGATGGAATTTCGGTTCCATTTTGGTGGAAAAGAAAGAGGAAGGGACAAACGATTTTCCCCGCCCCATACGTTAATAGATCATGAAGGAAGTCATTCCCCGAAAGAACAAGCATATGAAGTCCAACGGTATATACAGATTGTCATTCATCCTGCTATCCTGTCTGGTGTGCATCCAGGCAGCTATGGCGCAGAGCGTCAGAGTGTCGGGCTATGTCCTCGACCGTGGGGACAAGCCGATCCCCTTCGCCGGCGTCAAAGTACGTGGCACGGGAACTGGTGCAACGACGAATCTGAAAGGGTACTATGAGTTTCGGATGAAGGCCATGACGGACAGCGTCACCATCGAGTTCAGCTCCATGGGCTATCAGGGGGTAAGCCGCAGCCTTCCGTCCCTGACCAAGGACACTCGGCTGAACGTCCGTCTGGCAGAGGCCGAAATGGAGCTTTCGAGCGTGACGGTACAGGCCACAAAACGCAGGCTCAACACGATGGAGCGCGTCAATACGCGTGACATTCGCGTCAATGCGGGGCCTACGGGAGGAGTGGAATCGCTCATCAGCACCTATGCGGGAGTAACGCAGAACAATGAGCTAAGCTCGCAATACTCGGTTCGCGGAGGAAGCTACGATGAGAATATGGTGTACGTGAACGGAGTGGAGGTCTATCGCCCACTGCTGGTTCGTTCGGCGCAGCAGGAAGGCTTGAGCTTCGTCAATCCGGATCTGACACAGTCCGTACAGTTCTCCGCCGGTGGATTCACCGCCGACTACGGCGACAAGATGTCCTCCGTACTGGACATTCGCTACAAGCAGCCACAGGAGAGAGAGGGGGCAGTACTCCTCGGCATGCTTCAATCGAGTGCCTACTATGGCAGCAGTGCCGGAGCTTTCAGCCAGATCACGGGCGTACGCTACAAGAGTGCCAAATCGCTCTTGGGCACTACTGACACGAAAGCCGAATACGATCCGATCTACGCGGACGGACAGACATTCATGACGTACCGCTTCAATCCCAATCTATCGGTCAGTTTCCTCGGCAACATCTCGCAAACACGCTACAAATTTATCCCCCAGACACGCGAGACGAGCTTCGGCACACTGAGCGATGCCAAAAAGCTGAAGATATTTTTCGACGGGCAGGAACAGGATCGTTTCCTCACCTACTTCGGTGCATTCAGCATGAACTTCGTACCGGACGACAAACAGCGGCATACGGTTACGCTCTCTGCCTTCAACAGTAGCGAACGAGAGACCTACGATATTCTGGGAGAATACTTCCTGAACGATGTGCAGCTGGGGGCGGATGGAACTGCTTCGACAGCTTCGGACTCGGAGAGCTCTAACGGCCTGGGCATCGGGCGCAATCACGAGCATGCACGCAACAGGCTGAACTACCGCGTGCTGAACATGGGTTACAGAGGGGAGATAAAGCTGAGCGAGAAGCACCGCCTGCAAGCGGGCGTATCGGCACAGATGGAGAAAATAGCCGACCATATCAGCGAATGGGAGCGGAGGGATTCGGTAGGGTACAACCTACCCCACTCGGAGAGCGTATTGCTGATGTACAACAATCTATTTGCCGATACGGAGATGAAGGGAACGCGTCTGTCGGCATTCGTACAGGATCGATTCAACTTCAGCATGGGAGGAGGTACATTTTCTCTCATTCCGGGTATCAGAGCTTCGTGGTGGAGCTTCAACAAGGAATTGCTCGTCAGCCCACGTATCAGCATGGGTTATTCTCCCGAAAGCAACCCGGCTTTGGTACTGCGTGCAGCTGCCGGACTTTATTATCAGGCACCGTTCTACAAAGAGCTAAGGCAGACACATAAGGATGCCGAAGGCAATAACGTGGTTGTCCTCAACGAGAAGATTCGCTCTCAGGGAGCTTTTCACATTCTCGCAGGGGCGGACTATACTTTCGAAATGGGTGGGCGTAAGTACAAGTTTACGGCAGAGGCTTACTACAAGAGTCTATTCAACATCAACCCCTATATAATAGAGAACGTGAAGATCCGCTATCTGGGCGAAAACATCGGTTCGGGTTATGCTGCGGGTATCGATCTGAAGCTATTCGGCGAACTGGTACCCGGAGTGGACTCGTGGCTGACGGCTTCCATTATCAAAGCCCGTCAGAAACTGGATGGCTACGGTTCGCTACCTCTGATGAATGCCCCTGCTTACAACTTCTCCTTCTTCCTTCAGGAGTACGTGCCGGGCAACAAACGCATCACAGCTACCCTGCGAGCTGCACTGAGCGGAGGATTGCCACAGCTCAATCCGAGCAAAGGACTTAGCTCACCGGCCTTTACCGCGCCGGCCTATAAGCGCGTCGATCTGGGGGTAATGTACAAATGGCTCGATCCGGACGACTCCTTTGCTCGCCGGAGCAAATGGCTAACAGGAGTAAAAGGGGCCTACATAGGAGCCGACCTCTTCAATCTGTTCGACATGACCAACGTCAATTCTTACTACTGGGTGTCGGATGCCTACCAACAGCAATACGCCGTACCGAACTACCTGACACGTCGCCAGTTCAATCTGCGTCTCCTCGTCGAATTCTAAAGGTTCCATACACACTGATGGATGCTCTGCCCGATAATTGGCCGATCGTATAGGGAGCTTTCTAACGAGGATTCGACAGAAATCGGAATATCTTTCTGATCAAAAACAAAAAGAGCTGCGCCGAAACTTCCATTTCGGCGCAGCTCCAATGATGGCGCAACAAGAGGATTTTCTCTCTTTATTCTGCTGTGGTTTTGCCCTTGATCTCTTTGCGATAGTGATCGTTTAGGAATTTCACCACATCGTCGGTGATGTCCAGCGTGCTGTCTGCATACAGCAAGTTTTCAAGACCTACGTTGGTAAGTATATAGCGGTATTTACCGTCCTTATTCATTTCGCTCACTTGTTCGCGTACTATGCGGTACATTTTATCATTAGCTTCCGCCTGTTTGTTGGCCAGATTTTGCGTCATGCTGAGTTCTAACCTTTGGCCTTCTTCTTGCATCTTCAGAATTTTCTCCTGTTCTGCTCGGGCAGCATCTTCACTGGTGAATGCATTTATACGCAAGCGGCGCTGAAAGTCTTCTGCAGCTTTCTGCATGGCAGTCATCTTGGTTGCCAAAGTCCTTTGGTTCTGCTCTGCTTCAGCTGCAAGCTGTTTGTTGATGTCGCGATAGTATTCGTATTGCGAGGCCAAGCTATCCATCCTTACGAAAGCAATAGGCAGAGTAGCGGCAGCTTGTTCTGCCTTAGGATTCGTTGTCTTGGCTTTTGATGCGGACGAACGCGGCATCATAATGAAGAGGATGATAATGGCAACGGCCAGTACAGCCTCGATGACATAATGGATCTGTTTCATTTGTGAATGGGATATGTTTTTTTGTTTCGTTATTATTCGAGTTCCTTGATTCGATCTTCGAGATTGCGGTGATGTTGGGCTTCGAAGTGCTGTGCCGTATGGCAGCCGATCCCTCTGTCTTGCATTGCCTTGTTGCTGCCTACATGGGTACCGGGAAACTTCCCGCCACGACGGAAAAACACACGTATGCCCAACAGGACAAAAGCCAGTCCTACCAACAAGAGAGAAGCCAAAAGAATTGTAGTCATTTATTGCTATATTTGCGGAATACAAAGGTAAGACTTTCTTACCCACAGAGAAGCACATCTAATAACTCATAGTAATAACAATGAACATTACAGATCTCAAACCCACTAAAGTGTGGAAGTTTTTCCACGAAATCACTCAAGTGCCACGTCCTTCCAAGAAAGAAGAGAAGATCCTGGCTTACCTTGTGAAATTTGCAGAAGATCGCAACCTCAAATATCGTACAGACGAGGTAGGCAATCTCGTAATTGAGAAGCCGGCAACACCCGGATACGAACACCTCGAAACGGTCATCCTTCAGAGCCATATGGATATGGTGTGCGAGAAAAATGCCGACAAGATTCATGACTTCGAAAACGACCCCATCCGCACGATTATCGATGGTGAATGGCTACGCGCTGATGGTACTACACTTGGTGCCGACAACGGTATCGGTTGTGCTGCCGAATTGGCCATTTTGGATTCTGACGATATAGAGCACGGCCCGATCGAATGCCTCTTCACGATGGACGAAGAGACGGGTATGACCGGTGCCATGAACCTAAAGCCCGGATTTTTCAATGGAAAGATCCTGCTCAACCTCGACAGCGAAGATGAGGGCGAACTCTTCATCGGATGTGCCGGAGGTATGGGAACCATGGCCGAATTTGCGTACGAAAAACGTGAAACGACTGATGACTATCTCTACTTCGAGGTAAAAGTCAGCGGCCTCAAAGGCGGTCATTCCGGCGGTGAGATTCACATCGGCCTCGGCAATGCCAACAAGATTCTGACTCGCTATCTCTATGCTCTTGAGCGCGAATTGGATTGGAAGCTGTGTTCTTTCCAAGGAGGAAACCTGCACAATGCCATTCCGCGCGAAGCTCATGCTGTTATCGGACTGAAGGCTGATCAGAAAGAGCGCGCACGAGTTATCCTGAACGAACTTGCTGCTGCAGTGGAGGACGAACTCAAGCGTGTAGATCCGGGTGTGAAGCTCGAAATGAAATCGGCAGAAAAGCCTGCATACCGTATCGATTGTGACACGAAGCGTCGTCTTGTTCGCGCTCTATATGCTTGCCCTCACGGTGTTTATGGCATGAGCCATGATATCGAAGGTTTGGTAGAAACGTCTTCAAACTTGGCTTCTGTAAAGATGAAAGAAGATGATAAGATCTATGTGGAGACCAGCCAAAGAAGCTCGACATCATCTCTTATCAGCGATATAGCCAATACAGTGGCATCCGTATTCGAACTTGCCGGTGCTAAAATCAGCTTCCGCGATCCGTACCCCGGCTGGAAACCCAATCCCGATTCGCCGATTTTGAAAGCGGCATCCGAATCGTACGAGCGCGTTTTCGGCCGCAAGCCTGCTGTAAAAGCAATCCACGCAGGTTTGGAATGTGGTCTCTTCCTGGATAAGTACCCCTACCTCGATATGGTTTCATTCGGTCCTACTCTCCGAGATGTACACTCTCCCGTAGAGAAGATCGAAATCAAGACGGTTCAACTTTGGTGGGATCACTTGGTCGATATACTGAAACATATCCCCGCAGCCAAATAAAACAAGCCGGAATTTTTCCTCCGGAGAATAACCCAGAAGGGTGTGTTGAAATCGCAATCTAAAAGAGACGATTTTGGCACACCCTTTTCATATTATAGGACAACCATAAGAAAGGCATACATATTATTTTATCAGTATGTAGGTGGAACTTGTGGGACGATAATGTACTATTGACATATAAAAAAGACTGAATTGTATACTGTAGTTCGACCTTTTTATCGTTTCTTTGTATTGGTCTGTTTGCCCGTTTTCTATCTCAGAATGAAAAGGGAAACCGCATAAAGCCTATAGGGTGGGCAGCATGTAGAGCCGATTTACTTCTCTTTGCAGGCAGATGGATAGCATACCAAACGATGAATATAGACAAGCATCTATGAACAGGTTTTCAAATCATTGGCCCTACATCTTCGTAGGGTTGGTACTTTGGTTTGTATCGATGAATCGGACTGTAGCACAAAACGCCTCCGAAAAGACGGTATTGTACGATACGGATACCATTGTACTCTCCGAAGCCGATGTGCTTCGGATCGCTCTCAGTGAGAATGCCACAGTGAAAGTGGCCGATATGGATGTACGCAAACAGGAATATGCACGCAGAGCAGCACGTGCCGATCTCCTTCCGAAAGTAGACCTCAATGGCGTTTACAGCTATACGCTGAAGAAGCAGGTCTTATATATAGATATGCCCGGCTTCAGTAGTGGCGATGGTATCGAAGTGGGGCGTACACACAATACGCAAGGAAGTCTGAATGTCTCCATGCCTTTGGTATCGGCACAGCTTTGGAAAAGCATAGCCATGACGGGTGAACAACTCGATCTGGCTCTGGAGAAAGCTCGCAGCTCCCGAATCGATTTGGTAGCAGAGGTAAAGAAGGCTTATCTCGGTGTGCTGTTGGCTGAGGACTCTTATAGCGTATTCAAGCGCAGCTATGACAATGCTTTGGCCAATTATAAGAACATATCCGACAAATTCGACCGTGGACTTGTGGCCGAGTATGACAAGATTCGCGCCAATGTACAGGTACGCAACATCGAGCCTAACCTCCTGCAAGCGCAGAATTCCGTAGCCCTTGCTCTCTGGCAGCTCAAGGTACTGATGAGTATGGAAGTGGAGACTCCGATCAGACTCTCAGGCTCATTGTCTAACTATAAAGAACAGGTTTATACCGGCTATTTTGCTGCCGATACGCTTATTTCCAACAACTCCTCCCTACGTCAGCTCGACATACAGCGTCGTCTGGCTGTCAGTGCAGACAAGCTGAATAAGTACAGCTTCCTGCCTACACTCAATCTGGGAGGGCAATACACCTATTCACTCAACAGCAACGACTTCAAGTTCTGGGGCGAAGGACAACGCTGGACGCCTTTCTCCACCATATCGCTCAGCCTGAATATCCCTATTTTCAATGGAGGCAAGCGTCTGTATAACGTAAAGCAAAGTTCCTTGTCGATCCGTCAGATCGATCTGCAACGACGCCACATAGAGCAATCCATCCGAATGGGAATCAAGAATCAAAATGACCGTCTGCGTACCTGTATGCAGAGATTTGTAGCCTCGGAAGAGGCTGTCCGAAGCGCAGAAAAGGGCTATCAGATAGCAGAGAAACGCTATCAGACCGGCGAAGGCACTCTCGTCGAACTCAACGATGCCGATGTGGCTCTTTTGCAGGCTCGGCTCAATTATAATCAGGCCATATTTGACTTCATGATTGCAAAGGCCGAACTGGACAAGATGAACGGAATGGGGATTCCCGAACAATGAGCATTAAAAAGTAAATAGTAACAAAATACACCTGTATGATAAATATGAAAAGATCGAAAACACTGGGCAGGGCTATCCTCCTCATAATCCTGCCATTTCTTACTCTCACGGGCTGCAATGGCAAGAAAGAGAGCCGGCCGTCTGCTGCAGATTCGGCATCTATGGCAGCCAAATTGGTGGAAACAACTATAGTGAAGACCGACACGCTGAATGAAATACTGAGCTTCACAGCCACCGTCCGGGCAGAAGTGACCAACAACATTACTCCCCAGATGGGCAATAGGATCGTACGCCTTACGGCCGAAGTAGGTGATAGAGTGGGACGCGGACAGGTGCTCGCCGAACTGGACCGGAGCCAACTGACCCAAGCCAAAGTACAGCTGGAGAATACGCGCACCAACTTCCAACGTATGGATGAGCTGTACAAAATAGGCGGCATAGCCAAACAGCAGTGGGATGCACTCAAGACGCAGCTCGACGTAGCCGAAACTACATACAACAATCTGCTGGAGAACACCGTGCTCCGAAGCCCTATATCAGGTGTGATTACCGCACGCAATTATGATAGCGGCGATATGGCTTCTCCCACAAGACCTATATATGTGGTAGAACAGATAGCCCCCGTAAAGCTCCGCATCGATGTCTCCGAACAGTATTTCTCTCGCCTGAAAAAGGGTATGCCTGCCACTATTACGGTAGATGCCCTTCAAGGACAAATCTTCGAAGGCAAGATCTCCCTGGTCTATCCCGCCGTGGATGCTTCTACGCATACGATCGGCGTGGAGATACAGATTGCCAACAGAGATCAACAGCTTCGGCCGGGTATGTATGCCCGAGTAAATCTCGATTTCGGCCAGAAGTCAGCCATTATGGTGGAGGATTTGGCCGTAGTAAAACAGGTAGGCAGTGGTGAATTCTATGTGTTTGTAGTGGAAAAAGGAAAGGCTGTCCGCCGCATGGTGAAGGTCGGAGCCAGACAAAACGATAGCTATGAGATCATCGAAGGTCTCAATGTGGGAGAGACAGTGGTTACGGCCGGTATGAACAACCTCATGGATGGTCAGTCCGTCAGAATTAAAGAACAGAGCAAACTATGAGTATATACGAATCGGCTGTAAAAAAGCCGGTCACAACCATATTGATATTCGTGGCGATAGCTATTTTCGGGCTATTCTCACTGAGTCGTCTTTCCATAGACTTGTATCCCAAGATCGAGACGAGTAATATCATGGTCGTGACCTCCTATGCCGGAGCCAGTGCATCGGACATAGAGAACAACGTTACGAAGGTCTTGGAGAATACGCTCAACGGGGTCAGCAATCTCAAGCACATTACTTCGAAGAGCCGGGAGAATGCTTCCGTCATCACGCTCCAGTTCAATGAAGGTGTGGACATCGAAGTGGCTACCAATGATGTGCGCGACAAGCTCGATGCCGTCTCCAATTTCCTGCCCGACGATGTGAACAAACCGATGATCTTCAAGTTCGGCACCGATGATATTCCCATCACCATGCTATCCGTGCAGGCCAAAGAGAGTACGATGGCCCTGTCGAAGATCCTCGAAGACAAGGTCACGAATGCTCTGGCACGCCTCGATGGTGTAGGTGCGGTGAGCATTATGGGTACTGTGAAGCGGGAAATACAGGTGTACTGCGATCCGGCGAAACTGGAAGCATACAACCTGACCGTGGAGGCTGTGAGCCAAATCATATCGGCCGAGAACAAGAATGTGCCGGCCGGTCTGATCGATTTGGGCAATAAGACGAGTTCGATCCGCGTACAGGGTGAGTTTGCCGATGTACGCCAGCTGAACCAAATCGTAGTAGCCAGCATGGGTGGTCGCAACGTCTATCTGAGCGATGTGGCTCGTGTGGAGGATACACATGCCGAAAACGAACAGGAGAGCTACAACAACAATGTGCGTGGGGCTATGATCATGATCAACAAGCAGTCCGGAGCCAATTCTGTGGCTATCTCCCGTGCGGTCTATGATGCTCTACCCGAGATACAGGCTTCGCTCCCTTCGGACGTGAAGCTGGGCACCATTTTCGACACTTCGGACAACATCGTCAATACGATCAATAGTCTGCGCGATACGATTGCTATTACGTTCGTGATCGTTATCCTTGTGGTTCTGTTCTTCCTCGGACGATGGCGTGCCACATTTATCATCGGTTTGACGATCCCTATTTCACTGGTTGCCTCCTTTATCTACCTGATGGCTACAGGCAATACGTTGAATATCATTTCTCTCAGCTCCCTCTCTATCGCTATCGGTATGGTGGTGGACGATGCCATCGTGGTACTCGAAAATGTAACAACCCACATAGAACGGGGCAGCTATCCCAAGCAGGCAGCCATACATGGCACGAACGAAGTGGGGATCTCCGTCATAGCTTCCACACTGACGATGCTGGCCGTATTCCTCCCACTGACAATGATTCAGGGGCTTACGGGTATCCTATTCCGTCAGTTGGGTTGGATCGTGAGTATCATCATGATTATCTCTACGGTAGCTGCTCTCAGTCTGACGCCGATGCTCTGTTCGCAGTTGCTTCAGCGCGACAAAAAACAAGGGCGGCTGCAACAAAAGCTCTTTGCTCCGATCGAACGCTTTCTCGATTCGGTAGATCGAGTATATGAGCGTTTCTTGAATTGGACAGTGAGACACAGAGCCGTTACGATAGTCAGTGCTTTTATCATTTTTGCAGCAAGTCTGATGATGACGCCACTGCTCAAAACCGAATTCTTCCCTCAGTCCGACAACGGCTATATCCAGATTCAGGCAGAATATCCGGTAGGCACAGGAGTCAATCTGCCACGCGCTTTTGCTCTTCGTATGATCGACAGATGGGAGAACGAAATACCTGAAATCGACAGGACGAGCTTTAGTGTCGGTCAGGCCGAAGCATCCAGCATGTTTGCCGCCATGCAGGACAATGGCACGAATATCATCACTTTCCATATCGGTCTTACCGGACGCGATGAGAGAAAACGCTCCATGAATGAAGTGGCCGACCAAATGCGCATCATGCTGGCCGACTATCCTGAGATTGACAATTATAAGGTCACTCCGGGCGGAAGCGGTGGCGGTATGGGTGGACAACCCACAGTAAATCTGGATATATACGGCTATGACTTCAATAAAATGGGCGATCTCGCAGAGAGATTCAGTCGTCTGATGAAAGAGGATGGCAGATGTGCCCAAGCGATAATCAGCCGAAAAGACTACGTACCGGAGTATCAATTCGTATTTGATCGTACCAAATTGGCCGAAAACGGATTGAACAGCACCACGGCTGCCATGTTCCTGCGCAACCGTGTCAATGGCAGTGTGGCATCTACCTATCGTGAAGAAGGCGACGAGTACGATATTCGCGTGCGCCTGGCACCTGAGTTCCGACGATCATTGAGGGATTTGGAAAACATCCTCATCTATACGCCTCAGGGCAGAGGTATTCGCCTGGGAGAACTGGGCAGCATAGAAGAATTGTACACTCCTCCTACCATTGAGCGCAAGGATCGTCAGCGTGTCGTTACCGTAGCTTCCACGGCTGTCAAAGGAGCTGCATTGAGCGATTTGGTCGAAGTGGCTAAAGAAAAAATTGCACAGCTGGAGATTCCCGACGGAGTGGACTACAAAATCAGCGGTACATACGAGGATCAACAGAAGACATTTGCAGACTTGAGTACCCTCATGCTGCTGATCGTCATACTCGTCTTTATCGTCATGGCGGCACAGTTCGAGAGTCTCGTCGATCCTTTCGTGATCATGTTTTCCATACCCTTTGCTTTCACGGGAGTCATAGCCGGTCTTATCATTACCAATACCACTTTCAGTGCTATGTCCTTTATCGGTCTGATTATGCTCATGGGTATCGTGGTAAAGAACGGTATTGTGCTCATCGATTACACCCGCCTCTGTCGCGAGCGTGGTATGGGCATTCTCTCTGCTGTAGTACGAGCCGGCCGCTCACGTCTGCGTCCTGTGCTTATGACTACCCTGACTACCATATTGGGTATGGTGCCCATGGCCATCGGAATCGGAGAAGGGTCCGAACTCTGGCAGCCGATGGGGGTTACTGTGGCGTGGGGTCTGTCCGTCTCCACGCTGATTACGCTCATTATCGTCCCGACTGTTTATGCCGTATTTGCCTCCAACGGTATGAGAAGACAGCGTAGACTGCTGGCTAAGAAGTATACAAAAAAAGAAAACAAGAGCAGAGTATGGAACTGAAAATGATTTTCATCACCTATAATCAGGCTTATCACGATATTATCATTCGATTGCTGGGCCGACACAATCTCAAAGGATATACCTATTGGGAGACTGTCCGCGGTTGCGGTAGCGACACGGGCGAGCCTCATTTGGGCACTCATGCATGGCCTACACTCAATGGAGCCCTCATGATGGTTTGTCCTTCGGAGAAAGTGAAAACCATATTAGACACTCTGCGTATCCTCGATGCCGCCACTCCGGATCAGGGACTTCGAGCCTTTGTTTGGAATATCGAGCAAACAATCTGATCGGAGAGCCTCTCGACTTCCATCTCCTTAGTATATGGGGACTGCATCCAATAAGGTTTGGGTGCAGTCCTTTTTTATTGTCTTGCCTTGCCCTCCCATCTCACATTCGGCTGATTTACGCTCCGGAATCTTTCCGTTTACAGTCCCGCAAAACATGGCGCGAGAACTTTTTTCTTTTGGTCCGGGAAGTAAAAAATTCTCGCGCCAAAACGAAAAAGTTCTCGCGCCACTTTTCCAGGAATTACGCGCCGCAATCAGATCATTTCCGGTTCGAAACGCCTTGATGTAGACAGCAGGCTCTATCCGACATAGGATTCCCCCACAAATCGGACACAATTTAATCATATCAGACGCTCTCTTTTTTGTACTTTTGGGGGAACGAAATCCGAATACGACTTTTCGGTACAACCTTACAAACAATAATGAACCCTATCGCGTTAATCACCGGAGCCACCTCCGGCATCGGTGCAGCTTCGGCTCGCCGCCTGGCTTCGCTCGGCTATAACCTTATCATCACGGGACGACGTTCCGACCGGCTGCAAAGCATAACCGATGAAATAAGAGCAGAATACCCGATCGAAATACTGCCGCTCTCTTTCGATGTCCGCAGTCGTGAAGAAGTGGAGACCCATTTGGGCAATTTGCCTGATCCTTGGCAGTCTGTTTCTGTCCTTGTCAATAATGCCGGTTTGGCAGCGGGACTCGACCCCATACAGTCCGGTGACATTGAAGACTGGGAACGTATGATAGACACCAATATCAAAGGACTCCTCTACGTAACTCGCACAATCAGTCCGGGTATGATAGCCCGTGGCAGCGGACATATCATCAATATCGGGTCTATTGCCGGCAAGGAAGTATACTCCAACGGCAATGTCTATTGTGCCACGAAGCATGCCGTAGATGCTCTTTCGAAGGCGATGCGTATAGATATGCTTCCTTATGGCATCAAAGTCACACAGATTTGCCCCGGAGCAGTGGAGACGGAGTTTTCGCTGGTGCGCTTCCATGATGATCAGGCCAAGGCCGATGCTGTGTACAAGGGCTTCACGCCTCTCTGTGCAAGCGACATAGCGGAATGCATAGCGTCCGTGCTAAACCTGCCCGACAATATCTGCATCAACGATATGGTAGTGATGCCGAAGGCACAAGCAGGCAGCGGACACTTTTTCAAGCAAATTTGATCACAAAGCGACCAAACGATAGTCGTATTTGTTTGGTTATAGATATAGTTATCACATTATAAAAAGGAATATCATTATGCAAAAACAATTGTTGTTGGGGGTAGAAGCTATAGCCCAAGCTGCTTTGGATGCAGGCATATCCGGTGTATATGCCTATCCCGGTACTCCCTCTACGGAAATCACCGAGCATATCCAAAACTCTCGGATGGCTAAGGAAAGAAATGTCCATCGGGAATGGGCGGCAAACGAAAAGACCGCTATGGAATCGGCCCTCGGTATGTCCTACGCAGGCAAACGCGCTCTCGTATGTATGAAGCATGTGGGGATGAACGTAGCGGCAGACTGCTTTATGAATGCTGCCATCACGGGTGCCAACGGCGGTATGGTGATCGTTGCTGCCGACGACCCCTCTATGCACTCATCCCAGAACGAACAAGACTCCCGCGTGTATGGACAGTTTGCCATGATTCCTGTGATGGAGCCATCCAACCAACAGGAAGCTTACGACATGACGCGCCTTGCCTTCGACCTTTCCGAACGTTTGGGTACCCCCGTCATGATGCGTATTACGACTCGTCTGGCTCACTCTCGTGCCGGTGTCGTTCCGACCGAGCCGATCGGGGAGAACGGATTGCACCTGCCGGAAGACAAACGCCAGTACGTATTGCTTCCCGGTATTGCCAAGAAAAGATACAGAATCCTCCTCGACAAGCAGACCGATTTCGTACGGGAGTCCGAGAACTCGCCCTATACCGAATATATCGATGCCGCTGATAAGTCCAAGGGTATAGTGGCATGCGGTATCGCATACAACTACCTGATGGAGGCTTTCAAGGCTCAGGTGCCTTACCCTGTCCTCAAGGTGACGCAATATCCTATTCCTCACAAGCAGATGGAGCGATTGCTCAACGAATGCGGTGACATCGTAGTCATGGAAGAAGGCTATCCTGTAGTGGAGCAGCTGCTGAAGGGTTTCCCCGGTTTGGAGCGGATCAAAGGTCGTCTCGATGGCACATTGCCCCGTGATGGAGAGTTGAATCCGGATCATGTGGCAAAAGCTTTCAATATACCGGTCGTAGAGGGAGAACCTATCCCCGATCTCGTTGCAGCACGCCCGCCTGCCTTGTGCAAAGGCTGTAGCCATCGCGATGTGTACGATGCGTTGAACGAGGTTCTTACAGAATATCCCAACGGACGCGTCTTCTCCGATATCGGATGCTATACACTTGGTGCTTTGCCTCCTTATGAAGCCATCAATTCCTGTGTGGATATGGGGGCATCTATCACGATGGCCAAAGGGGCTGCCGATGCCGGCCTGTTCCCTGCTGTGGCTGTAATCGGCGACTCTACTTTCACACATTCCGGGATAACGGGTCTTCTTGATGCCGTCAATGAGAATAGCAACATTACGGTGATTATCTCCGACAATGAATCAATCTCCATGACCGGAGGTCAGCATTCGTCTGCATACGGCAAGGTAGAGGCCATCTGTCGCGGTATCGGAGTGGATCCGGATCACATCAAGGAGCTGTTGCCCGTACCCAAGAAACATGACGAACTATGCAGCATCATTCGGGAGGAAATCAACTATGAGGGTGTATCCGTCATCATTCCCCGTCGCGTCTGCATCCAAAAGCATGCTCGCGATGCCAAAGCTGTCAAACGTGCAAAGGCCAAGGAATAACCATTGAAGTAGGAGGAAATAAAGAAATGAAAACAGATATTATTTTGGCCGGTGTCGGAGGCCAAGGCATTTTGTCCATTGCAGCAGCTATCGGTTCGGCTGCTCTGACCAACAATTTGTATTTGAAGCAGGCCGAAACCCACGGCATGAGCCAGCGAGGTGGCGACGTACAGTCTTTCCTGCGCCTGTCGGATGCACCCATTTACTCTGACCTGATTCCTATCGGGGGAGCGGATCTTATCCTCTCCGTGGAGCCGATGGAAGCATTGCGCTATCTTCCTTATTTGAAGCCTGACGGTTATGTGGTGACCAATACGGTTCCGTTTATCAACATCCCGAACTATCCCGAGACTACGTCAGTTATCTCCAAGATCGAATCTCTTCCCCACCACGTTCTGATCGATGCGGACAGCATCGCCCGTGATGAGGTAGGCAATGTCCGTGCTTCCAACTTCGTGATGCTCGGTGCCGCTTCTCCCTTTATCGAGATTCCTTTCGACTATCTGGCAGGCGGTATCGAAGCTATTTTCAGCCGCAAAGGACAAGAGGTGGTGGATATGAACCTCAAGGCACTGAATGCGGGACGAGAGTTCGCCCTCCGATACGCAGCAGGGAAATAAAGGGTAGAAGAGGGAGTCCCTCCTTTTTACCGAACTTTTCCTTACCCATTCAAGTGAAATAAGAAAAGGATGCATCATGCTCTTTGGGCATAAGGAAAGAGGGTGTGTGAAAATCGTGATCAAACGATTTTAGCATACCCTCTATCTTTTTGAATCAGTTTCTCGCGGAATATCTCTCGTCTTTTGATGACAGAGCCTTCTCTTGCGACTTCCTACGACGAGGTCTTTGCACTCGATACTATAAGCCTCCACACTTGATACTATAATACTATAAAGTCCTCAGGCTTCCTTTTGGGGACAGTCTTTCTGCGATACCGCAACATTGATTCCGACAATTAAACGGTTGTCTTGCTATTTGTTCTTATATATATTAGGTGTCGATGCGATCGAAACTTTATGGAGATTCATGGCGTTTATGACAGATAAAGCAGCAAAGAAAAAATCGGATTATAGCGTTTTGCCTTTAAACTGTTTTTGTCGTATCATTGCAGACTGAAAAATAACAGAGAATAAGCATAACACAAACAAGAAAATGAAGAAGTTTCACAAATTTCTCCTGCAGTTAGGGTTGTCAGCATTCGTTGGAATAGCAACGGTGCTAACTGCTTCTGCACAAATTTCTTTCGGAGGAGAGCCTTTGAGTTTCTCCTCAGAATCAGCACGAACGCATTCATTCGACGATGCAATGACAGTTCGCCTTACTCCGGACTTCAATCCTGAAGACCTGATAGCTCGGAGCCGTTGGCAATCTCAAAGAGATGGACGTCCCGTACAGATAGGACAGGTAATACCCGTGGATGTGGACTTTGCATCCAAGGCCACACGCATCTCTTCGATCAGAGGAGCAGATGTATACCGTCTGCAATTCAAACTAGACGGAGCTAAGGCTATTACACTCTACTATGATGCGTTCAATATTCCGGAGGGTGGACGCCTCTATATCTATACGCCCGATCACGAAAATGTGTTAGGTGCATATACGAATGCCACTCATCGCCGTAACGAAGCGTTTGCTACCGAACCGGTACTCGGAAGCGAACTTATAATGGATTACGAAGTTCCTCGCGGAGGGGCTTTGCCTTACATCAAGATCTCCGGCGCAGGCTATATATTCGACAAAGTCGGCGGACGCCCCGTGACGGATGAACATTACGGGATCGGCGAGGACGACTCCGATTCGGACTGCGAAATCAACATCAATTGTCCTGAAGGAGCAGACTGGCAGACCGAGAAGAACGGTGTGGTGCAAATGATTATGGTACAAGGACCGTATATCTCAATGTGCTCGGGCAACCTGCTCAATAATACAAAGGGAGACTTTACCCCGCTGATCATTTCTGCCGGACACTGTGCTTCCTTAACGACCAATTTCGGTGTAACACAATCCGATTTAAATAAGTGGATCTTCACTTTCCACTATGAAAAAAGAGGATGCAGCAATGGTACATTGGCTATCTTCCGTGGCAACAGTATCATCGGAGCTTCCATGAAGGCATTCCTTCCGATCAAAGGCAAATCCGATGGTCTCCTGCTGCAACTCAACGACCAAATACCTCTGCGATATCGCGTCTACTACAATGGTTGGAACAGCACGAGTGAAATCCCTTCAAGCGGAGCCGGCATTCATCATCCTGCTGGAGATGCTATGAAGATCTCTATCCTGAAGAAAGCTCCGACCCTGAATACATGGATCACCCCCAGCGGATCTGGAGGCACAAACGATCACTTCTATTTCAAATATGATCAAGGAGGTACAGAAGGAGGATCATCGGGTTCTTCTCTCTTCAATCAGAATAAGCACGTGGTCGGTACACTGACCGGGGGCGCCGGCAATTGTGGTGGGACAGAGTTCTACGGAAGGATGAACAGCCATTGGAATAAATACGCTTCCGAGGGCGATAAAAGCCGTATGGACATCTATCTGGATCCCCAAAATAATGGACAGACAATGGTTCTCAACGGCACATACAGAGATGGCTATAAGCCTTTGCCTTCTGTACCCCAGTTATTGTTGCAGTCTAAAGGCGATCATGTCGAATTGGATTGGACGGCTGTTCCTGCTGATCAATATCCGTCATCTTATCAGGTCGAATATCACATATTCCGAGATGGCACCGAAATAGCTACGACAAAGGAATTGTCCTATTCGGATCCAATCGATGAAAGCATTATCGGTAGCGGTATCATTCGCTACGAAGTAAGTGCACGCTTCATTTATCCCTCGCCCCTGGATGGAGTCGAAGCTTATAAGGACACGGATAAGACTTCTGCCGACATTGCCATTGGAGACATTCAGACCAAACTCAAGCCAACCGTAACGCCTCTCCCCGAAGGAGGAGTATCATTAAGCTGGAAAGTTCCTTTCTTAAGCCAGTTGGTTTCCCGATTCGGAGAAAATCCCAACCATATATTCAAAACCTTCGACGTGCCCTATGTCTCTGCCGCAGCAGCACAAACTCCCAATCCTCCCGTTGGCGTAGTCATTGCAGACAAGTTTATGGCCGGTACATATCCGGAAAAGGCTGCTATCGCTGCTGTCTATGTAATGCCATCCGCTCCGGACTCTACTTTCTTCCTCTTCCTCAAGAGCAACACAAACAGAAGATTACAAAAGGTGACAACTCCATCCGATTGGCAGCCTGGAACATGGTTGAGGATCGATTTGGATAGGCCATTCCCGGTGAATAATGACCACATGCTTTTTGCTGGTATCAGAATGCCCAATAAGTACAAGATCAACCGTGCTATCCGTTACGTAAGAAACCCGGATAACTTGTTCTCCATCACCGGTAAGAAGATTTCATATAACAATGGAGTTTCTTTCGAAGGCTACGGAATACCCTCGCTTTTGGGCTATATGGCTATCAAATATTTGGTTGTAAATACCGATGCTCCGAAGATCGACATGTCGCTCGTACAGGAACCCTATGCTAAGGGAACGAACGTAGCTCCATTCCCCGAATTGGTCGGCATATATATCTATAAGAACGGAACATTCATCGGTACACAGGATCCATCTGTCACAACTTATTCGGTTACAGATGGGACAGAGAGCGATGAATACGAAATAAAACTGGTATATAAGGGATCGGGTATTCCGAATAGCGTTGTACAGATTGAGAATAACAATGCTGTCGTTGCATATCCATCTGTTGTAACAGATCGTTTCAGCATCAAGAATGCTCATATCGTTCACGCTGCCGCTCTCTACTCATTGGATGGCAAACTGGTTCGTTCTTGGAACAACCTCCGCAATGGTGTGACATTCAGTGTTCAAGGGCTGACAGCCGGCTCCTATATGCTCGTTATGCAAACGGCAAGCGGACCCGTCAACCAAAAGATCGTAAAGAAGTAGAGAGCCATTTCTCTAACTTGAATACATAAACCGATGAGGGGGCTGTGTCAAAATTCATTTTTGGCGCAGCCTCCTTTTTTATTCCTCATGCAACAACAAAACCCCAACTTTCACAAGATAGGGCTTCATTCATTCACTAAGTTTGAGTAACTTAGCAAATATCAATTATTTAGTCGTCCCTTAAAATTCTTTTTAATCTCTGATATTCAGCAAATTAGTTTGCGAATATCTTTGCTAAATCTGCAAGTTTTCTTATCTTCAT
>NZ_JQZY01000023.1:0-3758 GCF_000765965.1 Porphyromonas sp. COT-052 OH4946
GCTCTTTTGTATCTGCTCAAAATAATAAGCGAAAAGCTAAGCGAGAGACCATCGATGAATGACTTCTCTCTTGCAAATGCTTTTTAAGGGATGACTAATTAAGCATCAGATTTTTATTGACAATATGATGCTGACTAAAAAATGGGACGGGCATCAGTTGATAATACGAATGCCATCGGGCTGGCGGATCACCCGATACTGACGCATTCTTCTGGGCGAATTGGATGAGGCAGCAGGGCCCGCGATGGGAGCACCGCCATTCTCAGCCACATTGAATACGCTGCCACAGACAGGACAGCGAACGGCGAACGAATTGTCCTTAGAGGGCTTAACCCTCACATCCTGTTTCACCTCATAGGGACAGCTGAGATCGTAGGCAAGATCCTCGGCCGAAGGTGTTATCGTCCTCGACACCACCAAGAGCCCTCCATAGCCAATAGCGGTATTCGCCACCTCCACATTCGTGATAGAGAGCATCCCCTCCTTGGCCAATTTGATCGCCTGTGCACTATTGTCGTAGATGGTATAGTTCACAGGCATATTCGGTATACTCTGCACGGCAATCTGCTTCCGGCACGAAGCAAAGATGCTCCCTCCAATAAGTATCAGAGAGAGCATTTTCAGCACGACGTTTCTGCTCATAACAACCGGCTCATGCATAGTCCAACGAAGCTAAAAGCTGCGCCAGCCGATCCACACCTTCGCGCAGGGGCTTGTCCAGCATAGGCTTCACAAACATATTCAGCTCGGCACGCAGGGTAATCTTCAGTCTGGTATCATCGGGTGCAGCCTCTTTGAGCTGAATCCACACGTTGAAAGGCATGGGAGAACGCTCTGCCTCGAATTTGATCAGGTCGTCCTGCCGACGCTCTACTATTCGCAAACAGATCTGCCCCACCGGATTCACCGAAAGCGTGCAGCTATCGCTGTCTATCCCCGTCAGTTTGATCTTGCCTTCGGGCAATTTATCCTCCATTCCCTTGAGATTGGAGAGATCGGACAGCTTGGAATAGACAGCCGTGATCGGTGCCGCTATACTTTTTATTTCGCTTGCGTATTCTGTCATACTTTACAGTGTATATAATTTGGTGTGCGAAGTGTGTAGCCCGAAAGGAGATCAGACACCCCACGTCTCGGGACTCTTGCGCCATTCGCGAAGCAGCTGCACATTCTCGGCAGAAATATAGCCCGTCCGCAAGGCTTCTTCTATCACCTGATCATAGTCGGTAAGCGTCACAAGCTTGACTCCTGCCTTCTCGAAATTCTGCTCAGCCATCGGGAATCCATGCGTATAGACTGCGACCATACCCAATACTTCGCAACCGAAATTGCGTATGGCTTCGGCTGCCTTGAGACTGCTACCACCCGTAGAGATCAAGTCCTCGATTACTACCACCTTGCTGTTCGGTTTGAGTTCGCCCTCCACAAGGTTCTCCAATCCGTGATCCTTGGGAGACGAGCGCACATACACAAAAGGCAATCCAAGCAGATCGGCCACCAATGCTCCCTGAGCTATAGCCCCTGTAGCTACACCTGCAATAGCCTCGACATCGCCGAAAGTCTCGGAAATCACGCGAGCCAATTCCAATTTGATAAGGGAGCGAATTTGGGGATAAGACAGCGTTTTTCTGTTGTCACAATAGATAGGAGCTTTCCATCCCGAAGCCCATGTGAAAGGGTTGTTCGGCTGCAGTTTGATGGCTTTTACCTCGATGAGCTTCGAGGCGATGAGTTTTCCAAGTGTTTTCATTGTTTATTTTCTGTAATTATCGTCTTAGTAGGACATGATACAAAATTATAGAAAAAAGCACGAAGCCTATTTCCATTTTCTTATCCTGACCGTAAGTACTACGGATGCAGGTCAGTATTATAGTTGATGACGAAAGAGTCCATATCCATCCACGCGGGGAACTTATCGCGAAAACGCTGCATCACCCCCTTGTCGAGCGTATGGCACAGCACCTTTTCCTCCCCTTCGGCACAAGTAGCAAGATACTCGCCCCGAGGTGAAAGGATAGCCGAATCGCCCGTATAGCGCAGACCGATACCGTCCTCCCCCACCCGATTGATGCCACACACATAGGCATAGTTCTCCATGGCGCGAGCCTGGAGCAGCGTTTGCCAGACGGCACGACGCGGTTCAGGCCAGTTGGCCATGCAGACGAGCAAATCGTATTCCAAATCCGTATTGGTACACCAGACGGGGAAACGCAGATCATAGCAAGGAATGATAAATATCTTCCAACCGCGATAGTTGAAGATCCGGCGTTCTTGTGCCGGAGTCATTACCTCATGCTCTCCTCCCACACGGAAGAGGTGCCTCTTGTCCTGATGGAAGACCTCTCCCTCCGGTGTCACGAAATAGGCACGATTATAGAACTTCCCGTCCTCTCGCACGGCCATCGTAGCCGACAGAGCCAAATCATATCGGGCTGCCATTCCCTTTAGACTCATAATGGTTTCGCCCTCTTCGAATGGTTCGGCCAGTGTCTGTACGTTCATCGAAAAGCCCGTAGTCATCATTTCGGGAAAGAAGAGGACATCCGCCCTGCCGGCTGTTTCTTCGGCCAATCGTTCCATTCGGCGAAGATTGGCTTGCTTATCCTCCCAGTCTATCCGGCATTGAGCTACGGCGACTCTCAGTGGCTGAGAGCTTTCGTGTTTGATCATATTGCTGATTCTGCGAAATTTTGAGGGTGTCGTGCCTGCGATGCCCTGTAGCGACTTCTGATGTAGGCGATATCCGCTTCCTCATTGCCGGTGGGTGTGAACAGCTCGAATATGCTCATTTCCTTACGGCTATAATCAATCACGGCGAGCTGAATAGGCACTCCGGCACCTACGGCGATACGGTAGAATCCCGTTTTCCACTGAGGGGAATAACTCCTTGTACCCTCCGGGGTGATAGCAACGTTGAAAACAGCATGCCGCTTAAAAAATTCGCGCACCTGTTCGACAGTGGAACCTCGCTGCGAGCGGTCGATCGGGATCCCACCCATGGCCTTGAAGATCGGCCCCAAAGGGAAGAAAAACCATTCCTTCTTCATCAGGAAGCCGGCTTTCCGACCGATAGACCAATAGTAGAGCTTGCCCAGCAAAAAGTCGTAATTGCTGGTATGAGGAGCCACGCAAATGACGCTTTGGGGCGGATTCGCAGACGGGACGAGAGCTTTCCAGCCCATCATCCTGAGCAACAATCGTGATAAAAACTTCAAAATACCTCTATTATGTCTATGCTATTTCTGCGTTAATGCACGTAAGAGACAAATCAATTGTCGGACGCGCATGCCGAAATACTCTTCACGATCTCGGACAGTTCTTTCTTGAAATCATCCACCAGATGACGATAATACTTCTTTACGAGTGCAGGATTGTGCTTGCGGTCGTTGCAACGAATCTTGGCGATGGTGGTATCTTGAAGTTGGAGAATACGATTGAGGATAGCTTCCACCTCTGCATTTTTTTCCTCTTTCACAAAGAGTTTGAGCAGGAATGCATCGGTAAAAACTTCGGAAATGGCTCCGGTTATCTGCTTTTTCAGTTTTCTTTCGCTTGCCATGCTGTCAATAGTTTTGAATGTGTATGCAAGAAACAATATCAATACAAACTTACGGAAAAAATCGAAGCCTATCTCGGCACTTCCTATCAAATAGAAGGCTTTATATAGTCATCCCTTAAAAAGCATTTGCAAGTGAGAAGTCATTCATCGATGGTCTCTCGCTTAGCTTTTCGCTTATTATTTTGAGCAGGTGCAAAAG
>NZ_JQZY01000024.1:0-169169 GCF_000765965.1 Porphyromonas sp. COT-052 OH4946
GGTGGATTACCGATGACAATGTCGAAACCGTTGCGTCCTGAGGGGCGATTGAAGACATCGTCAAACCAAGTGTGCCAAAGGAAGAAGTATGGATTACCCATGATATCAATATTGGAGATATCTAAGACTTCTTGTTCTGCCACTTTTTTTCGTTTAGCCTCGACTTCTTCATGTAAAGCTCTCTGTACCCCCTTCTCTAATCTAATGTTCTCGATTTGCCGATTAATAATGTCTTTAATTTCATTTTTTAGGTGCTGCTTTTCTTTGCTATCATGGCAACCATAGTAGGCTTCGAGTTTACGACGCAGCAAAATTTGGTTTGTGCTGCTTTCATCATCGGCAAACTGTAAATATAGCTCAGCCTCTTGTGGATAGACAATATTTGAACTATCTAATATCTTGCTCAAATCATGTCCCTTGTAGCTCTCAAGGAGGGAGTTTCCCTGCATAATCTTGTAGTCGAGGTTGGGTAGAGGATGAGGCATATCCTCATCCACAACAAGAGAGAGCCAAAAGCGTAGGCGAGCTATGTCTACAGCCCCTTGCTCAATATCTACACCATAGATGTTGTTTTTGATGATTTGACTTTTGATTTCAGAGGGAGTAACAGACAACTCCTCCAAAGCTATACGACAATGGTAGAGTTCGCGTAATAATCCCATAGGGAAAGCACCTGACCCAATAGCAGGGTCGCAAATTTTAACTTCCTTAAGTCGTTCTAATACTATAGAGGAAAGATTATAGGTCTCCTGTCCGGCTTCGTATTTCAGAAGGCAATTAGCATCATTGCTACGCACAAAATCAGCAATGGCTTGGCGAGCCTCGCTCTGTTCATCTATATCTGTTTGTAGATAAGCGATGAGTGATTCTCTACACATATACTGCACAATCTCCTTAGGCGTGTAGTATGCTCCTTTCTCTTTATTGTCCTCCAGAAGACTCTCAAAGATACGCCCAAGCATCTCGGGGTCTACTCCGACTTGAGCATCATTAGGATCATTTTCATCAATGGTAAAGTTGTATTGTGAGAAGAAGTCGAGCAATCGTGCGAAATATTCACTGGGAAATTTGACGGTAAGTAAATCATTTTCATCCTGCTCAAATAATCCTCCATTGAGATAAGGGATGCGCACCGTAGTACCAATGTCGGGGAAGTTTACACCTGTGTTAAAAAGGTCACCCTCTACTGTACGGTCTGTATTGAGAGCACCATAGAATAGAGGCTCTAAGACGACTTCTACAAAGTTTTCTTTTTGCTCAGGTGTAGCAAATTCTAAGAGATGTTGCATAAACCCAGTATCACCTTCGCCCCAATTTTTACCATCAGGGACTCCCAGCCACCCCTTGCGTTGCAGATAGTGCAGGAAGACAATACGCCCAAGCAGTTTCTTAATGTAATCTCGGACACGCTTTTCATCTCCTATAAATTGGGCCATCAGTTGGACATGTGGCTCACTTATCAGTTTCTCAATCCACTTCCCTCCTTGCTTCACATAACGCTTTCCCGTAATATATTGTACAAAATCTGCGTAATGCTCTCTATACTTATCAAAGAATTCTTTGTTGAGAGCTTCTACAGAGAAGGCTTCCTTGATTGTGCTGAAACTAACTCCTGCCCCTTGAAGCTTAACAAAGCGACTAACAGCCGTATTATAGCAATTCGCAGCTTCACCAAAAACGAAGGTATATCGTTTGGGAGCAGTACTGTCTCCTTTGAGATCACTGATAAATGACAAACGCCAGTGGTTGCCATCATCGAAAACGACAAGAGCGGCATCAAATTCCCCCCAAGTTGGATTGATAAAGGACTTGACAAGATTGCGAAGCCCTACACGCTTGTTGACAACAGAACCTTTCTTGATTTTGTAATGAAACAAGCCTATACGATAACTATCAGTGGTATCGATGCTTCCCAGGTAATAACCCTCATCAGCTGAATCACCGATGATCCTTTCGGGCTTTTCTTTCAATTCACTTACGTGGAAGAAACCTTGCAGGAACGAATACCATTGTTCCAAGTTGAATGACGATTGAAACAGGATTCTTAGAGCATCGGGGGTATATGCGTTTGCCATAATAATTCTTATTTGAAGTATTCAGATATGATGATTTGTGGATTGGAAACATCTTGAGCATTGTGGCGTTGTTCCTTGTTCATTGTCTGATACCCCACGATCAACTTGTCGATTTCCATTTGCAGTTTATACTCTTCCTGCTTCATTTTGAGGCGATCATTTTTGTACTCTCGAGACAAAGATTTCAGATAACGAGGTAATTGGGAATAGATCCCCTCATTGATATATCTGATGAGAGTATCGCATTGCAACTTCAATTGGGTATCAGTCGTAATCTGCTTGATGGTACGTAGGAATTTATTGGCTTCAAGCGAAGTCTTATCAAGATCTACACGATTAATAGATGAGGTATCAGCAGCCTCTACATATTCCGTAGTGTATTGATCCAATGCACAATTGACGTGCTTGTAGTGCTCTATCTCGTTGGTGAATGGTATAGGCAATTCTTCCGGTTTTGCCTTGAGATATTTTACAGCATCCAAGAAATCAATCGCCTCTACTCCCTTGGACGTAGCCAAGTAGAACTCCATTTTCACATTCGAAGAAACAAAGATTACGGACTTGCCTCTATGCTTATCTTTTTCACGCATTACACGGCTTTTCATTGGCAATGCTTTGATTTTGTGATAAAGCTTACGATCACTATTATAGACGTCTCTTACCTCCCGAAGAAGAGCGATCTTCTTGTCGATACTATCCTTGACATTGTTGTCGAACATTTTGAACACCTTCACGATTTCCTCTTTGGAGTAGATTTGTGCATCCTCACCAAATGCAGAGTGGAAACCTTGCAGCTTAACAAGTGCATTCTTATACAACTGAATTTCCTTATCTCCCTGCTGCGAGGGGTAGAACATATAGTTGTAAATGCTGGGAGCAACTGATCCGATACGGTTTACACGACCTATACGCTGCATCAAGCGGGTGGCATTCCATGGCGAATCGTAATTGACAATTACATTGGAACGATGCAGGTTTACCCCTTCGGCAAGCACATCTGAGGTTATAATAATATTGTACTTCGTTGATTCGTTCTCGAAATTGGCGTCGAAGTTTTCTTTGATGGTTGGCATCAAACGGTTACGGTTAGCTGCTGTTACCATAAGGACGTCAGTACGGCCAATTTCTTTTGTCAGTCTTTCATAGAGATAACTCAAAGTGTCTACGCTCTCGGAGAAAAGCACCAGTTTACCTGATGGATTTATTGCTTTGTCAAAGAATTTATGAGTAAGATTTTCACGGAACTTGTCAAATTTGGGGTCGTCTTGCTCCTGTTCCCAGTCGGAATTGAGGCGTTGCAATATCTCCCTGTCGTGATGGAGCATATTTAGAAATATGGGATCGAAGCAGTCGGCGGTAAAAAGAATATCCTCTCGAACATATCCTTTTGCAACTGCATACTCGATAATCTGGTCAAGCTCCATATTTTTTGCTTGGAGGTCTTTCACTTTCAAATCGGGGGCAATGATAACCTTGTTCTCCTCAAACATCTTAATCATATCATTAGTGATACGGAGAAGAGTGCGAAGTGATCTTTTGAAAGCATAGAAGCTGCTCTCCAATCGCTTAACCATGTGCACACGATAGATACCTGCTAATGTTTGACCGATGTGCACCGCATTTTTGTATTTGCTACGGTATTCGAGTTTCAAAAACTCAACGGCACGATAACGAGCATAGTCAAGTCCTTTGCCCCGGGGATTGTTTTCAGAACGACCATCTGTGAGTTGTTTGAGAGTCTCGTAGAAACGCCCTCTTGTATCAACATCCATTTCATACTCCAGCTCATTTGGGGGTAAGATATTGGGGAATATAATACCCTGCGATTTAATATCCGCCTTATAGTCGGGATCGTTGAGAATATTGTTTCGGGTACGGCGGACAGTAATCTTATCGATTACTTTACCACGAATCTGCTCATATATTTTATCAACCTCGGAAGTGACATCACGCTGAGCACGTTCACGCATCAACTTCTTGTACTCATAGATGAGTGGGGTAAAAAAGCCTTTGAGATTGGGAATACCATCAATAGTACAGCCTTGACTGTTTTGGAACAACAGCAACTGATTCAGCAAATCATCCGGGCGATTGTTCAATGGAGTTGCTGAAAGAAGCATCACTTTCTTCTGTAAACTCTTGAGGAAACCCAGATTGGCACATGGCGACTTACATATCTTCTGCAATTCATCATACTTGCCGGAGCTATCGCTACGGAAGCCATGCGCTTCGTCTACAATAATCAAGTCGAATTCTTCCTTATCCTTATATTGGTCACGTCCTTCAAGGATCTTTGAGAGGCTGCCATTGGTAATGAATTGTGCTTTCTTGTAGATGCCGAACAGCTTCAGTGTATTCTTCCAGTTATCTTCGAGAGCCGGAGGATAGACTACAAGGATATTCGTATTTCTGCCATTTTCCTCCACAAAGCGTTTGGCTATCATTGTGGCTATCATTGTCTTTCCCAAACCCACCACATCGGCAAGGAACAAACCATTATGCTGCATCAGCATTTGATAGCCTTGGATAACAGCATCTTTCTGATACTTCAAATCCTTAACACCATCAGGCAACTGAATAGAAAAATCGTCTTCTATTTGATCACCAAAGGTGTCAATCAGTACCTTGATATATAGTTCATAGGGTGTGGGCTGATAGCCCAAGTATGTTTCCGTTGTATAACCGCCAATGTCTTCTGCTGTCAGCGGAATCGCTTCGCTCCACAAAGCCCAAAATTCATCGGAGCAATATTTGACCTCATCGAAGTCTTTCATTGCCACATTAAGCTCATATTGGGGTGGCTGCTTGATTCCCAATCCGGAGTCGGATATGTTGGAAGATCCCATAATCACCCAACCGTCACTATGCTCACTGTGGTTTTCCGGCAAACATAGATAGAACTTCGCATGCAGGTTCTTCGTAGCATGGATACGCATTTGCAAACGTCCGGAGACGAGGTCTTCACACATCTGCAAAATGCCTTCTTCCACTTCGCGTGAGTACAAAGCATTGACGATATCTTCCTTAAATCCACTGTGGTAAATCTCTTTGGCTTTTTCTTCATCGGCCAACATCAACAAAGCCTTGTTGTGCTTGCGAAAAATATCATCGATATTGATTCCTACCAGAATCTTAATCTCAGAAATATCGCCCAATTCTTTTCGTAGCTTAAAGTATCCCGAAGAACGGAAATAGCCTACTACAGCTAAAAAAGAATGGAGATTTGGCATACCCTCTGCAATACCCTTAAATTTTTCGAAGAGTGTATTACCATGATTGTTATTGAAAAACTTAGTACTCATACTGTCTTTATTTCACTAAATCCCCTGAGTTTGCATCAATCAAATCTGCCACACTGAAAAAAGTAGAGAAGCTTGCGTGCCTACGATTGCAAGCATAAATATAGGCGAGACTAAAATCCATGCTCAACCGTTTGTTGAACTGTACCTGTAGCACCTCGCTTTGCTAAAACTCCTCTTTGATAGAATTGCTGTATATCTTTTCTCTCTTCGGATTTCTGTATAGCGATTTTGCCTACAAAGATATGAAGTTATAGCAAGCGAAATAAACACATATTAGGGGAATTAAGGAATTGACATTCTATATATTAAGCGGAAATCTTGGAAAAATTTATGATAAGCTTTTGAAAGCAGCCACTAAGGAGATGCTTTTTCTGCTGTCAAGTGCGACAGATGGGATAAACAGCAGAGATTTCGGGGCATCGGGGTTGGGCTTTTTTGCTACATTTGCAGAGCGATAGGCAACTCGCAAAAGTATAAACAGAATTATATAGGAGAGGACTTATACACCGGATATAATCACCTGAATGACAGATATATGGCAATAGATATGCATACGGATTTCTCTTTTAGCAACAATCCATTGAGACGATTCATGGGGGCTGATATAAGCGTCTTTCATCGCAGTATTCGGATGAAGAGCTGATACGCCTATGATGAATAGTGAGATGTAGCTCTGCTGTAAGTCTCCAAAACATATACGACACCCGCTCGATTCAAGAAGAAATCGGGTGGGTGTCGTCGTTTTATTACCTTACGAAAAGGTTTTTAGAAGGATGGGATTTATATAGAAAACGTTTTCGATTTATATATTTATTGAAATCGTTTTATATATAAATGGAAAATGATTTATATATAAATCGAAAACGTTTTATATATAGATCAGCATTCGATCTTTTGAATAGAGGTTTTTTACTTCACAAAGGTCGATTTATGATTTTTCCGACTTCAAAATCCACTTCTTTTCAGATGCTTATTTGGAATGATTCTAAACTCAGCTTCGTTGTTGAAAACTTTTTTGGCACGTAATTTTAGAGAGGGCTTATGGTATGAAGAGAGGGCAACTAAGTTGCTCAAAGAAAGGGTATGCCTCGCATGCTTTTACACCTATATGAAGCTATGCACGCTTTGAGATTTATGGAGAGCCGTAACGATTTTGACGAAACTCCGGAGCAGGATAAATGCTTTATCTTTGGGCATGGTTCAGAAAAAACGCAAGAAAACGACCTCCGGCAGATCCGCCTCCCACAGAAAAAGAAGGAGTCGCACGCGCAGAAGAGCTTTCATCCTTTGGGTCACGGCACTGCTGCTCATACCGATTGCCCTTGTCTCGCTGGGAGCTTACCTGCTGCTGTCTCCTGCCGGCAATGCCCGGGAAAACACCTATATATACGTCCGACCAACTACGAAACTGACCGATGTAGAGCGACAGCTCCAGCAGAATACCCGACTGCGAAGGCCTTCGTTTTTTCATCTGGCAGCTCGCTATTATAAATTAGGAGAGAAGCTCCGCCCGGGCCGCTATGGGATAGCTCCGCGAATGAATACCAAGCAGATATTGGAGACTTTGGCGCACGGGAAACAGTCGGCTGTACGCTTTCACCTTCGCCACGTCCGCACACAGGAGGATCTCGTCGGAAGGATGACGGGCAGACTGATGATGAAGCCGGAAGAGCTTTCGTCCCTGTTGGCCGATTCCGCTTTCTGCGATTCGCTGGGATTCGATCCACACTCCATCCGCAGTCTTTTTCTGCCTGAGACATACGAAGTGGATTGGGACATCAGGCCGAAAGAGTTGGTGCTGAGGCTGAAGAGATACTACGATCGCTATTGGACAGCTGAGCGGCGGAGTCTGGCCGACTCATTGGGGCTGACGCCGATCCAAGTATCCGTTATCGCATCCATCGTGGAGGAAGAGTCGGGCAAAGCTGATGAATACCCGCAGATAGCCGGTCTCTATATCCGTCGCTTGCGTGAGGGAATGCTCCTGCAGGCCGATCCGACGGTGAAGTTCGCAATAGGAGATTTTTCCATCCGCAGGATCCTGCATGTCCATTTGCAGACGGACTCTCCGTACAACACTTATAAAAACAAAGGACTGCCACCGGGCCCGATCCGGCTACCGAAGACCTCGACCATGGACAGCGTGCTCCGAGCGGATCGGCACGGCTATCTGTATATGTGTGCCAAGGAGGACTTCTCCGGCCGGCACCGTTTTGCCCACACCTATGCCGAACACCAACGCAATGCGGCTCTCTACCGCAAAGCACTCGATGAAAGGGGGATCAAATGACCGAAGAGACGGAAAAGCTCCTCATGGGCGACAGTTGGGATGAGAGGACGGAGCTGCTCATAGGCACGGAAGCAGCCGACAGGCTGCGTCACTCGCATATACTGATCGTCGGCACCGGCGGAGTAGGTGGCTATGCTGCAGAGATGCTCTGCCGAGCAGGAGTGGGCAAACTTACTTTAGTAGATGCCGATGTAGTGAATCCGTCCAATATCAACAGGCAGATCATAGCCCTGCACAGCACCGTCGGCCGGCCTAAAGTAGAGGTATTGGCCGATCGTCTGCTGGATATCAATCCTCGGGTAAAGGTCTACCCCGTTGCCTCCTTTCTAAAAGATGAGGCCATGGAGGAGCTGCTGGATGCAGCCAAATACGACTTTGTGGTCGATGCCATAGATTCGCTCAGCCCGAAAGTATTCCTCATCGCCCTAAGCAAGCGGCGAGGCCTGCCGGTGATCAGTTCGATGGGAGCAGGAGCCAAACGCGATGCCTCGCTTATCGAGGTGGCGGACATAGCCCGATCGTACAACTGTACGTTGGCGCGTGCCGTCCGCAAACGGCTCCGCAAGCTAGGAATATCACGTGGCGTGCCGGTTGTATTCAGCAGCGAATTGCCGGACGAAAGTTCTGTGATGGAGATCGAAGGAGAACGCTGCAAACGCTCCACAGCCGGTACCATATCCTATATGCCGGCTATTTTCGGTTGCAGGATAGCCGCTTATGTAATAGAAAAACTGACCGAACAATGATTATAGAAGCTCGCAACATTCGCAAGAGTTTCGGCTCACTGGAAGTACTGAAAGGGGTAGACATTGCCATCGATCGCGGAGAGATAGTCTCCATCGTCGGCACAAGCGGTGCCGGAAAGACTACGCTGCTGCAAATCCTGGGTACGCTCGATCGGGCAGACAGTGGAGAATTGTGCATCGACGGCACCGATATAATGAGTATGAACAATCGGAAGCAAGCCGAATTTCGGAATAGACGGCTGGGATTCATCTTCCAATTTCATCGGTTGCTGCCCGAATATACAGCTCTGGAAAACGTGATGATACCGGCTCTGATAGCTGGAAAGAGCCGAAAAGAGGCTTCGCAAGAAGCCGAACGACTGCTTTCCGAGCTGAACCTCAGCAGCAGAGCCTCGCACAAGCCTTCGGAACTCTCCGGCGGTGAGAAGCAGCGAGTAGCCGTGGCACGTGCTTTGGTAAACCATCCGGCCATCATCCTTGCCGACGAACCGAGCGGCAGTCTGGACTCAACGCACAAGGAAGAGCTGCATGCTCTCTTCTTCCGTCTGTGCCGAGAGATGGGACAGACCTTCCTGATAGTCACCCACGATGAGAAATTGGCAGCCGGCACCGACCGCATCCTCCACATGCGCGATGGGCTGCTCTTCTCCGAATAAACCAACCACAAGACAAGCTCCCGACACGTAGATGAAAGATTTCTTCCACTTCGGCAAATCGGAAAGCATTATCAGCGCTCTACTCCTGATGATGGTCATCATCGGGCTATTCATCTTCAAAGCAAGGCCGGCCAGTGGCAGCGCACCCTTATCCGAAGCTGTTCAAACGCAGGCCGATCAGCCGATGGAAAAAGAGGAAAAGAAGGATTACGTCAGATCTTATTCCCCTTCAAAGCGATCCCCCAAGAAAGTCCGGGACAGCATCGTCACCGATGCAGACTACGTGGGGCCTCCTGTCAGAGAAGCCTATGCCCGATCGACCGACAAATTTCCCCGTGGTACAGTGATCGACCTGAATGCAGCCGACTCGGCCACACTCACACGCATACCCGGGATAGGGCCTACATTCGCTCGGCGCATCGTATCATACCGCCGACAGCTTGGTGGCTACTATACCGTGCTACAGCTACAGGAGGTTTATGGTATGGACTACGAACGGTTTTGCAATCTGAGACCGTGGTTCAAAATAGGAATCAAACCGGATCGTATCGATCTAAAAGGAGTCGTAGGGGATAGTATCCTTCGGCATCCATACATCAACTATAAGCAACGGGCCGAGATCAAACGGCTGCTGCGTAGCAGCCAATGGCAGGGTAGCTGGGTACAACTACTGAAGCTACCGACCTTCACAAAAGAAGACAGTATAAGACTTTCACCCTATTTCGATATACACTGAAATAATATGATCATCAAGATTTACCCCGACAACCCCAACAGACGAGAATTGGAGCGTGCCGTATCGGCTCTTCGCGATGGCAAAGTGATTATCTACCCCACCGAAGTAGGATATGCCTACGGATGCGATGCTCTCCAGAATCGGAGCGTAGAGCGGATATGTGAGCTGAAAGGTGTGGATCCTCGGCGCAAAAGCCTCTCGATCATGTGTTCGGATATGAGCATGGCAGCCGAATACTGCCGTATAGACAACGAGGCATTCCGCTATATGAAGGACAATCATATGCAGAAATATACCTTCGTCCTACCGGTCGGAAGTTCGCTGCCCAAGGTATTCAAGAATCGGAAGCAAGTAGGTATCCGCCTGGCTCTTCATCCGCTGACCCGTCTTCTGGCCGAATCGCTCGGCAGTCCTTTGCTGACCGGCTCGCTCCCCCTCGATCCTGAAACGCCCGAATACGCTTCGGATCCCGAGCTGATCGAAGAACGCTATGGCCTTACGGTAGAAATGGTACTCGACGGAGGGATCATCCCGTTCGAGCAGACCACCGTAGTAGACTGTACCACCTCGCCCTACACCATCCTTCGCGAAGGCGGAAGCAAGCTTTAGGGTTATAGAAACAGATCAGTCGCCCGGATAGGGATCGGCAGAAGGGGGAGGCGTATCGACTCCCCATAGTTTGTTGGGGCGCGGTCCCATCTTCAACTCCAGCGTGCCGCCTTGGGCTATGTCGCTGTGCTGGAACCATGCTTTATCCAAAGTTTTCCCGTTGAGCACAGCCTTTTGGATGTACTTGTTTTCTGCTCCGGCACCGTTGGCGATGATCGTAAGGTGGTTGCCGCCACCGAGATCGATCGTTATCTTACTGAAGAAAGGACTACCAATCACATAGACCGGTAAACCCGGCGTGACGGGATAGAACCCCATCATCGAAAAGACAGCGAATGCACTCAGTCCTCCGCCATCTTCGTCTCCGGGGACTCCCATCAGGTCGTTTCGGAACCATTCGTTTACAAGCTCATGGATCAACTTCTGCGTTCGCCATGGCTGACCGGCATAGACATATAAATAAGGTATATGCAGGCTCGGTTCATTGGCCATGGAAAACTGACCTACATTGCCTGTCTGGTCAGGCAGCTTGGAATAAAAGTTGAACTTCCACGTGCTCATCGGAGTGCGGAAAGTCTCGTCCAAGAAGCGGACAAACTGCTCCGGTCCATCCATCAAGGCGATCAGATCATGGAAGTTGTGCTGTACGTCCCAGCGATAAGTGTAGGCATTGTTCTCATCGTAATAATCACGTGCGCCGGGACCTCCATCAAATTCGTAATCGAAAGGCTGAATGAAGCGTCCCTTCTCATCTTTGGGATGAAAGAATCCCGTCTCCGAATTGTATAGATGCCGGTAGTCGTAGCTCCTACGCAGAAACTCACGCGCTTCGTACTCATGCCCTGAGAACTGCGCCAACCGGCTCAAGCACCAGTAGTCATAAGCGATAGCAAGCGTAACGGCTACAGCCTGCCGCTTTTCCCAAGAGTGTATGGTAGGGTCTGTCTCCTTTTGCCCCTGTGGCAGTGCAGGGTAGTAGCCTTTCTCATCGAAAAAACGATCGAGTGCACCTTTGGGCATACGCTGCCAGGGTGCATACGTCTTCTCGGCCATCACTTTTTTGGCTACCGTATACGCCTCATTCAGATTGAATCCCGTAAGACCTTTGGCATAGGCATCGGCAAGCATGGCTATAGCATGATTGCCATTCATACGATGACTGTCACCCGTGACTTCGGGGAAGGTAGGCAACCATTTTTCGGGGCTCAGCAAGGCCATACGAATGTAGGAATTGACCATGTGGGATTCCATCTCCGGCTCCAAAAGAATACGCAGCGGATGTACAGCCCGATAGGTGTCCCACACCCAATCGTCCGTATAGAAAGGAATGCCCCTGTCCGGATGCACAGCATGATCTTCGGCACTGTAGAAATGACCATCCTCCGAGATATTGATCATCCGTTCGTAGGTACGATAAAGACTGGTGTAGAATACCTGTCGCTGAGGAATCGTACCTCCTTCGATCCGAACTTTTCCCAAAGTTTTATTCCACTCGTTCCGTCCCATTTTAGAGACCACTTCCACATTGTAAGCCTGTATTTCCTGACGAAGATTCTTTTTGGCTTGTGCCACACTGATGTAAGAAATACCATAGCGAAGGAAAAGATCCGATCCGACCGGATCGTAGTTCAGTACGAGAGTTTTGCCCGTTGCCGTCCCCTTATTCCAGATGTACTCGCCCTTTTCCGAACGGCGGGCGTAGGCCGCAGGCTGCTGCTCCGTCTCCATGTAGAGGAATACCCGCGTACTGTCCTGAAGATACCGATAGCCGGATATGGCATTGCCTTCGGCTGTCAATTCTCCTTTCTCAGAGTGAACGACGAGGTAATGCCGGCTACTGTCGGCATTGAAGCGCAAGCGGTAAATGGCACTGCGAAAAGAAGGAGCAAAATCCACCTCTACATCCTCCTCATCGAGCAAAACAGAATAGCGGTAGGGACGTACCGATTCATTGTCATAGGTATATCTCGCAACTGTAGGGATGGAATCCGGCAGTTGATTCAACGGACTGAGGCGGAACGCATTTGCTCCACGATGGGAGGTCAGCAGCAAGGGCAGTCCGTCCATCAACTGGGAGGTATAGTCAGCCCGTGCCGGACACATGCGCAACATGCTATTGGGCAAATGTACAGTGGGGAAAGTGGGAACGAGCAGATGGCTGATATTGCCCATATAAGGATTCACATAGTCCACCGGATCCTTGAATATGTCCGTCTGGACATCGTCTTTACATCCGGCAGAGCTTAGTGTAAGAATCAAGAAGCCAAGCAGGCTCATCAGTACAGATCGAGGCGTAAATGCTTTGTTCGTATTCATAGTCCGAAGAGGGGAAATGTATGATTAATTACTGTGATTAACGTGGGTCTGTTGCTCTATAGAGAAGGAATAAGGTCTGTCGCTTTCTTTCGTACCGCGGCTATAATCGGGCTTTGCATCCATCGTCCACCGAATGGATGCAGAAGAGCGAAGCTGTTCGTGAGTCAGGTAATTGCGGGTCCATTCTTTTCCATCTACGCTGATCGACCGAACGTAAGGTGTATCGGCACTGTTGGCGGGAGCATGCAACACCGTTTTGTGTCCGTCGGGAAAAGAGAGTATTACCTTAGAAAAAATCGGTGAACCGAGTACATACTGATCCGTAGCGGGTGTAACAGGATAAAAGCCAAGAGCGGAGAAAACGTACCAAGCCGAAGTCTGTCCGTTGTCCTCATCGCCACAATACCCGTCCGGAGTAGGACGATAGAGCCGCCCCATCACTTCGCGTAGTCTCTCCTGCGCTTTCCACGGATAGCCGGCATGATTGTACAGATATATCATATGCTGTATGGGCTGATTGCCATGAGCATAATTGCCCATATCCGTTATCTGCATCTCTCTGATTTCGTGGATGACAAACCCGTAATAGCTCTCATCGAACATAGGAGGGGTATTGAATACGGAATCGAGCATAGACACGAACAGGCGATCGCCTCCCATCAGGTCGATAAGCCCCTGCACATCATGAAAGACCGACCAAGTGTAGTGCCAGGCATTGCCCTCCGTGAATACATCTCCCCATTTGAAAGGGGAAAAAGGTGTTCGGAAACTGCCATCCCGATTCCTGCCACGCATGAGTTTGGTCTCCGGATCGAACAGATGACGATAGTTCATCGAACGATGAGCCAATGTGTCCAACGTAGCTCTATCCAAACCCAATGTGCGCCCAAGTCGGAAGATGCACCAATCGTTATAAGCATATTCGAGCGTACGGGCAGCACTTTCGTTGATGCCTGCATCAGCCGGAACATAGCCTAAGGAGTTGTACCACTCCCAACCGCTACGACCCGTGGAGGAGATTTTCGGATGGACGGCTTTCGTAGCATGCAAGAGTCCGTTCATCAGCGTACGGGTATCTCCTACCCGAACGCCCTTGAGGTAGGCATCGGCGAGGACAGAAGCAGAGTTGTTGCCTATCATACAATCCCGATGGCCCGGACTGGCCCATTCGGGGAAGAAACCGCTCTCGCGATATGCATTCAGCAGACCTTCCTGAATTTTAATGTTTTCATCGGGATACAGCAGATTGAGCAGGGGGAAAAGGGCACGAAAAGTGTCCCAAAATCCGGTATCGGTATAAAGATAACCGGAAAGCACCTCTCCATTGTAGGGGCTGTAATGCCGAGGATTGCCGGAAGCATCCTCCTCATAGAAGCGACGGGGAAAAAGCAGACAGCGATAGAGGGCGGAATAGAATGTAGTACGCTCGTCCTCCGTTCCTCCCTCTACGTGTATGCGTCCGAGTACCTTATTCCAAGCTTCGCGACCGGCGAGTTTGATCCGGTCGAAACTCCGCCCTTTGACTTCTGCAAGATTTCTTTCGGCCTGCTCGGCACTGATAAAAGAAGATGCCACCCGAACGGTAACCTCTTGCGAATCGAAGCAGCAGGCTGCCCACGCCCTTGCACCCTCGCCTGTCTTGCCGGCATCTGTCTGAAGCAGGACATCGACCATAGGAGTATCGGACTGCAAGATGAAATAACAGGCGAAGTTAGCCGGCACACCTCCACTATTCTTGCGAGATATGCCCACTACGGTGTACGGATCTACGACGCTAATCTCCGAACCATCGCTAAAGGCATCGAGACGGAGCCATCGACCGGAGCTGCTCGCGGCATTGCCGGAATAACGTATGCGAAAGATAGCTGCCCGCTCGGTCGGAGCCATCTCCACACGTGTGTCGTAATCGGCCAAATAGACACTATAATAGTATGGTGTCGCCGTCTCCGCTTTGTGCGAGAACCACGAAGCCTGTTCGTCCGAAAAGAGTTGCTTGCACCACTTAGTCAGAGCCACGGAGTCACTTGAAGACGGCCTCGACGGTGCTGTAAGAGGAAGGAGAGAGAACTGGCCGTAGTCGTTGATCCACGGACTGGGTTGGTGAGTCTGTTTGAATCCGCGAATCTTGTGTGCCGAATAGGTATATTGCCAGCCGTCACCGGGTATACCGGTCATCGGAGTCCAGCTATTCATCCCCCACGGCATACCGATGACCGGATAGGTATTGCCCGCGCTCAATTCGAAAGAGCTTAACGTACCGATCAGCGGATCGACATAATCCACATAGTTCTGCGCAGACAAAGGCCTGCCGACAAATAAGCAGAGGATGGCTGCTATTCGAACGATATATGAGGACTTAGGGCAATCCATTGGCGGAGAGAAACTATAAAAGGAAAGAAACATGAGCCATGGGGCATTGCTTCGTGGCTCGCTCTTCCCCATGGTTCTCAGACGATTAATCACTTGTACGGATAGCCTTTGTATCCGCCGAGAAGGTTGTAAACAAAATAGCCTCTACGCAAAAGAATATCGGCAGCTTTGGCACTTCGTCCTCCGCTCCGGCAGTAAATGGCTACGGGACGAGCCTTGTCCAACTCCTGATCGGCCTGCTCCTTGAAGTTACTGTCCGTGACGGGCAATAGCTTGGCATTGGCAATATGACCCTGGGCATACTCTTCCGCAGTACGAACGTCGATCAATTGTATGGCGGGATCAGCCAATAATTCGCGGAAGCGATCGGCATTGACATTGTTCACGATCGACTTGTCCGCCGAGGTATCTGTCTGCGCTGCATTTTTGCAGGCACAACCAAAGAAAGAAACGAAAGACATAAACAGTATCGCAAGAGTTAGTTTTTGTTTCATTCGAATGGGATAGTTTTTGTATTGAGTGACGAAGAATTATGGAGCTAAGCGGTGAACAGACCAAGAACCATCAGGCTGGAGTTCGTACAGGAAGCGATCGTGCAAGCGACTTTCGCGCCCTTGCCAAAATTCTATTCGTATCGGTTTTACGGCAAAGCCTCCCCAAGTGTCAGGACGTGGCACAGTGCGACCGGCATATTTGAGCGACTCTTTCATGAACTCCTGTACGATGAAAGAACGTCCCGGTATGGGACGACTCTGTGGTGAAATGCGTGCCCCTACCCGACTTTTGTACGGGCGTGTGGCAAAGTAAGCATCGCTAAGCTCCGGCTCCAAAATGCGTACATCCCCCTCCACATGTATCTGACGCTCCAGTTCATGCCAGAGGAATGTGAGACAGACGTGCGGATTGGCAGCCATTTGCTGTCCCTTGCGACTCTCATAGTTGCTGTAGAAGATAAATTCGTTGTTCATAAACTCCTTCAGCAAAACGGTACGCGTACTGGGACGACCGTCAGGAGTAGCTGTCCCGACGATAACGGCTGTAGGCTCATATGTCTTGGCTTCGACCGCATCTTGCAGCCATCTGGTGACAAGGTCGAAAGGAGTAGGTGTCAGGTCGCTGGCGGAAAGGCTTCGTTTGTCGTATTCCCGCCGGATATTTTCGAAATGTAAATCCATGCTTTTGTGGTTTTTATTGTCCGGACAAAGTTATGCCATTTGAATTGTCGTTCCAAAAAAGCCATGAATCACCGACAGCAGGCCACAAGGACAAGTCCATCACCCTACTATTCTACGATAGACAAGTGGGACAGACGGCTCCCATCGGGCAAGCCTTTTTCTTGATTAGGGAATATCGACAGCAGAGGAAGAGAAGACCATTTCGAGCAATTCCTCACGTGGTCTATCCAACAAAATCTTTACCTCCTCTAAGGCAAAATTTTCTATCGATTCATCCTCAGAATAGCCTTGGGAGAGAGCTTGCAACAAGCTATCGGCTTCGGCCTGCCTTCCCAGAAGCTTCAGGTTCCCTACTCTACTCGTGACTAAAGCGATATATGTATTTGATTCGGGAGTGATCGAATCGGACATAACCCTGTATAGCCGATCCGCTTCTTCATACTTGAGCATCGCTCGCCGTATATCTTTCGAGTAGCGTTCATAGCAAGCTCCAAGCATCGTTTTGGTATAGGGATCCCGGGGTCTGATCCTTTCCATCTCTTTCATAGCAGAAAAGAGACCTTCTATCTGTCCGACCTTTCGCAAGAAAGCGGCCTTATTCCGGTACGCGATGTAGTAATCGGGATCGATAGCCGTAGCCTCGTCAAGCAGTCGAATGGCTCTCACGACTTCGATCGAATCCCCAAGCAATGCCATCCTTACGGCACTGTCGTTCAGGACAATAGCCTCTTCTCTACCCTTTCCTTCTCCTCTTTGGGTTTGACAAGCAGAGAATGGCAGGAGGAAAACAAATAACAGATAGACGAGTTTTCTCATTCTCAATGGATATATCAGAACCGAACAATCATTATATCGAGCTGAGTTTGCCTCAACTCCAGAGCACAAAACTACAGATTATCTCTTCTCAAGAGATAAGATAAAAGACTTTTTTCCAAGCACTTGTATTGTCACTCAAACGGATTCATGCCAAGAGGAAAGAAGATGAAACCATTGGAAGGGATCCACTTATTTGCGGGTTTCCGATTGAGGTCTTATAGCCTCTGTTTCAGGGATGTAGATGCTGCCGATAGCAAGGGTCTAAAGGGGGCTAAACCAAAGTATATAGTTTGGCTTTGTCAAAGTATATAGTTTGGTTCGACCAAAGTATATAGTTCGGTTGAACCAAACTATATAGTTTAGTTTGACCAAACTATATAGTTTGATCGGGGCATGTTTTTAGCTTGGGCAAACCGGGGTTTTAGGAGGCCGATGCATCACAGCATATAGAGCAGGAGGATGACGACCAGATTCAATGCTATAATAAGGCCAAACCCTCTCCACGTCCATTTGGTGGTCTCCGGCGTACTCCACACTTTCGTGTATGCAGCCTTCAGGATATTGTTGCTGGTCATGACCTGCATGGTGGCGATCAGTATCATTGTGGACGTAATCTCATAATGCCCCTGGAAGAGGTTCAGCAGGAAGGGGGTAATATCCGTGAACCCAACGATAAAGGAGAGTGTAGTCAATCCGGCCGATCCGAACTGCGTGATCATGAATTGCGTTAGTGCCGAGAAAACCAAATAAAGGATGGCAAAAACCAAAGCGACCTTAAACTCCAACGGATTATCGTTGGCAGCATCGAGCGTGTCGAGGGTTTTGGCCTTTTCCCCTTTTTTATAAAGAAGATAACCCACAGCAGCTGAGACAAGGAAGAGGAGCAAGAAATAATGCCATGAGCTGAGGGCAAGGCTTCGATTGAAGATAAAGAGCAGGATATATACGCGGAAATACATCATGGCGGAAGCGATAATGATGGATCCGGCATACATGCGAGGGCTATGCTTGCCCTCCTTGCTTTGCTTGGCCAAAATGACTGTTGTGACCATACTGCTGTAAAGGCCTCCGAGCACTCCCGAAAGGATCAGACCGGCCTTGGGAAACATATACCGGCGAAGCAGGTAACTGAAGTACGATACCGCAGAAACGACGACTACGGCCAGCCAGATTCGATAAGGAGAGACGGGAAGCAAAGCCGAAATCTCCTGATCCGGCAGCATGGGTAAGACAATAAAGGCAATGATAATGAACTTGGCCAGTGTGATAAACTCATTCTCCCCTACCTGTGCACTGAAGTTCTGGAGGGGCTTTTTGATCTCGGCGAAGATCAAAACCACGACGAAAACAAGAAGAGCTATCCAAAGAGGACAACGCTCTATGACAAGGGGGAAGGTATAGACCAAAAGTCCCAGCATCACAGTCGTCAGTCCATACTGTCCCTCTTCGCGGATTCTCATCACATAGAAGATCATCATGAAACAGGCAATGACGATAAAACCTATGAGAAACGGCCACATCTCCTCTTTCGATGGGAGCAGGAGGATATAGCCCAATAGGCCGAAAAAGGTGAAAGTGCGGTCTGTTCCGAAAATCCTCTTCTCCGTATTGGCCTTACTTTGCTTGTGCTGCTCCATCCCCATACTGAAAGAAAAAAGTATGACGAGCATGAAGTTGATAAACTCTTTCGGTATCGATTGCCAAAGTTCCATAGCGAGTGATCCAATTTTATTATTTCCAAAGGTATATAAAACCCCTTATGCTACGGCATGGCGAAGCCTAAAGACAGACACTAATCCGTGTGAATTTGGAGCGACAGAGTCCTTTCATTGCTTGTTCAGATGATGAGATCCGGAATGCGAGAGGATGAATTCTTTTCGTCAAAGGGCCATTTTGCCTTAGACTATTCTCCTCCCTCTTTATGAAAAAGGGAAGGTTCTCCTACTGTAGTACAAGGCAGATTTCTGACCGTATTATCCCTACTCTCGTAAAATAAAAGGGCTCCGGCCAGATCAATTCTTATGCGGACTACAAAGTATTATTCCTTCTCATGTAAAATAAAAAGCCCTGCTCCCAAAAGGGAACAGGGCTACAAACAGTAAGAAATACAATAAGGTATTACATCCCTATGTATGGCTTAGTAGAAACGGGCACGGTTGTCTGTGACAGGCACCTGGTCAAGCATTTTGCGGAATGCACGGTATGCTGTCTGCTGACCGAGGGCACGACGTTTTTGAGCTACCTGAGCTTCTACACTCTGACCGGCAGCTTTTTCATTTTGCGTCAAAGGCTTTACTACCATCACGTAGTTGCGAGCAGCAAAAGGTTCGGACAGCTTAGTCAGCGGCGTAGACATGGAATATCCGGCCAATTCGGCTGCTTCACCTCCACGCGGAGAGTAGCTGATTCCCGCAAGCGTGTCGATTTTTGTGTTCATCGCAGAAGCATAGGCTTCGAGATTGTCCAGTTTCTTGGCTTTCAGATCAGCCACCAGTTTCTCGCCTTGCTTTTCGACACGCAGCTGATTAGCGATTTGCTCTTTGATCTTGTCCATAGGACGATAGCCGGAGGGGATCTGCTCTTTTACGGCAGCAATCACCAAATAATCGGTACCGCAACGGAAGATCTTTTCGTTTACCTCATCCTTCTCTGCTTTGAGAGCCCAGCTAACGATCTCACGAGAGGAGGGGATATTGCCTACGTGATCCGAGAATACCGTCACTTCGGCATTTTCCTCTATACTCAAGCCCTTGCTGCGTGCCTGTTCCGCGAGTTTGGAGAAAGGATTGCCGGAGTTCAACATCTCGTTCAGCTCCGCAAACTTTTTATTGTATGTCTCATCAGAGAAGTTAGCATCTACTCCGATATAGGCAATTCTGTATTTTTCTACAGCCGGCTTGGGGTTGAACGCCTTAGCCAGGAAAACGAACTTGTCCTGATTCATTTTGATCACTCTATTTACCGGAACGCTGAAAAGAGTGTCGAGGCGCAGCTGCTGAGCCATAGCCTCAGTAATGGCACTATCCGGCATTTGGGTGAACTGATTGGGGAATGTCAATACACCCCCTACTTCGCGAGAGCTGGGATCTGCACTGAATGTACGAGCCGCAGCAGCGAAGTCACCGCCTGCATTGAGAGCATCGCAAAGGCTATCGGCCTTAGACAGATTGGCAGAGTCCAATGCTATGACAGCCATATTGAGCGACTCGAAGCCGGACTTTTTAGCCACTAATTTTACCAAAGAATAATGGTTATTCTCCAACATCGGCACATTAACCTCACCCGGTGTCGTGGTCTTGATAAATTCGGTGATGTTTGCACCAAGATTCATACGATCGAGTTCGGCAGAAGTCAGGAAGGAGGGAGAAACGAACTTATCCGAATAGTTGCGGGCAAGAGCTTCCATATCGCTTTGCTGTTGCATCTCGGTGCGTACCTTCTGCATCTCCACTTCTGCATTAGCCATGTCCTGAGCACTCGGTACTACTTGAGAACTAATATATTGGACGATGGTAGAGGGATATTTCTGCACGAAGAACTCTTTGTGCTCGTTATAGTATTTTTTGATCTCCTCGTCTGTTGCACGAATAGAAGTATCGCCAAGCACCGATATAGGAGCTTGTGCTACGGCTATTTCGCGACTGGGGACTCCCGCTTCGTATTTGGCGTCAATATCATTAATGGCATAAGATCGGGTTAGCAGGGCTCCCAACTTTTCCTGCATACGCGTATCTGCGATTTGCTTTTCCACGTTCTGCCACTCGCTTTGGATTTCGTACAAATAACCTTGCTGGTCGGCAGGGAGAGTTTTAATCTGTTTTTCGCTGATTTGATTGAGAAAATCGTTCACAGCAGCCTTGTCTGAACTATTGATGCCAAATTGAGAGAAAAACTGTTGGGCGAACATCGAGGGCTGAACACCATCGCCGATAATCAAAGCCAATAACTCCTCAGGGCTTACCGTAAGTCCCAACTTCTCAGCTTGCTGCTGGAGTACATAATCTTGTACATACTGCTGTGCCAGCTGATTGTTCAGAGAAGCACGCTGTTCGTCGGTGATCTTTGTTCCGTTGCGTTCGGCGCGTTTCTCCATCACTTTGAGACGCTGTTGATAATCGTAGATTTTGATTTTCTCTCCGTTAATGTCCAAGACTACTTCTTGACTCTGACGGAAGAAAGTAGATCCGGATCGGAGAAAGTCTCCGATAATAAAGGCAAAAAGAGCCAGACCCACCACTACGATGAGTAAACCGGCTTTACCCCTAATTTTCTCTAATGTCGCCATTTTGTTATTATGTTTTCTATTTATTATGCACTATTAAGAATGTGTTTATTAAGCCACAAAGATACAAACCGACTTCAAAATGCCAAGCCTTTCAATTGATTGTTTTTTAGTTCGATTGGTCGTCGATGGACATTTTTACCAGTTCGATCTTCGTAGAAGAGGATCTAAGAATAGTAAAAGTATAAGAGCCGATCTCCACGACTTCGTTGGTCATCGGGATGCTCTGATGGGTGTTCAGAATAAATCCGGCCACGGTAAGGTAGTCGTCAGACTCAGGCAGGGACAAGCCAAAACGCTCGTTTACATCATCTATTTCCATACGACCGCTAAACAGATAGGTATGGGGAGCGAGCTGTTTGGCTATGATCTTGCGCGTGTCATGTTCGTCCTCTATGTCACCGAAAATCTCTTCTACCAGATCTTCCAAAGTGACCATCCCGGCCGTGCCTCCCAGTTCGTCGATGACGATCGCAATGCTCTTCTTGCGCTGCATGAGTAGGCGCATCAGTTTATTGGCATACATACTTTCGGGTACGAAGACAGTAGTATTGATACGCTTCTGCCAGTCCTGCCCACGAAACATTTCGCTCGAATGAATATATCCCACTACGTCGTCGATATTCTGCCTGTAAATGATGATCTTGGAGAGACCTGTATCAATAAAAGTTTTTTTGAGTACCTCGATGTCCGTTTGAAGTTCACATGCGATCATTTCGTTGCGCGGAATCATGCAGTCACGTACCTGAATACCGGAAAAATCCAAAGCATTCTGGATGATTTTCACTTCGGTAGTCAAGTCGTTCTGTTCGTTTTCTCCGGACATATTTTCAGCCAAATAATGATCGAGGTCTACACGCCCCAACCCTACTGTTGTAGGCACATAATTCTTGTCTACCAGACGAATAAAAGAGCGAGATAAACCGGTGAAGAGTTTAGACAGAGGATAAAGCAGATAATAGATGGCCACGATAGGGAGAGCAAATACCCTCATCATCATATTGGCATTGGTCTTGAAAATGGCTTTGGGTAGAAATTCCCCGGTAAACAGTATGACGATAGTGGATAAGACAGATTGGAGAATGACGATCATAGCATCGTTATCAATCCATTGTGTCAAAGGTGCAGCCAGCAATCCTGCCATCAGCAGACCATAGACCACCAAAACGATATTATTACCTACAAGAAGGGTGGTCACCAGTTGGTCAGGATGTCGATACAGCAAGTTCAATGCTCTGCCCGTGAGATCGCCTTTATTCCTGTCCAACTCAAGACGCAGTTTGTCCGAAGAAAGGAACGCAATCTCAGCACCGGAAAAAAAGCCGGAGAGTAAAAGTGTAATCAGTATGTACAGGTAATTCATTTTTGCTCTTTGGTGGTTGGAGAGGCCGATGGTCTCGGCATGAAAGGAGAAGTGGTAGGCCTTGCCGTCCGATCTCCTCTATGAATCGGTATAGTGTCGGCAGATTTGTCCTCCTCTTCACTCACATAGTAGTCACCGGAATGATTGAATATGGTGTACTCACCCATATCTTGAGTTGCGGTGAAAGATGTTCCTCGGAGTATTTTGTCGGGGCTTTGAATGTAGACCGTATCATCGGAATAAACGATGGCGTTCTTCTTATCCCATATAAATCGGGGGGAATGGAAGTTCTCATCATTCATATTGCGGATATGTGCATGACCAATGAGAATAAAGCGATCATCATCGATCATATAATAGGCAGTATCCGCCACGATAGTGGCTAAGATGTGATTCAGGGTGTCGAAGCGTTCTACATAGATCCCATGGGGAAATAGCCAGTGAGGTTTTTCACCCCTGTCATATATGAACCAATCTTTGGTTTTCATCCTGAACTGTACCAATCCGGAATCGGATATTAACGTATTGACATCAGTCGTGTGCATCGAATAGGCCGAATCCAGATTCAGATCATGTTTGACTACTTCCGTTTTACCCCTCCGGCAAGCAGCGAAAGATAAGAAACAGAAAAACACAACGACTGCTTCCAACAGAAGCAGTGTTGTGTTCTTGATAGTTGTTATTCGTTGGCCGGGGTCCATGCGCAAACGAATTTGTGTACCGGAATGGAATTAGCGAATGACAGTAGATTCGCCGATCCATCCTCCGACAAAGAGGCTCTTACCTTTTTCCAAATCCGGATGCATAAACACATCGGCCGGTGAAGGGAAGTTGCGGCTATACTGACTGATCAGACGATTGGCTCTGGGAGCACAAGAAGGATCGATACTCTTGGCACGCTGGAGCTTGTCCACTGCCAAGAAATATACACAGCGTGCCTTGATGGCATCACCGGGGAAGACAGTATTGGCCGTTGCTGCATACATCTGGGCAATCAGGATAAGAGCATCGCCCATCGCAGGATCTTCGGCAAGAGCTTTGTTACAATACGAACGTGCCGTAGAGTAACTACCCTGCTTCATGGCCAAGAGACCCAACGTATAGTTGCAGGCTGCACGGTCTTTGGCATTCTTACTCAGTTCGATAGCCTTTTGGAGATAGTCACTGGCCTCATTATATCGATTTCCTTCCATTGCTTCTTTGGCAAGACCCATAGCTGCTATAGCTGAGGGCTGTACGGCAAAGAGGTATTTATTGGCTTGGAAATAAAGTGGGTGAGTCTCACAATCAGAAGCATGGAACATACCGAGCATATTCTTCAAGAAAGTCGTATCCGTCTTGTTCTCCTCCAGCTTATCACCATACATTTTCACCAAAGTATTACAGTCTGCAAGACCACTTTGAGCAAAGAGTTCGTCGATCTGGGTCTTGAGCGGCTGAATAAATTCTTTGCCCTGCTCATCCACTACCTCCAACTGCTTCTCCATAGCCTGGGATGCAAACGTATAATCCTTAATATAGGTTTCATGCCATGCCTCATTTCTGATAGCCTTGTTCAGAGAAGAGTAGGCATAATAGAATAGAGCACGAGGCGTAGCATTCTCTCCATGCTGATCGATGGTCGGCTTGATCCATTCATAAACCTTGTCATAATCCGTTTTATCGCCCATGTATTGCATGTAGTCCGACACCTTGCTGGCCATTATATAGTCCGTTCCGTACTTGGGATCCTCTCCGAAGTATTTGGCGCGGTCATCATACAGCTTTAGAATTTTATCGATGATCTGCTGACGTTTGGCCGGATCCTGTTCGTTTTGTAAGCGCCATTCGCTAATCTTCACACCGTAGATATAGATATTCTTCGTGGAAGCCGGGCACTCCTCATAGGCTTTCTCCCAAAAATCGTAAGCGTCCTTGTAATTACCCGTTTTCGCATAAGAGGTAAAGAGACTTATGTTTTGGCGACAGCGGATACTGTCTTCTCCACTACCGAATGGGGTATTTGTTTGGGCTCCGGTTTGAGCAAAAGCAGTGCTTGCGGTAAAAAGCAATGCTGCCGTTGCAAACAAATTTCTTGCATTCATTTTCTTCTTTATTCTTTTAATGTCCAACATTTTTCCTTCTATTAGTTCAGTTTCAGCTTTTTAAACCATGACTCGTTGAACGTGAGGCCGAAGGTCAATTTCAGAGCATTTTCTTTGATCATACCCTCCTTCGGGATCAACCGGTCATATTCAAGAGAGACATTTACGAACGAACGTCTGTCATTGAGCGGGATTCCTATACCGAATACAGCACCTACGATATGGTATCCTTGATACACACCGCCTTTAGTCGGCACTTTCAGGTAAGAATTTTCACCATGTACACCGAAGCGATAGCGAACTTTAGGCCACATCCCAACGGCATTTATATCCGGTATGATCTCTCCGCCGAGAGATACCCGTATTCTATCTTGGAATTTGCAATCGGATTTATAAAACTTCTCACCTTTCCATTTACTATATTGGACGTCTGCTCCTAAGAGAAGTTTATCTTTCTTTTCATAAGAAAAACCTATACCCAATGTGTGAGGCAGGGTATAGTAGTCCGTGCCTTTGATATATTCTTGCGTTTCGCTCTCCACTACTACACCGTTCTGAACCTGATTCTTAATCTGAGTCAGCTCGCTATGCATCTTCACCCGTGGAGAATAGACGGCACCGATAACGAGCGAACGATCTGCTTTGAGAGGAAGATGATACTGCACACCGAAGTCGAACTTGGCAGCCTTCAAATACAGTGTCGAGAGATGTACGGGATTGTAAGGAGCCTCCGTGGAGAAGATAACCTGCCTGCTGTGAGTGAATCGTCCAAAAAGGAATGAAGCATTGGCTCCTATTGAGAAGTTTTTGAACGGAGTTGCACCTATACCGACATAGAGGTCGTTCAGATTGCCTGTTCCCAGATATTTACGGGTGTACTGGACGCTACCTCCTTCTACTTGATCAACGGATCCGAACTGGTACCCGGATGCAGAGTAAGGAAGCACTCCTGCACTCATAGCAATGGATTTGGAAATAGGGAAAAGCATGGCGAAATACTCAATGTTTCCCATTTTCCTATTGTCCTTTTTTCCGTTCTCGGCATACCATGTAATTCCGGTAGATGCACCGAAATCGAAGATAAATGTCATTGAATCCACGGCCGAATATGAAGCAGGATTCACGGCATTGACATATGTGCCCTGACGCAGACCTACGCCGAGTCCTCCCATGGAATGTCCACTAATAGTCGTCCGTTCTCCGAGACGACCAAGACCAAAACGAGTGTAAGGCGACTCGGTAAAGTTGTTGTTCTGAGCCTGTATACCGTCTGCTGCAAATAGCAACCCAATGATCAGGGTACACCACCGAAGCGACGCATACAAACCCTTATAATCTTTATACATTATATTCTAAAATTCTATTTAGGCCCAAAAGTACTAAATCGGGATGAATTAGTATTCTGCTTTTTATAATCTGTGCCAAATAGTTGGCATCTCCTCCGGTCAGTATAACGGTAGACAGCCCTTCTTTAGCGTGCAGATCGTCAATATATCTGTCAATCTCCCCTGCCAGTCCATGAATTACTCCGGCTGCGATAGCTTCTTCGGTCGAGGAGCCATACTCGGCTATTTTCGGAGAGATACCGGAAGGATCGATCAAGGGAAGCCTCCCTGTAAAGTGATGAAGAGCCCTGAAGCGCAAGTGGAGACCGGGTGATATATTGCCACCGAGATAGATCCCATCAGCAGATACTCGTTCATAGGTGATAGCAGTACCGGCGTCGATCACCAGCAATTCAGCATTCGGATAGAGACTATAGGCTCCTACCACTGCAGCCAGCCGGTCGGCACCCAAAGTGCGGCGATCGTATTGCAGGCGAATGGGTACGGGTGTCTCAGCTCCCATAATTAAGGAATCAGCTGCACAGCCTCTCACAACGGCTTCGGCATCTTCGTCAGGAAACCCCACGGATGAGTAGATAGCTTTATCGAAACGGTGGGGAGCGATGAGGGGTACGAGTGCCTGTCCGGCTTTTCCCTGCAGGAAGGAAATGCTCTCTATGCTGTTATTTCGGACGAAAGCAACCTTACAAGCAGAATTGCCTTGATCGACGATCAGATTGAAGGACATGGCTTTGGGGAGGGGAATCGGAATTATTCTGACTACTCGGATTACTCAGATTACTCAGATCGCTAATAGCGGATGGTGTGCGACTCGCCATGCAATAGATCCATGAGGAGGAGACGGCCGCTGAGAGTTTCTTCGGTGGGCCGTCCTAAGAGGATTTTGATGGCTTCGGCCGCCATCATAGCCCCAACGGCACCGGGCAAGGCTCCGATAACGGCGGGAGGTACTTCCTCGGAAGCGGCTTCGCCGGAGGGAAAAAGATCCGAATAACGCACCGGATGGCCATAACCGAAGACAGTGGATTGTCCACTCCACCCGGCAATGCTGCCATACACCCAAGGGATTCCGAGTGCAAGAGAAGTACGATCTATCAAGTAGCGCGTCGCGGCGTTGTCCGAAGCATCGATAATAAGGTTGCACTCGCCGGCCAACATCTCGGCATTCAGCTCTGTAAATCTTTCGGTGAAGGCTTCCAATCGGCAATCGCTATTCATCGCCTGCAAACGAGCTACAGCCATAATGGCTTTAGGCTGTTCCAAATCGGCTTCGGAATAGAGCACTTGACGCTGGAGATTGCTGATGCCGACACGATCATCATCGACAACGCTGATATGCCCCACACCTGCAGCACAGAGATATTGCAGGACCGGGCAACCAAGGCCTCCGGCCCCTATGACAAGGACATGCGAGCTACCTAATCGCTGCTGTCCCTCGGCTCCCACTTCGAGAAGAGCCGTTTGACGAGCGTAACGTTCGGAAAAGTTTTGTTTCATAACCAAATGAATCGGACGGAGGAAACGCCGGAGGGAAAAACCATTGTGCAGGCTTTCCCTCCAAGCTTTCAAACCATTCTCTATCAATGATCGTAAGAAAGGAAAGAATAGATCGTCATTTGTTTTGTGCGACGACTATTCAGCCCAAAGAGCAGCCAAATGGCAAATCGTGTCCACCGCCCGCTGCATGGAATCGAGCGAGCAGTATTCGAACTTGCCGTGGAAGTTCATCCCACCGGCAAATATATTCGGGCACGGGAGTCCCATATAAGAGAGTCTGGCTCCGTCCGTACCGCCGCGAATAGGCTGTACCTTGGCCGTCACACCGGCAAGCTTCATGGCAGCGATGGCTTTTTCGATAATCTCAGGATGAGGCTCCACCATCTCCCGCATATTGTAATACTGGTCTTTGAGTTCGAGCGATACGACGTCCGAGCCGTACTTGCGGTTGATGTAGGCTACGGCAGCCTTGATCAGCTCTTTTTTCTCTTCAAAGAGTTTGCGATCATGATCACGGATGATATAAGACACCGACGCTTTCTCCACCGAACCGTTGATGCCGATAAGGTGGAAAAATCCTTCGTAGCCGGCAGTAGCCTCCGGTCGCATGGCCTCGGGCAGAAGAGCATGCAGATCGCATACTACTTGCAGCGAATTGATCATCTTGCCCTTGGCATATCCGGGGTGGATATTGCGGCCGTTTACGGTCAGTTTGGCCGAAGCAGCATTGAAGTTCTCATACTCCAGCTCTCCTTCTATACTGCCGTCCATCGTGTAGGCGAACTTGGCACCGAACCGCTCGACATTGAAGTGATCCACCCCCCGACCGATTTCCTCGTCGGGAGTAAATCCGATGCGAATCTTGCCATGCTTGATTTCGGGATGCGCGAGCAGATACTCCGCAGCCGTCATGATTTCGGCCACACCGGCTTTGTCATCGGCACCGAGCAGGGTGGTACCGTCCGTAGTGATCAGTGTATGTCCTTTGAAGAACGCCAACTCGGGGAAATCCGCCACACGCATTGTCAGTTCCTCGTTCAGACGGATGTCACCGCCGTGATAGTTCTCGATGATTTGTGGCTTCACGTCCTTGCCGCTCATGTCGGGAGCCGTATCCACGTGCGCAATGAATCCGATCACGGGCGCATGCTCACAGCCCGGAGTGGCAGGGATGCTGCCCATGACATAGCCGTACTCGTCCATTTCGACCTCGGACAAGCCGAGGGCTTTCATCTCTTCTGCCAAATGACGCAGCAGCACCAGCTGCTTGTCCGTGGAGGGGAAAGTGGTGGAGGATTCGTCGCTCTGCGTATCGAAGCCTACATATTGGAGAAATCTTTCTTTCAGTTTCATATTCTTTGTTTCGTTGTTATGCTTCGTGTTTCTTGCCTCTGACGCTATCGACGATGAAGTAGAGGATGATCAGCGCATACATGCCGATGGCCAACCATTCGGCACCTGCCATGGCATGCCATTCTTCGGCAAAAGCATCGAACTCCATGTATTTGAGGATAGCACTTACCACTCCCATCAAAGCTCCTCCGGCGATGAATCCGGAAGCGATGAGCGTACCGCGCTCCTTGCGGAATTTATTGACAGAGGCATCCTTCGAGCGGGTGCTGACGAACCAGCTGATGAGTCCGCCGATGAGGAGAGGCGTATTCAGTTGCAACGGGATAAACATACCCAGGGCGAAAGGCAGGGCCGGCACGCCTATACTCGTCAGGATCAAAGCCAATATAGCCCCTACGCCGTAGAGAATCCAAGGCGTTTCGCCGCCTTCCATCAGCGGCTTGATCACGGCTGCCATGGCATTGGCTTGCGGAGCCACGAGAGCCTGATCGCCGGTAAAGCCATAAGTTTTGTTCAGGATCATCATCACACCGGCTACGGTGACCGATGCCACCAGAACGCCGAGGAACTTCCACTTCTCCTGATTCTTCGGCGTGGTGCCGAGCCAATAGCCGATCTTGAGGTCGGTGATAAATCCGCCGGCCGTGGACAAGGCCGTACATACCACACCGCCGATAATCATCGCAGCCGTCATGCCCGGCTTGCCGCTTACGCCCACTCCGACGAGAACCACGGAGGTCAGCAGCAGCGTCATCAGGGTCATGCCCGATACGGGGTTGCTACCCACGATGGCGATGGCATTGGCAGCCACAGTGGTAAAGAGGAAGGTAATGACGAATACGATCAGCAGGGATACCAGCGTATGCCCCCAGTTGAACAGCACGTTGAACTGGAAGAAAAGCATCGTCACCACCAAAGCGACGATGACGCCCAGCGTGATGAACTTCATCGAGAGATCGCGCTGTGTGCGCGGCTCTTCGATGGCACTCGTTCGCTTGCCGGTCAATTCCCTGCCGGCCAGCTTGACGGCCTGACCGATAATGCCCGACGAGCGCAGGATCCCGATGATACCCGCCATGGCGATACCTCCGATACCGAGAGGACGTGCATAGACGGCAAAAATATCCTCCGGACTCATCCGGCCGATAGTCAGCGACACACCGTCGCCCACGGCCTGAGTCATACCGGGGGCGAAGTAGCCGATAAGGGGCACGATAACGAACCAAACGAGAAACGAGCCGGCACAGATGATCGTGGCATAAGGCAGACCGATGATATAGCCCAGACCGAGGACGGCAGCACCGGTATTGACCTTAAAGACCAGCTTGTACTTCTCGGCCAGTACGGCTCCCCAGCCGGCCAGCCGGGTGGAAACGTTCTCCGTCCACCAGCCGAAGGTGCCCACGATGAAGTCGTACAGACCGCCGATGAGCCCGCTGGCCACCAGCAGCTTCATCTGCTTGCCCGCGTTCTCTCCCGTGACCAGCACTTCCGTCGTAGCCGTGGCTTCGGGGAAGGGGTACTTGCCGTGCATATCCTTGACGAAGTATTTGCGGAAAGGGATCAACAGCAGGATACCGAGACAGCCGCCGATGAACGAGGAGAGGAAAATCTGCAGGAAACTGGCTTCGAGACCCAGAATGTAGAGAGCAGGAAGCGTAAAGATGGCACCGGCAACGATGACGCCCGAACAGGCTCCGATGGACTGAATGATCACATTCTGCCCCAGCATATTCCGGCGTCCCGTGATCGTGCCGATACCCACGGCCAGAATGGCGATCGGGATGGCAGCTTCGAATACCTGTCCCACTTTCAGCCCCAAATAGGCTGCCGCAGCGGAGAAGATAACCGTCATCACCAAACCCAGCAGGACGGAATAGGAAGTAATCTCACGCGGCGTACTGCCGGCAGGCATCACCGGCTTGTACTCTTCGCCCGGCTTCAGCTCCCGATATGCATTTTCGGGCAGCTTGCTCGTTGTCTGTTTGTTTTCCATATAATATATGTGTTTGATTGGATTGCTCTTTGTATCGCCCTCCCGTCGCAACAGGGAGCCGAAGGGTCGTACCGAAACGAAACGCCCAAATATATACAACTTCCGTTGAAAATCAGCCCTTTCGATCGGGCACGAAGTCCGATCTTCCTCGACTGCATATCCGTACGATGCGCTTCGGATTCGATCGACTACAGACCGCCGCCTCCGCTGCCTTGCTCACCGCCGCCTCCTGTCGTATCGTCATCGGGCTGGGACGGGGGGAGGGACGGAAGGTCGGGTAACTCGATCGCAGTATTCGAAGAAGAGGAAGAGGACGGTTTTTTCTTCGCTTTGTAAGGAACCAGCGTGATCATATCATCCTTCTTGCCGAGGCAGTACCAGCGGCGTTCGGCCGGATGGAGGATACGCGTGCCGGCAAAAAATCCATAGTCCTGCTGCCCGGCAGGTAATGGCCAACCGAGATCGGAAGCAAGACTGCGCAATACGGCTCGCTTCGCTTGGATCGACTTCGTTCCGATGGAAGCACGAAGAGCAAAGAGCGTTTTCATCTTGGCCACTCGCTCATTGTGACGACCCACAAATCCCTCTAACGGCTTATCCGGATGCAGGACAAGCAAGGCTCCTATGATTTCAAAAAGTCGGCTGTAGTGCAGCTTTATCCTATGGCGCACTTCCCGGTTGTTGATGACGGGACGCTCGCCCTCCGTATTGTCTCTCAGGTCGAACAGCTGATCGAATGCCTTATTTGCCTCATCCATCTTATCAATCCAAGCCGTTACCTTTACGGTCTGCACATCGGAAGCATATTTGTCGCTTCGCAATACCTCCACCAGCTTGTACATCAGCTCGGTTTCGTTCCGATAGCTCTTTCTATTCAGGTTGCGATAGGGTTTGAGCAGAATAATCAGACGCCTTGCCGCTTCGCGATGGCTTTCTTCAGGCCGATAGGTCTCACCCTGTATGCAGCCCATAAAATTCCGAAATGCTTCACCACGAACGGCATCGAGAGCAGCTACTTTAGCTGAGTATTCGCTTGCCTTGTTCATGGCAATACCTTTTTTGAAAACAGCCAATACCTTATCCAGCTCATCCAAAGTAGGAATAATCTCATTTTTTCCAAGAGTACGGGCATCTTTGACCTCATCAATCATAAAATTGAGAAGCTCGGCATTATGAAAGGCAGTAATCTGTATGGATTCGATCATATCTGAAAAAGTTTTTGAGAATAACAATATCGTTTACTCTGATAAAGATAGTATATATTTTTGTTACGGAAAGAAAACCAATACAAAACATACATTTTTCATCCTTTACTCTATCTGATAGTAATCGTACGGTCATGATAACGGGTGTATAGAGGCATTTTCTTGCTAATCATGTATATTGGAGTAAAGATCAATAGAGGCATATATCGACTTTTGCGTCAAATTTTCTTGTTACTGTTCGGCAATAGTCATTTTATGCACAGGGATTTATTGTTATGAGTTTATATTTGAGAATTATTCCATCGAAATTCTTTGTTGCAGGCTTGCAACATATCTATTTTACAGGAAAATTCCTTTATGCAAGATGCAGCAATGAATTTTTTCCAAGAAATCGGTATTTTCAGGTTGTAACAAAGAATTTATTCCATTAAATTCCTATTTGCAAGTCTGATTCTATGAATTTTTCCTTGTAAATTTTACTTTACATGGCTGTGACAAAGAATTTTTTCGATGAAATCACTCGCCGAAAAGAAAAACAGTATCGAAACTCAGGAAAATCTTCAATACGATCCCCGGTTCCTATACCGAATCAAGAATATCAGTAGCGAAAGAAGACTGTAGCGATCAGTTCACGACCGCGAATGGGGATACTCGTAGAAAAAGCGTTATACTCCGTCAGCTGACGGATAAGATACGTACGACGATCGAATAGATTGCGCATCGAAACGGTTATTTCCCAAACCTTATCGATACTATAGCGAGCTTCGCAGTCGAAGAATACATCCTCATGCACATGCCCCGGCTCCAATGTCGTGGCATTATATTCGCCGGCCATGCGCAGCGTCAGACGGGGGATCGGCAGGAAGGTCAGATTGGCCGCATGCCGGTAGTGGGGCAACCAACGATGGGCATTGGCTCCCGTCTCCATCCAAGAATAATTCGCCGCGAGGTTGTAGGAAGCGGAAAGTCTCCCACCCCACCGCTTGCTCAGCGTAAGCTCGGCGGAGAGGCTGTTGCCACGTCCGCCGATGAGGTGTCCGGACTGTTTCAGCAGCGATTCCGAACGGCTGTACCTCACATTCAGCACCGCATTGGCCTTGACGGGGAAGAAAAATTTGCTCAGACGCATATCGGCGAAAAAAGCATCGAGATCGTGCCAATAGCGTTCGTAACGGATGATATTACGTTCCTCTGAGTAGTCGAAATGCGGCAATTCGTTGGAGCGGCTGCGCGAATACCCCGCTTTCAGATGCAAGTAGAAGAGGTGCAGCACATCGCCATAATCGACCGAAAAGTTTGCCCCCGAATACCGCCTTTCGCTCATGAAGCCCGAAGGAAGCAGATAGGTGCGGTAGTCCCTGCGCGTATAGCCGGAGCAAAATCCCTCCAGACTGCCATACGAATGACCGTGGCGGACGGAAGCGTTCAGTTTCCATGCCGCCCCCAACTCCCAATGCAGGGAGAGAGCCGGCGAAAAGGTGGCGCGACTCGCCTGTCGCCGTCCCTCCTCGGACTCATCGTTCAAGGTGAAGAGATGCCACGCGACAGGCAGGTCCAGACGGTGATAGGTGCGGCCGAAACGATAGGAAAACGAAGGTGTCTCGCTCAGCTCCCAATGACCGGCACGGTAGCCGTAAGTGCCGCCGAAGCCCTCCACTTCGGGCTGTGAGAGCGAGGAGCGGTAATCGACCTGTCCCCCTCGGTAGCCCATCGTCGTGGTCGAATGCAGTGCCACGCGGCCGAAATGGAAATCGGATTCGAGGCCGTTGCGCGTGACCCAATCGCGCATCCGCACGTCGGGATCCATTTGCAAAGTCCCCGTTGCCGGCTCGCTCAGCAGCACATTTTCATCCCGAGCCATATACTTGCCGAAGGAAAAGAGACGATAGCTGCGCCGGTCGTCTTTCAGCACCGCCGTCAGATTGTTCTGCACGATGCGGGGGAGCGACTTGCCCGTCTGCAAGTAGTCGGCCGTATTTGTAGCCAGCCGCACCTCCTCCCGATCAGAACCGAGGGTGAGCTTCAGATCGTCTTTCAGATAGAATCGGGAAGCATTGTTCTCGAACGAGAAGTCGGCTTGCGCACTGCGAGCCTTGTTCTTCGTATAGCGATCCTCCCGAACGGATACCTCCTGCGGCGTACTCAGATTATAGGTCTGCTCCTGCAGGATCGTCTGCTCCCGTCTGTCGGTCAGCAGCGAGGCATTGGCCGTAAGGGTCATATCCGCCCCCAAAGGGATCGCCGTGCTGAAGCTCCCCGTCCCCGACCGATTCATCAGATAGCGACTTTGGCTCATGGGCAGAGAGCGAAAGCCGGCATGGGTCAGCACCTCTTCGCGATCGGATGCGTTGTACATGATGCCGTCTATATCCAAGAGCCGGATGGCCTCTTCGTTCACGGAGTGGCCCGTATTGTTGCCCTTGACCGTGAGCAGGGCTTGCACCTTCCGGCTTATTTGCATCCCGAAGAGGCGACCCGTCCACAGCTCCGAGAAGCCCCCTCCGGCCGTTACCTCTCCGAAGGGACGCACCTTGAAGCGTTCTTTGAGTTTGATGTTGAGTGCAGCCCTTTTCTCCGGCACCGTCTCCCGTAGCGTCTTGATATGCTGATGCCCCTCCAATACCTCCACGGTTTTCACCGCCTCTTGAGGCATGTTTTGGGATGCCAGATTGTAGCGACCTTGCAGCATGTCCACGCCTTCGATATACATGTGCGTGATAGGCTCGCCCTGATATTTGATGAGACCGTTGGCCGAGACCTCTATACCCGGCAACTTGCGCAGCAGATCGGCCAGATAGCGATCGTCCGGCCCCACGAAAGCCGCTGCCGAATAGGCAATCGTATCTCCCAGCTTGCGTACCGGCTCGGCACGCACCACCACTTCCTTCAGCTTGACGTCGGCCGGCACCAAAGCAAAAAGCAGGGAAGAGACAGCCGCATCGATGGCTTTGCTCATCTTCCTGTACCCCATATGCCTTACGCTCAGGAGTTTTCCACCGGCTTTTTTCTCCAGAGAGAACGAGCCGTCGGCTTTCGAAAGGACGAAGGCAAGTGGCTTGCCGGAGGCATCCAAGAGCTGGCACACAGCTCCGGCAAGAGGCTCGCGACTCTCGGCATCTATCACACGACCGGCAAGCATTTGCCCGGCCGCCCCCTGAGCAGCGACAGGCAACAAACCCGCCAAGCACAGCCACAAACCCACCAAAATCGAAGAGACGGCCCTATTCATCATTCTCTACTCCTTCTCCAAGGGATTGTACGGCAACGGTCTCACAAATGAGAAGTCTGCCGGCATGGGCGAAGAGACATTGAACGAAGAGTTTGTCAGTGCTTCCGCATAGTTTTCGTGTGCAGCACGAATAGTCTTTCGAGCATTTTGTCTTGACATCACCGTCGTATGGACTTGCTTCTTTAGGAAAAGAAAGGACGGAAAAGTTATCTCTTGCTGCCCGTTTATTTCAAAGATGTATTCCCCGTCATCCGAACGAATGTCAAGAATCAAGCCCGGCAATCCTCGAAAAATGTACGGCCCGTCCGAAAGGGCAATATCCTCGGCATACCAAGCCGTATAATCCCGTCCGCTGTGGTGGCAGGTGGCCTTTCGACAAGTGTATCCCATGATCTCTTTGGTCTCATCCCCTATATCCCATCGGAATAATGGCGATGGACAACTGTATTCGAACGTTCCGACCAAAGGGACTTCCTCTTGATGATAATCCTCTCCGACGGGATATCCCTTGAGAACAGGTCTTCTCCACTCCACCTTCCGCATATACCCGTAGCATTTGGAGAAAACCTCCATCGAGGAGCCATTCCTACGAGCGATGTCATCATTTATGGAGTCCGAAGCAAATCCATAGAAGTCTTTGAAACAGCTTCCTTTTTCTCCGACTTCCAACGCACACTGCGCTTCAGTCTTTTTATCCCGTTTTAAAGTGTCCGCCAAAAAAGTTACTTTATAGAAAAATCGTCTCTTAGCAACATCTACAATCTTTTTGGGCACAGTATCTACCGGCATTCCTTCTACACCCACCACACGTGGTTGCTGTGCCTGTATGAATGTCATGCTCATGAAAAAGCAAGATGCCAGGAAGAAAAAGGTCCTTTTCATGCTGAGTATTTTATTGGTTTTTATTCTTTCTCCAAGGGATTGTATGGCAAATTTCTGATGCGTTGAGCATCTTCCGGATTCTTAAACCTGATTCTTCCCTGATTGATAATGGTCTCGGTATAATTCTCCGAAATGTTCCGAACGATCTTGCGCACTTCTTCGCGCGAACGCCTTTGCACTTTTTTATTGTACAGATATATAGGTGAGGGGAAAGTAATCTCCTGCATGCCATTCAGTTCGAATGTATATTCCCCATCCTCCGAAGCGATGGCTACAATCAGGCCCGGCAATCCTCGAAAAATGTACGGCCCATCCGAGAGGGCAATATCCTCGGCATACCAAGCCGTATAATCCCGTCCGCTGTGGTGGCAGGTGGCCTTTCGACAGGTATATCCCATGATCTCTTCGGTCTCTTCACCGATCTGCCAATCGAAAGATGGCGACGGACATTGATACTCATACCGACCTGTCAATGGCACCTCTTGTTGATGGCGGTCCGCTCCTTCAGGATACCCTTTCAGCAGGACTATTCTCCACTTTACCTTTTTCATCAAGCCGGCACCCTCTGTGAATAGCTCCATCATCGAACCTTTTCGTCGGGTAACGGCATCGCACAAAGAATCCCAGGCCAACTGATACAAATCCATGAAGCTGCTGCCACGCCGTCCGATCTCCAATACACACTGTGCCTCGGTTTTCTTTTCTCGGTTCAGGGTATCTTCCACAAAAACCATCTTATAAAAGAACCGCCGTTGGGCATAATCCTCTATTTTCTTAGACACAGTGTCCATACGCACTCCTCTCATATCACTGATTCGTGGCATTCCCACTTGCGCCATACCGAAAGAGGATAAAACACAAAAGAGGATTACCAACGATAATATCTTTTTCATAAGCAGAGCTGTTAATGATTGAGAATGAACAAAGTTAACAAAATCCACTCGGCATTTTCCGGTATCAAACACAACGTAGTGACCACCCCCAATCCGCGCAAGATTCTCTTCCTCGAATAATCATTCAAAAAAACTATCATGAATATATATCGAGATAAAAGGAGTTTTTATGAGTCGACCAAATATTTGGATTGTGATTATCTTTGCATCGCTGTACTATAATGTACATCAACAACCCTTTTTAAACCACCTACCAATTATGCGCACTCTTGGTATTTTTTTGTTCGTTTCTTTTTTCGTTTTGCTTTTTACCTCTTGTCGTTCCCAAAGAGAAAAGGTTGTTTATTTACAAGATATCCAAACTTTTAATCGGGAGATCATTGCTAAACCATATGAGGTAAAAATAGAGAAAGACGATGTGCTGAATATCCTTGTCAGCAGTATGGATCCAGAACTTTCAACGCCTTACAATCAAGTGCTGACTACACGAGCATTGGCCAGAAACGGCTACGGAGCCAATACAAATGAGGGATTCTTAGTCGATTCGAAAGGATATATCAATTATCCGATTTTAGGACAAATCTATGTAGAGGGTCTTACTCGTACCGAACTGGAGAAAGAGATCCAGAAGAGAATTATTTCCAGTGGATTCATTAAAGACCCGACAGTGACCGTACAGCTCCAAAACTTCAAGGTATCCGTCTTAGGAGAGGTAAATCATCCAGGGTCGATGTCTGTAAAGGGAGAACGAATAACTCTTTTGGAAGCTATTGGACTAGCCGGAGACCTGACAATCTATGGCCGTCGCGATAGGGTTTTTGTGATCAGAGAAACCAATGGTCATCGCGAGGTTTTCCTGGCGGATCTCAGGAAGGCGGACTTGCTGACAAGCCCGGTGTATTATCTCCATCAAAACGATGTCATTTACGTAGAGCCGAACAGCAAGAAAACACAGATGAGCGAAATCAATCAGAACAATAATGTGAATGTATGGCTCGGGGTAACATCCACGCTCGTATCCATTTCCACGCTTACGATTACCATAATAGATAAGTCTAAATAATTTAAACCGAGAATTAGAATGAACTTGAACGAAGACCCTCAAAACACATTTACCCAGCAAGGCAGATCCTATATTTCCGATACGGAAGACTCCACAATCTTTTCTTTAGAAGAGTTTTTTCTTGGTCTCCTTGCATCTTGGAGATGGATTGTAGCGAGTGTATTGGTCTGTTTACTCATTGCCTATATATACATCCAACGCCAGCCCCCAATATACAATGCACAGGCTACAGTACTAATTAAAAGTGCTGAAAAAAGTGGGGCAACAAGCGGCCTACAGCAGTTTCAGGAACTTGGCTTGATGATGGGCAATTCTGAAGTAGAGAACGAAATTCTACTTCTCAAATCCAAGCGTTTGACCGCTATTGTAGTCGATAAACTTGACTTAGATGTATCCATATCCAAACAGGGCTTTTGGCGCAATGAATCATTGTATGGCAACAGTCCCGTAAGTATACAGATTACTGACAGGGATTCTACCGAAAGCTACTCCTTTAGGATTCGGATCAAAGATGCGCGTTCTTTTGAGCTGACCCATTTTGAGCAGAAAGAGCGCAATGGAATAGGCGATATTAAAATAGACGGTTCTTTTGGGAAGCCGATTGCGACTCCTGTTGGAGAACTAAAATTGGATACCACACTCTTCTTTGCAGATTCATGGAAGGGAGAGGTTCTATATGTAAAGAAAGAAAATACTCGTAAGGTCGCAGAGCGTTACAATCAGGACCTTCAGGTGTCTTTGGCCGACAAGAAGGCTACGATAGTCAATTTGTCGTTGAAAAACGAAGACTTGGACCGTGCAAAGAATTTTATCGATGCTCTTATCGCTTCATATAATGATGATGTCATGAACGATAAGAAGAGTGTCGCTATCAGTACCGCGTCTTTTATCGATGAGCGTTTGGCAATGATCGGTGGAGAACTTGGTTCGGTAGATACGGAGATCGAAACGTTTAAGAAAAGGAATAACATCACGGACATCTCCACCGATGTAGGTGCATATCTCAAGAGCAGTGCCGACTTACAGAAAGATCAGCTTATCGTAGAGCGAAACCTTTCTTTGGCCAAGTACATCCAGTCATTCTTGAGACAAACCAGCACCGATAATGAACTCATGCCGGCCAATTTGGGCTTGACGGAAAGAGGAATTGACAATAGTATAACGCTGTACAACGAACTTAAGCTCAAATATGAAAGATTGAAACAAAGTTCAAGTGAAAATAGTCCTGCGGTACAAGAGGTAGGTATGCAGCTCGTAGCGATGCGAAAATCGATCAATGCAGCTGTCGACAATTATATTAAGACCTTGAACTTACAACTCCGAGAGGTCAACAAAGAAATGTCTCGAACCAAAGAGCAGATCAGCGCTGTACCTACTCAGGAAAAGATCATGTCCACGATCCTGCGTCAGCAGAAAATCAAGGAAGAATTATATCTGTACCTTCTTAACAAACGAGAAGAGAATGCACTCCGGTTGGCTATCACCGAGAGCAATGCTAAGACCGTTGATTCTGCTGATGGTTCTTTGGAGCCCATCTCTCCTCGTAAGCCGATTGTCTTTTTTGCAGCCTTCCTGCTTGGATTGATTTTCCCAGCTGTCTATATCTACGCCAAAATGCAACTGAATAAGGGTGTGCGTGGGCGTAAAGACCTCGAAGGATTGTCTATCCCATTCTTGGGCGAAATACCTGCCTATCTAGGGCACCGAAACGAAGAAGACTTGGATGTGGTGGTTAGTTCCGGTAGTAGAGACTCCTCGAGTGAAGCTTTCAGAATACTGCGTTCCAATATGGAGTTTATGCGTGTAAAATCAAGCAAACTCAAGACTGTGATGTTCACCTCTGCCAATCCTGGCTCGGGGAAATCTTTTGTGACTATGAATCTGGCTATTTCGCTAGCACTTACGGGCAAAAAAGTCATAGTAGTGGATTTGGATATCAGAAAAGGATCCCTCTCCAACCGATTGACTCAGAACAATACCGGTGTCACGGATTTCTTATACAACGAGAGCGTTTCGATCGACAGGCTAATTACACATTCGCCTCATAGCGAGAATTTAGATGTAATTCTGGCCGGTCCTGTCCCACCGAATCCTTCTGAACTCTTGCTATCGGATCGTTTGGAGTATCTGATAGATGAGCTTAATCGTCGTTACGATTATGTTTTCTTGGATTCAGTTCCTGCTATGGCCGTAGCAGATGCCATGATTACCAATAGAGTTGCCGATCTGACCATCTATGTCATACGTCAAGGACTTTTAGACAGGCGCTATTTACCTGAAATAGAACGTTTGTATGTTGAAAACAAGTTTGCGAATTTGTGTCTCGTTTTGAACGGCGTCACCTACTCAAGCTCAAGCGACCGATATACTTACGGCTATAACTATGGCTATGGCTATGAAGCCTATGACAAACAGGAAAGGAAACATCATCGCCACTCTGCTTCAAAAAGGAAGATGAAGTTTAAGAGCCCGATGAAGAAGAACTAAAAGAAGGGGTGTTTTCTATTTTTAGGAGGAAAACGAAGCAAGTCAATCCCTTTGAACAGGGATGGTTCGCCGAGATGATAGATATGCACTGTCATCTGCTGCCTGCAGTGGACGACGGATCAAAATCTATCGAAGAGACCCTCTCTATAATCGATTTACTGGAAGAGATAGGCGTCAAGCGGCATATACTCACTCCCCATATTATGGAAGAGTATCCGTCGAATGATGCTCTCTTCCTTCGTGCACGCTTCGAAGACCTTCTTGCCGCAACATCTACTGATAAGGCTTCACGCCTGCGACTTGCTGCAGAGTATATGTTGGATGCCACTTTTCCTGATCGGTTGGCAGAACCACTCCTGACGTTGGGGGATCGGCACATTTTGGTCGAAACCTCCTATATGGCCCCCCCCATGGGATTGATGGGGTTACTTGCAGATTTGCGACTCAAAGGCCTTTCTCCCGTGTTGGCCCATCCCGAACGTTATGTGTACATGGAGGAGAAGGATTACGTGATGATCAAAAAGCAAGGAGTGTTGTTCCAACTGAACCTTTTTTCCCTGTTCGGGGCATACAGTTCATTTGTGTCAGAGAAAGCCTATGCACTGCTTGAGGCCGGCTATTACGATCTCATAGGGACGGACATACACCACCCGCAACCTATAGTCCGATTACTCTCCAAAGCTTCTTTGCCTCGGGATATGGAGGGAAAAATCAAGTATTTGGTCGAAAATAACGCTCGATTGTTGTCTTCCGTTGCTGTTCGATAAAAGCATTTGTGTAGGAATGAAAAATATGGGCTGATTCCGACTTCTGGAGTCAGCCTATATTTTTTATTTCTTGTAGCTCTTGAAAAGGCCATGAGAAGAGCACACATTTCATCAGACAGCCTCTTCATTATCCGGGTATCAATCAAAGGTTACGCATTACAATTCATGATCCATGCGGGGCATCTTAGGCCTAAACGATTCATCAGCTCGATAAGACTCCCGGCCCTTCAGATCATTTACGTCTGGAAAGTTCATCAATTCATGACTCGGAAAATGTGGCTTGAGATTTTTTTCGTTAAGGCGCAGGAATTTTTTATTTCTCGAGCCAAAACGAAAAAGTTGACGCGCCACTTTTTTAGGGCTGACGTGTACTGAAAAAAGTTGACACTCGAAGAGGTCTAGTTCGTGATTAAAACTACAGTGTCTCTTCTAAGGCCCATTATCAGTTTACACTCCGGCCTATACTAATAAGAGACGGCAGGGACGAAGATTCAACTTTTGGGGTACGGACTTGAATCTTGATTTCGGTTGAGATTATTTCTACCGGAAAGCATATGTTTCATTTTGTTTCTCGAACCAAGAGGCTAAGTGCATAGTTATTGAATTACAGGCGATAAGCATATACTTGGATAAGCAAAAAGACACACATCAGATGTCTTCTCTACAGGGCTTATACGTCAACTATGTAAAAAAGTGACACTTCATAAAAAACAGACGATGAATCTTCAAGATATATTGCAGTACAGACGCTCCGTGCGTCATTATGACAGTCAAAAGACGATAGATGCGGATCGGGTCAAAGAGTGTATCCGACTAGCCACTCTGGCTCCTACCAGCTCCAATATGCAGCTGTGGGAGGCCTACCATGTAGTCAACCCCCAAAAGCTGAAACTACTCGGTCAAGCCTGTCTCGAACAGAAAGCAGCTACCTCAGCTCCGCAGATGGTGGTTTTTGTGGTTCGCCCCGACTTGGTAAAGAGGCATGCCGAGGCGGTACTCTCCTTTGAGCGTGGTAATGTGGAGCATAACAGTCCGGAGGAAAAGCAGTCTAAGCGAATCAAACGGCTGGAGTCCTATTATCGGAAACTGATACCATTTTTATATGGTCGTTGCTTCGGTTTGCTGGGAAGCCTGCGCAAGATTTTGGTACAGGTGATCGGATTGTCCAAACCAGTACCGCGACAAGTATCCGAGGGAGACATGCGTACGGTGATGCACAAGAGCTGCGCATTGGCTGCACAGACCTTTATGCTGGCCATGGCAGAGACCGGCTATGACACCTGCCCGATGGAGGGCTTCGACAGCCTCCGTGTGAAGAGAATACTAGGGCTGCCGCGTGCTGCTCAGATCAATATGATCGTTTCATGCGGTATCAGAACGCCCGAAGGCATTTGGGGCGAACGTTTTCGGATTCCTTTCGAAGAGACCTACCGCCGTGTGGACTGATCTGTTTGGCAGATCCGTCCGGCTAATTCGGCTTGTCTCAGCTCCTGTCTCCTGTCTATCTTGCCAAACTGACAGGAGGCTGATTCAACGAAAAAACCGTACTTTTGGCCGGAATTACTTAACAACCAAACAAGTAACCTAAGAATACTTATGGAATTGAAAAGATTTTTATCACTTGGCCTTTTGCTTGTGGCATTCATCCCGATGAAGCTTTCAGCCCAACAGGCTCAGCCACTCCCTACTGATCCGGCTGTTCGTGTCGGTAAGTTGGACAACGGATTGACCTATTTCATCCGTCACAACGAGAACCCGAAAGATCGTGCCGATTTCTTTATCGCACAGAAAGTGGGTTCTATTCTTGAAGAAGACAGCCAGTCCGGTTTGGCTCACTTCTTGGAGCACATGGCTTTCAACGGTACGAAGAATTTCCCCGGCAAGAACTTGATCAACTATCTCGAAACGATCGGTGTACGTTTTGGCCAGAACCTGAATGCTTCTACCGGATTTGACAAGACGGAATACACGATCATGGATGTGCCGACTACACGTCAGGGAATCATCGACTCCTGCTTGCTTATCCTACATGATTGGAGTAACAATATTACCCTCGACGGGCATGAGATCGATGAAGAGCGCGGTGTGATCCACGAAGAATGGCGTGCTCGCCGCAATGCTCAGCTCCGTATGTTCGAAGCTATCCTTGCCAAAGTTCTGCCGGGCAATAAATATGCAGAACGCATGCCCATCGGTCTGATGGACGTTGTGCTCAACTTCAAGCACGATGAGCTGCGCAACTATTATAAGAAATGGTATCGTCCCGACCTGCAAGGTCTGGTGATCGTGGGAGATATCGATGTGGACTATGTGGAGAACAAGATCAAAGAACTCTTCAAGGACGTTCCTGCTCCCGTGAATCCCGCAGAGCGTATCTATACGACCGTAGAGGACAACGATGAGCCTATCGTAGCCATTGCTACCGACGCCGAGGCCACTACCACGCAGCTCTCTATCAGCTTCAAGGCCGACCCCACTCCTCAGGAAGTACGTGGTTCGGTATTCGGTCTCGTCGAGGACTACATGAAGCAGGTGATTACTACAGCCGTGAACGAGCGTCTGGCCGAGATCACTCACAAGCCTAACGCTCCTTTCCTCAGTGCCGCTGCTTTCTTCTCCAACTTCATGTACATTGCCCAGACCAAGGACGCATTCAACTTTGTTGCCACGGTTCGTGAGGGTGAAGTAGAGAAAGCGATGAACGCATTGGTAGCAGAGATCGAAAGACTTCGTCAGTTTGGTATCACCAAGGGCGAATACGATCGTGCACGCACGAACGTATTGAAGAAATACGAAAACCAATACAACGAGAGAGAGAAGCGTAAAAACAATGCTTATGCCAACGAATACTCCACTTACTTCACCGATGGTGGCTATATCCCCGGTATCGAGGTGGAATATCAGACGGTGAACGCTTTTGCTCCTCAGGTTCCTGTGGAAGCATTCAATCAGGCTATCGCTCAGATGATCGATCCCGTGAAGAATGCAGTCGTTACGCTCACGGGGCCATCAAAGGCTGAAGCCAAGATCCCGAGCGAAGCAGACTTCCTCGCTGCATTCAAAGCTGCTCGTCAGCAGAAAGTAGAAGCCAAGAAGGACGAAGTTTCCGACCAGAAATTGATGGAGAAAGCTCCCAAGGCCGGAAAGATCGTTTCCGAGAAGAAAGACCAGAAGTTCGGTGCTACAGAGCTTACGCTCAGCAATGGCATCAAGGTTTATCTCAAGAAGACCGATTTCAAATCGAACGAGATCCTGATGAGTGCTGTCAGCCCCGGTGGTATCCTCTCCGGAAAGAATGCTCCCAACCAATCTGTGATGAGTTCGTTCATGAACGTGGGTGGCTTGGGCAACTTCAATGCGATCGAGCTGGATAAGGTGCTGACAGGTCGCTCTGCTTCCGTATCTCCCTCTTTATCTCTGCTTACCGAAAGCCTTTCAGGTAAAACGACTGTAGAAGACATGGAAACTTTCTTCCAGTTGATCTATCTCCAAATGACTGCTAACCGTAAGGATCCCGAAGCATTCAAGGCTACACAGGAGAAGCTGTACAACAACCTGAAAAACCAGGAAGCCAATCCGATGGCTGCGCTTATGGACTCTATCCGTCATACTATGTATGGTGATAATATGCTCATGAAAACCCTGAAGGCTGCTGACGTGCAGAAAGTGAATTACGATCAGGTAATGGCTTTCTACAAAGAGCGATTCGCTGACGCCGGCGACTTCACGTTCTTCTTTATCGGCAATCTGGATGAAGCCAAGATGAAGCCTTTCATCGAAACTTATCTTGCTTCATTGCCCAATCTCAAGCGTGGCGATAAGATGCACAAGGCTCAGGTACCCGCTGCCCGTTCCGGAAAGATCGACTGCAAGTTCAACAAAGAAATGGATACTCCTTCGACTACTATATTCGATGTCGTGTCCGGCAATGTGGAATACACGCTCAAGAACAGTCTCCTGATGGAGGTTTTCTCAGCTGTAATGGATCAGGTGTACACGGCTACCGTTCGCGAGAAGGAAGGCGGTGCATACAGTGTGGCGGCATTCGGTAGTGTCGAGCAATATCCTCAACCCAAGGCTCTGATGCAGATCTATTTCCCCACGGATCCTACTCGTGCCGAGGAAATGAATGCTATCGTATTTGCTGAGTTGGAGAAGCTTGCCAAAGAGGGCCCCAATGTGGAGTACTTCAAGAAGACTATCGAAAACCTGAACAAGCAGCACAAAGAGAGTCTGCGCGAGAACCGTTTCTGGCTCGAAGCCATGAAATCGTCTTTCTTCGAAGGAAATGACTTCATCACAGACTACGAATCTGTACTGAACAGTCTTACTCCTGCTGAATTGCAAAAGTTTGCGGCAGACATCTTGAAGCAGAACAATCGGGTTGTTGTCATGATGGCTCCTGCTGCAAAGGCTCAATAAGCAAACATAAACGACACCCTGAAAATAAGGGTGACTAAAAAGCAGAGGGCGCGTCTTACCGATGCGCCCTCTGTGTGTTTTCAGCCGAGGAATAAGGCCAAAAAAATAGAGATAAGAACGTCACTTCAAGCAGACTTTGTGAAGACTTATTTTTCAGTGCCTCCAAACCAAATATTAGTGGCGCAAGAATCTACTAGTGGTTTTGACGAAAACTACTAGTGGTGGCACCAGAATCTACTAGTAGTTTTGAAGTAATCTAATAAATAGTAGTTTTGGCGAAATCTAATAGTAGTTTCAGACAGAAGCTCTAAAGGATCCAAGAATAGCTCCGGTCGGCACAGGGACGGGACATAATGGTTATATCGAATTTTCATCTTTCATCGAGAGCATATCGAGATACTCTTCCCAGTCGGCATCGACTTCGCATTCTATCTCCAGCGGCAATGTCTCGTAAGGAGCCAACACTTCATTGAGCCGTTCGCCGAATACTCGTTCCGTACGGGCATAATAGACCCAGTACTTGATTCCGCCTCCGGTATAATTACCGGTCATGATGGCCAGCTTATCCTTTTCCATAGCCTTGCGAACGATTTGCTCGATCTCTTCGATCTGTTTGCCTGCCGATTCCGTAGGCAGACCTTGCTCGTCGGCTTCATAAGGCCAGCGTATCTCGATTCGGATTTTCAGCTTGCCGCTTAGTCGGAATTCGTCAAGCTCCAAGCGCCCATTGACGAATACAAGGTTGCCCTTCTCATCCTCACTGATGGAAGTAAACCATTGGTCTGTTAGTTTCATTGTCGGTCGATTTTATTCTTTCGTTTATCGTATAGCCAGATTTGGATGGAATTGATTGAATTTTGCCATACCACATAGCTTGCAGGAGCGATAGAAGCTATAGGATTCAGGTAGGTGAGCGACATCCAAATGGCAAGTGACGTGTTTTTCTGTCCCAAAGCCTGACCGGCCGTCACACTTTCGTTCAAATATCGTTTGCTCAGCCACTTGCCCAATCCGAACTGCAGCAAACAGCTTAGCAGACCGCCCAATGCCAACAGCAGCTCCAAACGGATGCTGTCGGAGCCTTGTTCCATCACATAGCCTGTCGTTTTGGACATGATGATAGCCAGCGAGACGACCCACAGCCAAAAAGCTATTTGGGGAATGCGCAGGAGCCGGGCATGTGTCCGAGGAGCAGCAAAGCGTATAAGCCAAGCAGCCAGCAGAGGCACTGCCAGCAGAGGCAAGACTCCCCAAAGAATATGGATGACGGAAGACCAAAACGGCATATCGGCATGTGCCGTACTCAGCGAAGAAAACAGTAAAGGCCCCAATACCGCTACTCCCATGTGGGTCAGTAGCACATACGTAGCACCGAAGGCGATATTGCCTCCGAGCATTCCGATGATGACAGACGAAGCCGTGGCAGCAGGACAGATAAAACAGATCATAACGCCTTCTGCCACGATGGGATCGAGCAACCTAAAAGCGAAAAATCCTCCTATAGCGAGCGTAATTTGTATAAGGGCTAATAGCAGATGCAATCGGGAGAAGTGCATATCCCGAGGGGAGATCTTCAAGAAAGTAAAGAACAGCATCAGAAAGATCATGTAGGGTATCAGAAAAGCCAGTGGCGACAGCAGAGGCCATGCCAATACGCCCAAGGCCATGGCGATGGGTAGTGCCAGATTCTTCAGTGTCTTCATTAGTCTCGATTCTTTTTGTGAGCTAACCATAGCCCCATAGCCCGACGAATGGATTCCAATCCGAAGTCTTCGGGGTTTATATCCTCCGGAGCCAATAGCACCAATTCGGCTGCATCGTCGTTCGCGATGGCTGAGGAAAAATCAGAAACTTGAGCTGCAAAAAACAAATCGGCCGTATGGACACGCATCCCTCCGTAGGGATAGATATTGGGAAGCGAGAAGAGATAAGATACTGCATCGACTTCTATTCCCGTCTCCTCACGGATCTCTCTGATGATACCCTCTTCCGCTGTTTCGTCCATATCCATAAAGCCGCCGGGCAAATGGAGTGTGCCTTTGGCCGGATCTTTGGCTCGGTGCACGGCCAATAGTCTGCCCGCGCTATCGGTGATGAAGCAAGCTGTCGCAGCGGAAGGATTGGCATAATAAACCAATCCGCACTGCGGACACGATTTGGCTTTCGAGTTTCTCTCCACAAAACCATCGTATCCGCAGCGCGGACAGTATCTGAAGGGTGCGAGCGGATGCTCAGCGTTTATTTGGCCTCCCATCCCAAAGCACTTGCTCCGAGCACAGCGGCATCGCTCTCTTTGAGCTGAGAGAAGAGCAGCTTGGTCTTCCCTCGGTAGATATTCAGCACATTCTTTTCCATGTGGTGGCGGATCGGATTCATCAAGAGATCGCCTGCTTTGGTCAGGCCACCGAAGAGGATGATCGCTTCCGGACTGGAGAAAGTGACGAAGTCTGCAAAAGCCTCTCCAAGGATCGCTCCCGTAGTCTCAAATATCTCCTGTGCAAGGCCATCGCCACTGATAGCCGCATCGTATACATCTTTCGAAGTGATCAGATCGGGCTGAATGTTCCGGAGCAAACTCTTGTCCGATCGGATATCCAAATATTCGCGAGCCGTACGGGCCACTCCCGTCGCCGATGTATAAGTCTCCAGACAGCCTTGTCTGCCACAGCCGCACATGCGACCATTGCGGCGAACGATCATATGCCCCAGCTCACCGGCAAAGCCGTCATGGCCATATACAAGGGTACCATTGACCACAATACCGCTTCCTACTCCCGTGCCGAGCGTGATAACGATGAAGTCTTTCATCCCGCGTGCAGCACCGTAGGTCATCTCGCCGATTGCCGCTGCATTGGCATCATTAGTCAGTGTCGTGGGGATACCCAATGAATCGGTCAGCATTTGGGCAAAGGGTATTTTGGTCTGCTTCCAAGGCAAATTGGGCGCAAACTCGATCGATCCGGTATAATAGTTTCCATTGGGAGCACCTACACCGATACCCTTTATTTTCTCTTTCCCTCCTACCTGTTCAATCAACTGGTTGATACCGGCAGTCAGATCTTTGATATAATCGTTCAGATCGTTGTGCGCTCCGGTCTTGATGGACGAACTTATAACCAAATTGCCACGAGCGTCTACCACTCCGAATACGGTGTTGGTACCGCCCACATCCACTCCTAATACATAAGGCTTTTCCATTGAAACAGCGTGTTTTGATGTTCTACTTTTAGCGATTTCCACAAAGATATTTGTTTTTCTGTCTGTTATGTCCACAAACTGTTGTTGCGGATTTCGACGATAAGTGCATTTGGGACGACATCCATCGCACAAGTCGATCCTTCGGACAAGGAAACGATCCACCTCCTCCAACAAAAGCAGAAGCCACAACGTAAGGATAGCTCCTGACGTTGTGGCTCCCTTTCTTGGGGGGGGCGCTTTTAGCGGACGCTTATTTTTTGCCTAATGCCTCCTACCTGCACAACGTATAGGCCGGCAGCGATCGCGATCGTTGTTTCGCCCGCTATTTTTCCGGTCAGCAACATGCGTCCCTGCAAGTCGAATAAGCGCATCGTCTCAGGCTGAGAAGTCGCTATTCTGATCCGCCCCTCTTCTCCACTGATCTCTATCGTCTGTGCATCCGGCACAGCGAGGGCTGTCATCTCCACGGTCACGCACGCAGGATCGCTTTCGACGCCATCAATGACTGCGCGGACGCAGTATTCGCTCGTTTGGGCCGGAAGAGGTGTCGTAAAACTCGTTCCCTCAACATTGGCTTGAAGCAGTGAGCCGTCTTTGTAGATGTTGTAACACGGGGAAGCCTTTCCATAGACCCGGACTTGCGTTACTACCACGGCGAACATTTCCGACGAATCGTAATGACGGAATGCTACGTATTTGGTCCCTTCCGGCAGAATTAGTTCGCGCTCCTGGAATTGATACCAACGTCCATCTTTCATAACACCCTTTGAGCTTGGAGCAATAAGCATTTCGTCGAAGAGGTGGACAAAGTCCGCTGCCGATGTTCCCGCTTTAGAGATGAAGACACCATAGTGGTCCGGCCAATTATAATCGCCCGGTGTGACCAAATAGGTAATCCGGTTTGCTCCCGAGACCTCGGGCGTAATCAGGTAGTTGTCGGGATTAAGATCGGCGAGTCCATTCCATGATGAGAACGAAATGGCAACATGCAATCCGTCGTACAGATAACTATTGCCTCCCGCACGCCAACCATTCCCGTCCTCGTCAGCATCTATGGCTGTCCACCCGGTGGGTAGCAGAGAAACAGGATCGTACTCTGTAAAATCTTCTTTCACGAGTAGGATCTCCCCGTTAGTTTCCGAAGCTTCCCATTTGAGGGTCAATTGATCACCGTCAATCTCGTATGTCAGATTTTGAACGGGGGATGACTGTTCCGATTGGTCAAAATTTAGTTGTCTCTGGGATTGAGAGCCTCGAATTTCTTGACATATCTGTACGACATTCCCATCTACGATCTCACCACTATTGGTATCCTTAAGAAGAACAAGATAGTCGTACTTGTTGCCATTATTGTAACCTTCTGTAAAATTGAAGTGTAAGTGTATTTTGCTGAATGATTCAGGCGATAAGTCTAAACCTCGTAAGGTTGCATGTGGATCAATAATTCTGAATCTCCCTTGAGCATCTGGGATAGATCCCATACCTACAACCTCTACTGTTCCCTCAGATAATTGACATTGAAGATCGGGACTAAGGGTCATGGACACTTCACATTCATTTATAAGAGAGTTAACTCCTTCTTCGGAAATGAACTCTACTTGGTAATTCCTGTACTCATTTGTCATCGAATGCAAAAAAACAGTAACATCATTGATATTGGGTTCCTCTCCATTACGAAGTGTCGCGCTCGGAGGCAAACTTAGGATATTGCTCTTTTTGCAGATGAAATTATTGTTATTCTTAATCGTGTTATATAGGGCAAGATCCCCAGAATAGTTTGTTTGAGTTGAATCACGTGACGAAGTAATATTGGCAAACAATGCAAACTGCATCTTCTCTGTCGAGGAAATTTCTTCAAATAAATTAGGATTGGGAGTATTCCACTCAATAACGAGTACTACACTATCTCCAGGGTTTATCTGCGGAATAGCTATTTCTCCTATGTTTCCTCCAAAACTGCCATTCGCGGGATCTATGCCCAATGCATTAGGTGTCCAAGACAAAACGACTTTGTCTTGTCCGGAAGAGACAAGAGTCCCTCTATTATGTACCTTGACATAGACAAATGCTGGATTTTGACTATATATAGGATTCTCATGTTGTTCTACCGAATCATTTTGATTGCGTATCCATAGATCATTACTATTCCAATAATTCATTTTATGTGAAGTCTCCGGTTCTCTTCCTGTATCTTTGGGAGAATCGTGCGAGTACAGATCGTATACACCATTAATGAAAGTCCTTGTTCCTAGCATTGCCGGAATACTGGAATATTGTTGGGTTTCGCTATCCGAACCAAGAGCAAGACAATTCTGACGAGTTTCTTCCATAGAAATTACACCATCGTTATTCAGATCGGTACTAGCAAAATTCCCATAAGGAGACATTTGTGCAATACTCTCCATCCAATTATATAGAAATCCTTCGTACATATTATCTGCATTTGCGTGTGTCGCTTGGGAAGAAGAAGACGCTGTCATGATGATGCGATTTTCTCCTTGTAGGTCATCTACAAATCCTCCAGAGAAGCATTGACCCATTACGACAACCATACTTGCGACATTGATTGGAGCAAGCATTTCTTTTAATTCGTAATCTTGTAAAAAGAAAGAAGGTATATCTTCGAGTGCGGGTTCTTCATTTTCCATCCATAGGACAATAGAAGATTCTCCATCCTGATCTCCTTTATCTCCATGATCAGTCACGAAAATAATTAGGTTGTCTTTTGGACTGAGTTGTTTAGCCAAAGAGTCGAATACAGACCCAATAGCCGCTTTTGTCGCAGGATACTTGATATCAGGTATACCATCTCCATCCAAATCCAATGGAGAAGATATATAGCTATTTGGTCCAATAGCAAGGTCTTCTCCAGGATCTTGTCCATCAGACATGATTACAAATATATTTTTGTCTGGGACTTGATACTTATGCTTAAGAGTGCAATACATGTAAGAGCAATCGTTCCAATAAGTGGACCGATTTTTTTTCTTTGGACCTCCTCCGCTAATAATGACTGCATAGGTGTGGGATTGAGTGTTCGGAGGTCCGACAATGGTCCATCCACTATGCATTGTAGGAATGTTGAGAGAGCTTATATTCCCTCCTGTTTGAGACTCATAAACGAGATCAAAAACTGGAGCCATTGATTTTTCGAATCGATGAATAAGCCCACTATTACACTCAACAAAAACATATTCACAAGAGTGTGTCCAACCTTTCTTAGGCTCTTTATCCACAAAAACGAACCATGATTGGACACTTGGGGAAAGCAAAAAATCTTTCCCTGAGAACACACGAGTCTGAGGTGGGATGACATCCTCTTTGACAGCGAAATCAAAGGTTGAGCATTGCTCCCCATAAATGTTTTTCACTCGGGCGAGTGCTTCTGCTCGGGTCAGGCCTTGTGCAAGTAGAGACAGAGGCAGTACCAGCATAACGAGAAATGGAAGTAATCGTTTCATGACTATTGCATATTATATAGTGATTATGTGACTGATGCTCCCCCGAAACCAAGGGGAATCGAAGAATTGCGTGAATATAGATAAAAAAATCTTTTCGGCAAAATCGATGTAAGATTACGGATTCTGCACATTCCGGTAGTCGCAGGCGACAGGGAGAATTATCTGTACGCTGTAGACAGGTTCCTCCCTTGTTTTTGCCATTGTGAACTATCGGAAATTACACGCTTCCTGCTTGATGGTTACGACTCCATCTACCACTTATCTTGATGTCGATCCACGAATAGAGCTTATTTCCTCCGTAATAGAACAAAAGTCCCGTGGCCAATCCGGCCAATACATCGATGAAATAATGTGCCTGTATATAGACGGTCGCCAGTGTCAGGCAAATACCAATGGGCAGGAGATACCAGAATAACTTCCTGCTGCTTCGGTGGAAGAATGCGAAGATCACCGTCGTGATGCCCACATGACTACTGGGAAAAGCCGCAGTGGGGCGTTCGCCCATTTGCTGCGACATATTGACCAGACGATAGAACAGTCCCTGATGCGCCACCTCCATCTCTTGCAGCTCCGGGTGTGTGGCAAAGTACTGACCGATGGGTGGAAATCGCCCTGCCGCTACGCTATCCCAGCCGATGGCGGGGAAGTAGAATTGTGGCCCGGCTACCGGCAGGAGGGTATAGATCAGATAGTAGACATAAAAAGAGCCGAACAGCACGAAAGCCACACGTTCGGCCTGCCTGTAATTGGAGATATAGTAGAAGAGAATGACTCCGACGATAAGTGCATAATAGATGAAGTAGCCGAAGTGGAGCACTTCGCTTATTATCCAGTGAGGGAATAGCCGGCTGAACCAAATAGCCGGCTGACTGAAGCAAACGATCTGTTCGGCCCGGGCGAAGATATGATCCAGATTGTCGAAATGCTGATTGAAGAGAAAGGTCTCCGGATACCAATAGCTGAGCAGCATTAGCTGAAAGATGATACGCAGTGCCCAAGTGAATCGAGAAGGAGAGCGATAATAGAGCAGTGCGAATATGCCTGTTCCTACAAGTATTTCCGCCCGATTGAGAAGCAGTGTGTCGGCATCGGGCATGGTGGGGCGCATGATAAGGAGGATGATCCCCGTGATGATGACGTAAAGCAAAGCCAATACCTCTGTGAGGATCAGTAGCCGATTGGCATAGGCTTGCCCTACGGTGGCAGAGATTGTCCCTGCTTTCCTCCGCTGTTTCTGCTGTCGTTTCATGAGGGTCGAGACTGGTGGCGTGTATAGAGATCTTCGATGATACCATCTGCCAATCCTACGATAGGAGCAATGATGGTTTTGGCTTCGGTAATGTCCGCCACCTCAAGGAAAATCTCGGCTGCCGGGATGATTACATCCGCGCGGTCGGGTTTGAGGTGGAAGCGCACCATTCGTTCTTCTGTGGAAATAGGCTTGAGCAGGTCGTAGGTCTTGTGAAGTGCTTCTACCGGCATGATGCTATAGCGAGAAGAACCCCTGTCCGATCCGCTCAGACGGACAAGGCGATTGATATTGCCTCCCGTACCGATGATCGTAATGTCGGTATATTCTTTTGCAATGGCCATGAGTTCCGAGCGGAATGCTTCCCGGACATGGGGGCGAACCTTTTCGTTGAGCAGACGTACCGTACCGATGTCGAACGACTGCGAATGCTTGACATGAGTGTCGGAGAAAAGTGTAAGCTCGGTACTACCTCCACCGACGTCCAGATAGATGTAATTGCCTCCGTCGGAAATAATCTGTTCGATATGATTGTCCGAGACGAGGCGGGCCTCCTCATCCCCATCGATGATGTCTATATGGATACCCGTCTTCTCTCGGATCTGTGCTATCACGGCTTCGGCATTCGATGCGTCTCTCATGGCGGAGGTGGCACAGGCACGATAGTCCTTTACCCGGTATATCTGCATCATCTCATTGTATGCCCGCATGAGCCGTACCATGTTGTCTACCTTTTCCTCTCCTATGTATCCTTTGGTAAAAGAGTCTTCGCCCAGACGGATGGGGACTCGCATGATCAGCACCTTGCTGAGAGGTTCCTCCATCCCTTCGCTATTGACACATTTGATCAGCAGGCGCACGGCATTCGAGCCGACGTCTATGGCGGCATAATGTACCTTTTCCATTCCTTAATGCTTAGTCGGGCAAAGATAGTCGTTAGCGTTCATTCCCACATCCATCTCTCCGCATGGTATAAAGTCAAACGAAAAGGGCTGCGCGAACAGGAGTCTCTCCTCCTCGCACAGCCCCGTTTCATATTTCGCTAAAGGGGTCAGCGACGCGGTTTGATGTCGAGCTTGACCGGCTTGATCATATTCTCCGGTGAGAGTATCGTATCCAGATCCTCTTTCGACAGGATGTCGTGCTCCAAGACGAGGTCGTAAACGCCGCGTCCCGTTTCCATCGCTTCCTTGGCGATCTTGGTCGAATTCTTGTAGCCGATGATCGGATTCAGAGCCGTCACGATACCGATGCTGTTGCGGATATACCCGCGGCATTCGTCTTCGTTGGCCGTGATGCCATCGATACAGAGCGTACGCAGCGTATCGAATCCGTTCATGAGCAGATCCGAACTTTCGAAGCAGCACTGTGCCATCACAGGCTCCATCGCATTCAGCTCCATTTGGGCTGCATCGCCTGCCATCGTTACGGTCAGGTCGTTGCCCATCACCTTGTAGCAGATCTGATTCATTACTTCCGGAATCACAGGATTCACCTTACCCGGCATGATGGATGAACCCGGCTGCATGGCGGGCAGATTGAATTCGTGCAGACCGCAGCGAGGACCACTGGCAAGGAGACGCAGGTCGTTGCAAATCTTGTTCACCTTCACGCAGATACGGCGCAAGGCAGACGAATATCCTACCATCACGGAAGTATCGCTCGTAGCTCCCACCAGATCGGCACTGAGACGAATGTCCCAGCCGGTGACTTCGCGAAGGGCCTCTATGCAGTATTCGGCATAGTTCGGCTGAGCGCAGATACCCGTGCCGATAGCCGTAGCACCCATGTTCACGGTCAGGAACTCTTCGGCAGCAAAGTCGAGATTTTTGATTTCATCCTGCAAGATGGAAGCAAATCCGCCGAACGTCTGTCCCAGAGACATGGGCACAGCATCTTCGAGCTGAGTACGTCCCATCTTGAGTACATGGGCAAATTCGCGACTCTTGGCACGCAGCGACTCGATGAGATCCAGAAGATGGGGGCGGAACTTCAGATATGTAGCGTAAAGGCCGAGGTGGATAGCTGTCGGATAAGCATCGTTGGTACTCTGCGAGCAGTTCACGTGATCATTGGGCGAGAGGTGGGCAAACTCGCCGGCCTCGTGTCCCATGATCTGCAACGCACGGTTGCAAATCACCTCGTTGGCATTCATATTCGTGGTCGTTCCTGCACCACCTTGGATCATATCCACGGGGAAATGCTCGTGGTGCTTGCCTTCGAGAATTTCCTTGCAGGCTTTCACGATGCCGTCTTTCTGGGCATCGGTCAGCAGACCGAGGCGATGATTGGCCACTGCAGCCGCCCATTTCGTCATGGCCAAGCCATTGATAAACAGGGGATAATCGTTCAGATGAAAATTGCTGATAGGGAAGTTTTCTATACCACGCAGCGTCTGTACGCCATATAGAATATGGCCGGGTATCTCGCGTTCTCCGATAAGATCGCTTTCGATACGTGTAGTCTTTTTTAATTCCATAAAAGGGGAATAGTATTTGATTCTTTTTTATAGTTGCACAAAGATACAAGTTATTTATGTACAGCCAAGAGAGGGATGCTGCGACTCTCGCTATGGAAAGGGGAGTTCACCGGTTGGGGATATAATGTCGGGATCTCTAAGGAAGAGCGAATAAGCCTCGTTTCCTCCTCGATCATATTTCTTTTCGGTTCCCGACAGCACCTTCCTAATATGTGTGATCGGCCGATAAGAGGCTGCTTGCAGGCTCAATCCCTGATTGCTGCCCGTATGCGCATCAACTTCGTGAGCAGCCCTTCGAGCAGATCCAGTCGGAGCATGTTGGCTCCATCGCTTTTGGCCGAAGCAGGATCAGGGTGGGTCTCGATGAAGAGACCGTCCGTACCTACGGCTATGGCAGCCTTCGCGATGGTCTCTATCAACTCGGGTTTTCCCCCCGTTACGCCACTACCCTGATTGGGTTGCTGGAGCGAGTGGGTCACATCCATTACCACGGGAAAGCCCAGCGAACGCATCGTGGGAATATTCCGGTAGTCCACCACCAAATCCGTATAGCCGAAGGTATTGCCACGCTCGGTCAGAATCACTTGGCTGTTGCCGCTGTCCAGGCACTTTCGTAGCACGAAAGCCATGGCTTCGCCCGACAGGAACTGTCCTTTCTTCACATTGACGATTCGCCCTGTGCGGGCAGCCGCCACGATCAGATCCGTCTGTCGGCAGAGGAAAGCCGGTATCTGGAGTACGTCCACGTACTCGGCGGCCATAGCCGCTTCGTGAGTCTCATGTATGTCCGTGACCGTCGGAACACCGAACTCCCGGCCTACCTTGCCCAGAATGCGAAGAGCCTTTTCGTCGCCTATGCCGGTGAAGGAATCTATACGCGAGCGGTTGGCCTTGCGGTACGATCCCTTGAATATATAGGGGATGCCCAGTCGGGAAGTCACCTCTACTATTCGCTCTGCGATGTGCAGTGCCATGTCTTCGCTCTCTATGGCACAGGGTCCTGCCATCAGAAAGAATGAGTCCGCTGTCTGTAGTCTCTCGTATAAGGAGTTGGAGTTCGTCATCGTTTCGGAAGTTATAAATCGTTTCTGTCAGCCAAAAGTACAAAAAGCCCTTCCTTAATCAATAGAGAGTAGCTGATTCCGTCGATCGGCCGGCCAAGAATCAAGAGGAAAAAGTGCTCAGAACAAGTAAAAAATGACCGTCACGGCTATGGATGAATGAAGAACGGCAACCTGTTTTCTCTTTCGTTATTATGATGAGTATAAGGTAAAAGCAAAATCTTTCGGCATGGGTCATTTTCGAGACTAAAAAAACGGAATATTCACCGAAAAATATGCGCCAAAAAAGTTTTCAACAACGAAGAAATGTTTGGAATGATTCCAAATAAGCACTTCTGAGAGATCGGAATTCGAAGGAAAAGGGATCGCATGACAGCCTTTTTCAGATCGAAGAGCTCTTTTTATTAGTTCGATGAACAATCTATATACAAATCATTTTCGATTTATATATAAATCGTTTTCATTTTGTATATAAATGATTTTCAATAAATATATGAATCGAAAATGATTTGTATATAAATTGCAACTCCCCAAAGGCTTTTTCTTGAGTGGATAAAACAGAGGCACCCGTCGGATTTTCCCTTGAATCCGACGGGTGCCTTATGTATCAGGTGAGCTATCGAAAGACTATACGGCCTTACTCCTCATAGAATACCCCCCTTGTCCGCATGCTGCGATGGCATATGCTTATACAGGCAGGACACGATAGACCTACGACCAAAGGTGTAATATAGGAATCGGAGTACATATCTGTTTTCATTGGGTTGCGAGTAAAGTATTTTCGTTGATAAATTAGCTTTCTCCAATATATGGACATACATTCATGAGGTTTTTTTCATCGCTCTGCAAAAGTAGCAAAAAAGCTCCATCCCGATGAGTCCGATTCGGATACTCAATCAGGTGTACAAATAAAAATACGAACCAATGGCTTTCGCTCTTGGTTCGTATTTTAATGAATTGAGGTCGGTTATATAGCCCGACTACGTCGTTTCGTTTGCTGAAAATATGCCGAGATATGACTCAGCCGATGTCTTCAAATGTTAGCCAAGTCTCGGTTTGTTTCCTGCTATTAGGGCCTGATTCGGCATCAGTAGTGGAATGTGCTTCCTCCGAGGAATTCACGCATCAGAGAGTTGTTCGGGAGCAGACGTGCCGGTATCATGCGGAAACTGCTCAAAAAGCGTAGTAATCTGCGGGCTTCAGCATATTCCGGTTCGTTACGAGGGATTGCCTGTAAGATCGGCTCCGCATAAGCTCGCAAAACTGCCAACTCGTAGAGCATAGCACTATTGAACATGACATGTGCATTCTCTTGGAACGGGAATACCCATTTTTCCTCTCCTCGCCGGACACTCTGCCAACGACGCAATGTATCCAGACCGGAGTAATTGCGATAGCGATAGTCACGCACCAATCGCCTGATCAGTCGGTTGTCTGTACTGGGGATCCGATTGTGTGCATCCAATCCTATTGCTGTGAGAGCACTCACATAGATCTTATACGTACTTGATTCTGGCACACCGGGTATCAGTTCCGGATTCAGTGCATGAATGCCTTCGAGGATCAGGATGTCTCCGTCTTTCAGCTGTATGGTATTTCCTTTGTACACCCTCATGCCGGTTGTGAAGTCATAGGTGGGCAGACTCACTTCCTCGCCGGCGATCATCTGCTTCAGATCCTTATTGAAAAGAGGTAGATCCAATGCGTAGAGCGATTCGAAATCATAGTCTCCGGATTCATCCCGTGGCGTATCCTCGCGGTTGATGAAATAGTCATCAAGCGAAAGTCCGTAGGGGCGAATATAATTGGTCAGGAGCTGCGTTTGCAGTCTTTTGCAGAAAGTAGTTTTACCCGAGGAAGAAGGTCCCGATATCAGTACTACCCTGACGCCTTCCTTATATTTATGTGCTATATCATCAGCTATAGCGGCGATCTGCTTCTCCTGCATAGCTTCCGACACTTGTACCATCGTGGATATGTCGTTTCGGTCGATAGCCTTGTTCAGGCTGCCCACGTGGGTCACTTGCAGAATATCCAAAAGCCGATCGTGGTCGGCGAATACCTGCCTCATCATCGGTTGTGGCACGAATGGTGCCAGCTCCTCCGGCTTGTCCCGTCTCGGTATACGAAGAAGTACGCCATCCAGATAAGGCTCCAATCCGAACAACCCGATATAACCGGTCGAGGGAGTGAGGCTACCATAATAATGATCGGGGTAGCCATCCAAATCATAATAACGCGAATAAGGCATACCGCTGGTCTCCAGCAAATCGGCTTTGTCCTGATAACCCATCGAACGGAACATGGCCGCCACCTCTTCGGTGCGCTCGCAATGTGCTTGGAAGGGTATGTCTGCGGCTATAAGCGACTCCATTCGCTCCTTGATCCGCACGATCTCTCCGGGTGTGATGATGTGGGCATTTTTGATCTGACAATAGTAGCCGTTGGACAATGAATGCTCGATGAAGAGCTTACTTCCGGGCAATATGTCTGCAACAGCCTTGCTTAGTATGAAGCTGAGCGTTCGGACGTAAGTTCGCATACCCGATTCGTCCGAAAAAGAGGCGAACAGGACATCGGACGGTTCGTATAGTCTGAAGCCGAGATCTCGGGTACAATGATTGACTTGTGCATTGAAGGGACGAAAGCCCAAATCGTCTTGAAAGTGCTCTGCCACTCGCTCTAAAGATATGCCATGGGGAAACTCTTCGTAGCGATCGAGATTGTCACAGTAGATGCGGATTTTATCCATAATGATTAACTATTTCAGTTATATTTGTGCGTGAAAGGTACGAAATCTGGCGTAACCTTCGACTACTTAGGTAAACCAAACACAAGTTTTATGGCTGTAGAAATAAGAGAAGTATTGGACAAAGCCGAACTGAAGAAATTCGTTCAGTTCAATATAGATCTCTATAGAAATAATCCCTACCACGTGCCGGGGCTGATCGATGATGAGATGATGACCTTGGACAAAGATCGCAATCCGGCTTTTGAGTTCTGCGAAGCCATCTATTTCTTGGCTTATCGTGAAGGGCGGATCGTGGGACGCATCGCCGGTATGATCAATCACCGTGCGAATGAAACTTGGAATCAGAACAACGCTCGCTTCGGATTCGTCGATTTTATCAACGACAATGAGGTCGTAGATGCCCTTTTCCATGCCGTATCCGAGTGGGCGCGCTCCAAGGGAATGGATATGCTGCAAGGGCCAATGGGATTCACTGATATGGACCACCAAGGGATGCTTATCGAAGGCTTTGACCAGCTGGGTACGATGGCTACCATTTACAACTACGCTTATTACCCCAAACAGCTTGAGCGTCTGGGATTCATCAAAGATCAGGATTGGAAGGAGTATAAGATCTTCGTACCATCGGAAATTCCGGAAAAGCACCGTCGCATTTCCGAGATCGTACGCCAAAAGTACGGACTCAAGACACTCAAATTCCGGACACGCAAAGAGGTCATGCCCTATGCCCACCGCATATTCCGCACCCTCAATAAGGCTTATAGTCAGCTTTACGGCTTCTCCGAATTGTCCGAAGCTCAAATAGACTACTATGTCAATATCTATATCCCGATGGTGCGGCTCGACTTCGTGACGGTGATCGTCCGTGAAGAAGACGACGAAGTGATTGCTTTCTCCATCACCATGCCCAATCTCAGCCGAGCACTCAAGAAAGCAAAAGGAAGTCTCTGGCCTTTCGGATTCGTCCATCTTCTCAAAGCTCTCAAGGGTAGACCTCGTGTGGTCGATCTGTACTTGATCGGCGTATTGCCGGAATATCAAAACAAAGGTGTGAATGCCCTTATCTTCGATGATATGATCCCTATCTTCCAAAAGAACGGAGTGGAGTATGCAGAGAGCAATCCCGAATTGGAAACCAATATGGCCGTACAGATGCAGTGGAACTACTTCGAACGTAAACACCACAAAACGCGTCGGGCATTTATCAAACGGCTCTGAAAACACAGGCTGATATGGTGTCGGCAGTTGCCGATGGCAGTATTTTTTGAGGAAGCGGCCGGAAAGGAAATGAACTTTTTGGCTGCTTTTTCGTTTTTATAAGCAAGTAGAACAAGAACAAACTCAAACGAAACAAGATGAAAAAGAACATTTGCACAAAAGCCATCCTCTTGGCTTCTCTGCTGCTCCTCTCAGTCGGGACAATGACTGCATCCTGTACTTCCAAGAATGACACTCGTCAAGAAGAAACCGTCTCTGCCGATAGCAAGGGAGAGAAAGGAGGCAAAATCATCCATATCACGGCTGAATACATGCGCGAACATATATATGATTACACAGCCAATCCCCAAGAATGGGTCTATAAAGGTGATAAGCCTGCTATTATAGACTTCTATGCCGACTGGTGTGGCCCGTGCCGCAGCCTTTCGCCCAAATTGGAAGAGGTGGCCAAGAAATATGCCGGTAAGCTCACCGTCTATAAAATCAATGTGGACAAAGAAAAAGAGTTGGCAGGGATTTTCGGTGTCAGAAGCATTCCGATGGTTCTTTTCGTACCGGTAAAAGGAATACCGACACAAACGATGGGCAATCTGCCGATGGAGAACATCGAAGAGGCTATTGCCAAGATCATGCAATAATCAGAGTCTCACCACAAAGAGACCATAAAGACAAAAGCCTGTCCGTGTATGCCCTATCGGCAAAGCATGGACAGGCTTTTTCGTGGCTAGTCCTCAGCCACCGTTATATGAGATTTATATTCGCAGCTTCTATCTACCCGCCAAAAAGATATATTTTTGCCGATGAAATAATTGTCTCCCCTTTCTTATCTTTTACCACTATGCGTTGGTTCATACTTTGTCTCCGCAAATATGTCGACTTCAAGGGCCGTGCCCGTCGGAAAGAGTTCTGGTTCTTTACCCTGTTTTATCTCATTGCTTTGATTATACCGCTGGCAGTGGCCATCCCTCTTGCTGTCATTTTTCGTCATACGATCGATACAAATCTTGCTGTAAGAATATTCACGGTCGTGGAGGTCTTGGTGTATCTTTCCCTCTTGTTACCGGCTTATGCCGTAACGGTCAGACGTCTGCATGACACGAATAGAAGCGGTCTATGGGTACTGGCATCGATTGCCCCAAGGGTTTTAGCAGAAGGTTTAACTGCAATTTTCGGTCAGCGATGGCTTCTTCAGATTATCGATGGAGAGTTTCCGACCTTGTTGATGATCAACATGTTCCTGGGCCTTACCAATCTTTGCGTCTCTATCCTTATTCTGATCATGATGTGCGAAAAAGGTACAAAAGGTGAAAATCGCTTCGGCCCCGATCCCCTATCGGACGGAAGCGAAATGCTTATGGAGGCTGAGTCGGGGAAATAGGCCTGCCCCCAATGCAAGAGTATGGCGTTGAAGCTCTTGCAAAGAACAGCCGATACACTCAGCTGCCTCATAATACCATTCCCGAATATCCTTGATATTCTCATCGGTTTCCAGCAGAGCGATACCGGATTCATAAGAAAGACGAAGAGCCTCGGGACTGAACCGGCAACCAAAGCTCAGAAATAGACCCGCATGAATAAGCTGCCGGGCCTGTTCTTCTCCTCCCCGAAAACCATGAACGATCCACGGCTGTGAAGGCTTTACCTGCTTTTTGATCGCCAAAAGATCATCCCATGCTCGTACTATGTGCAGTAACACCGGTATGCCAAACTCTTCGCTCAGATCGATTTGATCGAGGAAAGCCTTTCGTTGCCTTTCGTACGGTGTACTGCACACCTTATCCAGCCCACATTCTCCCAGAGCAACAACCTCGCTGCAGCCCAATCCTTCACGAACAGCAACCAACTCTCCGCTATAATCCTCGGATACACTCCACGGATGAATGCCGATGGAGCAAAAAGTATTCGGAGATATGGTTTCATTCGGTTGTAGATTCCGAATTCGAATGATCTCGTTATCATTGCGAGCCGACGAATGGGTATGAATGTCGAGAAATACCATATACCAGAGATTAAGTGAAGAAAACTTTTTACGGAACGGGGTCATAGCCGCTTCCACCCCACGGATGACAGCGGAGAATACGCTTGATGCTCAGCCATAGCCCTTTGCCCGGGCCATATTTGCGTAAGGCTTCGATGGCATAGGACGAACATGAGGGGGTAAACCGGCATGAAGGCGGTGTAAGTGGCGATATAAATCGCTTGTAGAAGAAAATGGGGAGTAGTAAGAGTTGCACGAGAAAAGCCTTGATCAGTCGCATGGTATTTATTCGCTTTTCAATGCCGATGAAGGTATATTTCCGGCAATTCTGATCAGACTCTTTTGCATCGCTCTCTCCACTGTACGAAAGTCGGGAAGCTCATCCGATACTATCATAAATGCAATAGTAGCATAGATCTGTCTCTCCTGGAGGACATCGTTCAGGAGGTGTTTGTTGAGCCGATACGCCTCCCTGACCAAACGCTTGGCCCTATTGCGCTTCACGGCTCGCCTAAACCTTTTCTTCGCTACGCTTACCAGCATGGAGGAATATGCAGCCCGATGCTCCGATCCCAGGCGGTAGACTACGCGTAGGGGATAAACGACAAACGCCTTGCCTTCGCCAAAGACCGTATTGATCTCATCGCGAAGATAGAGGCGTTCGCTTTTGGATAGGCCGAATGTAGCCGGAGAGGTCATTTCCCGTTGAGGTAATCCTCCAATGCCATAGCCATAGAAGGATATTGCTCGGTCGGCGCAGACAGATCGAGCCGCAGACCTGCTTCTTCGACGGCCTTGGCTGTCGTGGGACCGAAAGCTCCGATCTTGGTCTTACCCTGCTCGAATTTGGGGAAGTTTTTCAGCAGGGCCGTAATACCCGAAGGACTGAAAAATAATATCATATCGTGATCCAATGCCTCATCCGGTCCGAAATCATTGCTGACCGTACGATACATAATGGCTGGACTGAAACTTACCTTTTTGGCCGTAAGCATATCCAGCAAGTCGTGCTTATGCTCCTCAGCCAAGGGGACGAAGTAGGTTTCTTTGTTATGTTTGCTGATAACCGTCAGGAGATCTTCCAGTTTGCCCGTTGCTCCGAAAAAAATCTTCCGTTTGCGATAGACGATATGCTTCTGCAGATATACTGCTACCGATTCGCTTACGCAGAAGTACTTCATCGTCTCAGGTACGGTGACTCTCAATTCTTCGCACAAACTGAAAAAATGGTCGATAGCTGTACGTGCAGTGAAGATGATGGCCGAATGGTCCAAAATATTCACTTTCTGATTGCGAAATTCTCTGGTACTGACGGATTCTACTTGGATGAAAGGACGAAACACGACCTCACAGCCATGTTTCTGAGCAATATCGTAATAAGGCGACCTACCCGCTACGGGTTGTGGCTGTGAAACGAGTATCTTCTTTACTTTTACTGCCATAGAGCCATTATCTCTTTATTGTTTACCGACCACTCCAATAGGGCAATCAAGTAAACCAACGGTAAAATTTCGTGGGCACAAAGGTACAAAGAAAGGTGGAAAAAACCTACTTCCCTGATCGAGAAGAATCGTATCGTTTTAGCGATAAGCACCAATCTCCACAGTATAAAAATGACTGGTAATAAGTAGCTTAGCCAGTATAATTGTGGCATATAAAGATAGATGACCGCAACGGGAAAAAGGAGCATCCCCCACATCCATTCGAGCAATGCGTAGCCCCCTCTCCAGATCATCTTAGTCTCACGATCTGCAAAGAAATAGCACCACAAGGCATAAAACATCCTCCACAGCCAAAAGAAAAAACAGAACAGGAAGAAGAGCAAAGCCAAGAAAAAAAGACTTTCCCACAAATCTAAATCGGTGAGTTGCCCCTTGTCGTCCAATATAAGGAAACAACAGATCGAGAGCAACAACGTGCTTTGGATACGGCCGATAAAGACGAAAAGTCGATAACTGATATACCGTGGCATACGAGCCAGAAAGACTCGCTCCTGACCATACAAAACGGCATTGGACAAGCGGAGGAAAAAGTGTGGAATACGGGTTGCGACCACGCCCAGAGCACTGAACAGCAAGAGTATCAGGCTGATCAATACGTCGTATATGATCTGTCCGGTCCAAAAAGGTAGTCCTGTCATTGCCTTCTCCTCATTGATTACTCTCCGGCTCAGCTGCCACTCCCTACCGGTTAGGATTCGCCCGCAGCATCGTTGCGATTGTTCCTCTTCCGGATCAGCTCTCCTATAAGACTGGCACCTACGGCTCCGATAGCGATCCAGAGAGCCTCCATCTTGCTGCTCAAAAGGCCTGCCCAAATCAGGATGAGGCCAATGAAAAAGACAAACAATCCAAGGATCAAGGATGCAATCGCATGCGCCAGTATCTTACGTCTTTTGTTCCTGTCCATCTGTTTTTCCGATTTATCCTGTCTCAATCATCCTAAAACTCGGATGTGAAGTGGAAACGTATATCGGGAAAATCCTGCTGTGCCATGTTCAGCACATAGCCCGAGTCCGCCAAATATACATCTCGTCCAGCAATATCTTTCGCCATATACTGCGATTTTCGCTTCTTGAAAGCCTCCAAAGCCTCCGGTTTGTCACTGTCTATCCAGCAGGCTTTGTACAGGCTGATCGGTTCCCAACGACACTGCGCTCCGTATTCATGCAGCAGACGGTATTGGATCACTTCGAACTGCAGCTGCCCCACGGTCCCGATAATCTTGCGTCCGTTGAACTGGTTGGTGAATAGCTGTGCCACGCCTTCGCCCATGAGCTGGTCGATCCCTTTGGCCAACTGCTTGGCTTTCATCGGATCCTGATTTTCAATGTACTTGAATAGCTCCGGCGAGAAGCTTGGCAAACCGCGGAAATGAAGCTCTTCGCCGGCTGTCAGCGTATCCCCAATCTGAAAATTGCCGGTATCGGGCAGACCGATAATATCACCGGCATAGGCTTCGTCCACTGTCTCCTTGCGCTGCGCCATAAAAGCTGTAGGACTGCTGAATCGAAATTGTTTGGCGAGACGGATGTGCTTGTAGTTCGTATTTCGTTCGAACCGACCGGAACAAATCTTCACGAAAGCAATACAGCTGCGATGGTTGGGATCCATGTTGGCATGTATCTTGAAGACAAAACCCGTAAATCCCTCCTCATGCGGATCCACTTTCCTCTCCACGGCAGTCACCGGCTGGGGGGAAGGAGCAATCTCGACGAAACAGTTCAGCAGCTCCTGTACACCGAAGTTGTTGAGTGCTGAGCCGAAGAACACCGGAGCAAGCTGTCCAGCCAGATATTCCTCTTTGTCGAAAGGTGGATAAACGCCATCGATCAATTCGATGTCCGCACGCAACTTATAGGCCTGACTCTCACCGATATATTGTTCCAACTCGGACGAACTCAGATCCTTGAAAGCCACGCTCTCCGTGATGCGCTGCTTGTCCGGGGTAAAGAGATTCAGCTCCTCCTCGTATATGTTGTACACGCCTTTGAATCGGGCACCCATATCGATAGGCCAGGAGAGGGGCCGCACACGGATCTGAAGCTCTTCCTCCACCTCGTCCAGCAGATCGAAGGGATCCTGTCCCTCACGGTCCAGCTTATTGATGAAGACGATAACGGGAGTCTTGCGCATGCGGCAAACCTCCATCAGCTTGCGCGTCTGCGTCTCGACCCCCTTGGCGCAGTCGATGACGATGATCACACTGTCCACAGCAGTAAGCGTACGGAAAGTATCTTCCGCAAAATCTTGGTGGCCGGGCGTATCGAGGATGTTGATTTTGTAGTCCTTGTAGTTGAATCCCATGACGGAAGTTGCCACCGATATACCACGCTGACGCTCTATCTCCATCCAGTCGCTGGTAGCCGTTTTCTTTATCTTGTTGCTTTTGACCGCTCCTGCCACATGGATAGCACCTCCGAAGAGCAAGAGTTTTTCCGTCAGAGTCGTTTTCCCCGCATCCGGATGACTGATAATGGCGAAAGTACGCCGAGCGTTTATTTCTTCCGAGTAAGCACTCATATTTCGGCTGATTCTATATTTAGGTCGCAAAGGTAGTCAAACTTGTCCGTAGGGCAGGAAACGGCTTTTTTATTTTCTCGCAAGGGATGATACCCAAATAGGAAGGGAGGCATCCGAATTGTTCGGTATACCTCCCTTTATTATTATTTTAGGTGTCATAGCCGGTAGTGCATAATTATTTTAGCTTCCCATTTGCGAATTTCATTGATACTCTTTCCATTCTTTCGGTATTTGCAAGTCATAGTTGGATAGTGTAAGGTGAACGGTATCAGGGAAAAGGCTGTTGCGGAACCGGCTTTCGTAGCGTTTCAATTGAGTCGGTTGTCCAATTCCCATTGAAGCTAAATTGCTTGAGTACTGATTGGGTGGAAAATAAACAAACACTTTTTGTCGCGCCTGTGTTGCAAGCTCTATAGCCAGAATCATATCACTGTCGGCGGAAACAACGATAGCCACATTGCAAATCTTTTCATAGGCATCTGCAACAATCTGTGTCGCAATTCTCACATCCGTTTCTTTCTCTTCATACGTATGAATAATGTTCCCACACTTAAAACAGGTGATCTCTTTCTTCAGATATTTACCTAAGATTAAACGGAATTTCGGATTCTCTTTATTTGCTTGAAAGAAAGCATTCTGACGGCGACTCTGTTCCAGATCATCAGGCTTGGCTGAAAAATATTTGACTGCGATCAATTCCTGATTAGGGCGCATGAAACTTTCAAATAACTTGACTATATCAAGCCAATAGTATTTCCGCCACCGTTTGGTGGATTTCAATCCATAGTAAAAGTTGAAACCGTCAATGTAGACAATAACCTTTTGTTTTTCTTCTGTTTCCACAACTATCATAAAAGATAAGCCACCCCATTACTGAGGTGGCGAGCCTTAGTATTTTCCACCTAAGGGCGATAATCTAATGCAAACTTAAACATTTCTTTTTGTTCGGCAAAACTTTACACATGCTATGCAATTTTGCGCAAGTTTAAGAGACATGAGCAAACCTCCGATCTGTTTTGGATTCCCTCGAATGGAGCTTTTTGCTACATTTGTATGCCGATAGCCACTTGCATGCAGCAAGCAGTTATATACACGAATAGAGACTTCGGCTCCCTTGTAAAACTCTTTGATAAATGATTAAATGACAATGAATATCTACACTCAACTCCCATACTCATCCATCACCGGATCCGCTTCCCTGTATAGTTCTGTACGGTCTTGTACTCCTCGTCTCTCATACTTCCAAGAAGGCGATGCTTACCCCCATGATGAATAGCATGGAATAACGTCACTATCATACTCTAAAAGCATAAGGCACGCGCCCAATTCGGCCACGAATCGGGTGCGTGCCTCTTTTATTTCAGCTCCTACATTGGCCCTTCTCAAGCTACAATTTCTATATAAATCATTTCCGATTCATATATTTATTGAAAATAATTTATATATAAAACGAAAAAGATATATATACAAAACGAAAACACTTAATATATAGATTGCTATTCGAACTAATGAAAAAGGCTTTTCGATCTGAAAAAATCTGTTTCCCTTTCTTTTTTGTCTTGCTTTCGGCTTCCTTACGGGTGCTTATTTAGAACCATTCCAAACACTTCTTCGTTGTTGAAAACTTTTTTTGCGCGTGTTTTTGGGGGCAAAACTTATGGCTTTTGAGACCGCCGGATTGTGAACGTAATCCTTGACTTTGACGCTTTTGGGCTTATTCATTATCTTTGGCGGCTCCAATTCCTCCTTATATATAGCAAAAACTGAAAGTAAGGGGGAGTCAATTGCAGAGGTCAGACCTTGCTGTACATCAGTGAAAATACGGATGAGGTAGTTGCCCCTGTCGGTTCGCAAGGCCTTTTTGATGCTTACCGCTTCGATGGGAAAGAGTTTGTCCTCTCCGATAGCAGTTTTAATTAGATACTGTATTATTTTCGTAACAGGTAGTAAAGCGTATTGCTTCATACCGAAAGAGATACTCGTTTTTTCAATACAACATCATATAAAGAGATCAGAGAGATGGTAAGGAATCCGAAAGAAGTACTCGAACAGACCTACAGCATGGCTGCAGGCAAATATGCCAAGACATGGTATCAGATATTTTGGTTGGGCATCATGGCCGGAGCATACATTGCTATCGGAGGTTTTTTGTCCCTGTTGGTAGGCAAAGGTTTTCCCGAGATGGCCGAAGCCAATCCGGGACTGGCCAAACTGCTGAGTGGGGCGATGTTCCCCGTCGGCTTGATTCTTGTGGTACTTACCGGAGCCGAGTTGTTCACCAGCAATAATGCCGTACTGATTCCTGCCGCCGTCAAAGGTCGCATCCCACGTCTCTTCCCACTCAAGCTCTGGACGGTGGTCTATGTAGCCAACTTTATCGGTGCTTTCTTTTTCACCTATTCCCTTGTCCATTTGGCCGGCTTCGTCGATGCGGATCCTTGGCATAGTGCCATTGTCCATCTGTCGGAAGACAAAACCTCTCTGCCTTTTCATGTAGCATTTCTTAGGGGAATCGGTGCTAACTGGTTAGTTTGTCTGGCCGTTTGGCTGGGGCTTTCGGCTCATGACTTTACGGGCAAAATGTTCGGTATCTGGTGGCCGGTGATGGCATTCGTGGCTATGGGATTCGAACACTCCATTGCCAATATGTTCTATATTCCACTCGGCATACTGCAAGGGGCCTCCGTCAGCTGGGGCAGCTTCGTGATCGACAATCTGCTGCCCGTCACCATCGGAAATATCGTCGGCGGTGCACTCTTTGTCGGCTTCTTCCACGTCCATATATTCGATAGAGGAGGAAAGTAGAAAAAAGGCTTTGCTCCAAGTGGCATATCAGACACCATCTTGCCTGATGTTTCAAGAGAGGATTGGCTGAAAAAAAGCTGACGGCTTACCGGAGTTATTCTCCTTTGATACGAAAACGAATCGCTCCGGACTCATCGATCAGCAGGAGTTCTAATTCGGCCGATGGTACCGATGGGCGGCAAGTCTCCCAAGATCGTTCGGCAATCTTTCGTAGCAGTCGATCGCTGTCCTCCGCACTCGGCATAGTCCATAGCTCACGAGCCAAATTCAGGCTGTCTATTATGGCATGGATGTCTTCCGAACAATCTGCCTGACGAGCCAGTTCGTGCAGGAAATCCCGATTCATCACTACCTTTTTACTGTGCGTGTCCAGATAGCCTTCGGCGAGTTTCACCGCTTTGCCGAGCATGATTCCTACCGTTACCGAACGGACGGAAGGGAAGGAAGCTACACAACTGAGTGATTCGCCGACGAAATTGCCATACTGCACAAAGGCCTGCGGAATGAGTGCCGGATAGGCTCCTTTTACATAACGCTCACTCTTGGCTCCCGAATTGAGGACGATATGATCGGCTCCCAAGGCGGTGGCAATACCTACTTGCTTACGGATGGCACCAACGAATGCTTCGGCCGAAAAAGGTTTCACTACTCCCGATGTTCCGATAATAGAGATGCCGTCCCGTATGCCGAGTCGGGGATTGAATGTCTGGGTGGCAGCCTTTCGGCCTTCGGGTACGCTAATCGTAATATCCACACCTCCCTGCGCATAGAGTCGGCGTACCTCTGCTGTCATCATTCGTCGTGGTACGAGGTTGATAGCCGGGCCTCCGACCTCCAGACCGAGGCCGGGGAGCGTCACTACCCCCACCCCTTCACCCTGCAGGAAGCGGACTTCCTCATGTTCGGGATTGAGCCTGACCGTAGTGCATACCGCCATACCATTGGTCACATCCGGATCATCACCTGCATCTTTCAGGACTGCGGATACGACAGCATCTTCTTCCTCTCGAATTTCCGCTATGGGCAGGCTGACTATTTCGCCCGAAGGCAATTCTACGGGAGCTTCGGCAAGAGAGCCAAGCCCCATCAGTCGATGCATGGCTGCTACTACTGCAGCGGTAGCTGTGGTGCCGGTAGTGAATCCGCTTCGGAGTGAAAAGAATCCCGGCACGAGGCGTTCTACCGCCCGTCTCAAACCGACAGGCCCGCCTACGGGAATGAATGAAGGAGGCAAAGAGGGACGGACGACGGCATATATGCGGATGCCCATCCGTCGGGCAGCTTCTATCTTTTCTCGGAAGTAACCGCTCTCTCCGCTTTCTTTTGTGATAATGGCATCGGGGCGAACGGCTTGCATCAGTTCCTCGTCCGCATGCGGTTCGAAGAAAACGATGCGCTCCGCAGGAAAGCCGTTCTTCTCTGCCAAAGCAACCGATTCGTCTCGCTTCAATATGCGGCAAAAGGTGGTGCGCTCTTTCCAGAAAGCAGCCAGCTTGGGGATCGTATTCACTCCCGTGAGCATCAGCAGACGCTGCACGCCATCGCCAAGCATCCGCTCGGCAGCCGTATCGTAGTTTGCACACCAGACGATACCTTCTTCGCGTGGAGGGTATTGTCTCTCGTATCTTACTACGGGGATACTTGTTTGTTCAGTGGCAGAAGCCACTGAAGCGTGCAATTCTTCGGCGAAAGGATGAGCGGCGTCCACGATCAGCCGGATCTCTTCTTTCCGACAAAACGAAACCATGTCGGCAACCGTCATGGCTCCTGTCAGACGATGGCCGTGGCTGCACCGGATCTCTTGCAGATTGCCTTTGGTGGAGTAGAAAAACGGACTTCCCGCTTCATCCAGCACGCGAGCTGCGGCACGGCCTTCCGTAGTACCGCCGAAGAGTAGGATCATGTGCGGAAGAGGTGTTTGAATTCGTCGGCATACAACCGTGACAGCCCTTCCCGATTGTCTATGGCTTCTCCCACGACTATCATCGTTGTCAGGGTCAGGTTGTTCCCTTTTACGATTTCTGCCAAATGCCGGAGCGTACCTCGGAAGATTTTTTCATCCGGCCAGGTCAGTCGATAGCAGGCCGCTACAGGCGTGTCGGGAGAGTAGTGCATCATCAGTTCGCGCTGTACATCGTCCACTATGCCGGCACTAAGGAAGATACACATGGTGCTTTGGGACTGTGCCAGCAGATGGAGTTTCTCTTTCTCCGGCATGGGAGTGCGCCCTTCGCCACGGGTGAGGATAATGGTTTGTGTACGTTCGGGAATGGTAAACTGTGAGCGCAGAGCTGCGGCCGCAGCTTGAAACGAGGAGATACCCGGCGTGATATGATAGCGCATGCCGTAGTGGTCGAAGAGTGCCATTTGCTCTTGGATAGCACCGTAGATGCAGGGATCGCCCGTATGCAGGCGTACCACTAATTTGCCTCGGCGGTAAAAGTCCGACATGATCTCGAACTGTTCTTGCAGATTCATCGCAGCCGAACTTCTGACCGTGGCACCGGCTTTGGCACAAGCAGTCAGTTCGCGAGGGACAAGGCTGCCGGCATAGAGAATCAAATCGGCCTTTTCCAAGAACTGTCTGCCTCGCACCGATACCAGATCGGGATCGCCCGGACCCGCTCCCACTATTTCGATATGGCCGGCACGGGTGGAGTCGGCTGTCTGTGCCACGGCAAAGGTAAAATCGTTACCCTCCGATAGCTGCCCTTTCTGCTTCTCTATCACAAGACTTCCCATATCCGCTGCTTTCCGTGCCGAGGCTTCGGCTACTCCGTAGCAACCCGTAACGGCAAATACCTTTTCCGAGGGGTTAGCTACTTCCACCGGCTGTAGGTCTTGTCCCGTATATATATGTAGCGGTATCCCTCCGAGACGATGTACGAGATCGGCCACAAGCGGCTCTTCGGCTTTGATGTCGATGGTGGCTATCCGGCCGATGGCTTCGGGAGCATACCCCAATCGCCGTATTTCAGAGAAGATGTGCTTCGCAATACCTTCGGGGGCGCATAGCCTGCGACAACCTACTCCGATCGTAAGAACGGGAGGATAGTAGCAGATCATCGGCAACCGGCTCTCCAAGTGCCGGGCAGAAACAACCAAAATGAGGTCGAACTCCGCCTGATCGACAGCTTCGAATGAGTAGAAAAGGCGGACATGAGGCGGACAAGACCTTTCCAAAAAATCTTCTCCTCGCCCCGAAGTCTCCAATACCAATGCCGTACGTGCTCCCCCCACGAAGAGCGAAATGGGACGATTCATGTCGCCTGTATTGGAAACGGCTTTCCATCCATAGGTCGAAGCCAGCGTATCCAATGCCCAGAGTCCTGTTCGGTCGCTTTGGGTGGTAACCACCGGTTCGCCACCGATGGCAGAGGCGATCAGGCGTGTCAGATCGTTAGCTCCACCCACATGACCGCTCAGAACGGAAACCACGTACCTGCCCGTGCTGTCTACGTTCACTACGGCCGGATCGTGATGTTTGTCCGCCACATAAGGCGCAATGCTCCTTATACAGATTCCCATGGCACCGATGAAAACCCAAGCATCGTATCGGGCAAAAGATTTGGCCATCAGCTCCGCAATGGAAGAGATGCAGGAAACATCCTCCGTGCAGTCGGTAAAATTCGTGCCGACGGCAAAAATCTCTTTCTCTCCCGATAGTTCGGATGCAATGGTCCGCGCCAATGCCAGACCGGCAGCGGATACACAGATTATAGCAGTACGATTCGGTTTCGACATGATTGGGTAGTGTCTATTCTTTTTTTCTTGCTTGGAGTATGTCGATAGGGTTGTTGCCGTCAGCCGTCAGTCGGACGGAGGAGAGCAGCTCCATCCCACAGGCTTCTATTCCGGTGAGGAAGAGGTGCCGACTCTCTTCCGATACGGAGTTGAATACCAGCAGGCCGCCTTTTGTCATAACACTGTGCACCTTAGCGATCATTTCTACAAGACGGCCTCCGTGGCCGCCGATAAAAACGGCATCGGGCGGAGTGAGGGAAGAGAGATCCTCTTCCATAAAATCTCCGATCCGGTAGGCTATGCCGGGTGCACCGAAGCGGCGGCTGTTCACGGACATCAGTTCGGCGCCTTCGGGACGGATCTCAAACGCAGTGATATGCAAATGAGGAAAGTTCAATTTGGCTTCGATGGAAACGGATCCCGTACAAAAACCTATATCCCAAAAGGATGAGGCTCGGTGCAGTTCGAGACAACTGAGCGAAACGAGTCGGAACGGCATCTTCGTAATCATCTTCGTTCGCCCGTTGAGCGGCATGAAAGCACTTTCGGACAGTCCGAGCGGAGCACGACTGCAAGCGAATGGCCGAGTAGCCGAGAGTATCAAGCAGTTGGGGCGTTCGAAGTCGCGATCGGCTGCCTCCTGCAGGGAGAACGTGTCCAAGCATTGTTCTTGGGGGTTTCCCATCCGAGTGCCTACGGACATGGTATAGTCCTCATAGCCGTAATCGAGCATTCGCATTGCGATAGCGGAGGGGGTATGCTCTTGGTCGGTCAGAATGCCGATCTTCTCTGCCCGCTCGATCAGTGCACGGTCGAACTCATGCCATGGCCTGCCCGTAAGCGATACGATACGCATATCGTGGTACGGCATGCGAAGAGCATGAGCAAGCATCTGCAAGCTGTTGAACGTGGGATAGACCGTAACCTCGGCATCGGGTAGCCGATTCATCACCGTATTGGCAAAGCCGAAGAAAAGCGGATCCCCCGAAGCGAAAACAACTATCTCCTCAAACTCCCGATAACGGGCAAATACATCATCCAGCGGTACTGTAATATCTATCCACTCGGCATTCGCAGGGAGTAGTCCGCGCACGATCTCATGATGCCGTTTGCCTCCGCTGAATATCTTGCCGGAAGCAATAGCTGTCATAGCCGCAGGAGGGAAGAAAGGATGAGGGTCATCGCTCATCCCGAGTATGACGAATCGCTGTCGCCGTATCTGAGGAGAAGCACCTCCGTAAGTAGCTTCACACATCGCGCCCCGGTCTGAGTTGTTCGGCATCGTTATAGCAGAGTATGGCATTGACCAGCGTGGCAGCCAGATTGCTGCCGCCTTTACGGCCTTCGACGATAATCTTCGGAATGGAGCGGAACGGCTTCACGGCATGTTTGGATTCCTGTACGTGGACGAATCCGACCGGTGCCGCAATGATCCCGGCCGGAGAGGCTTTGCCCCGACGGATCAGATCGGCCAGTTCCTGTAAGGCTGTGGGTGCATTGCCGAAGGCGAAAAGAGCATCGGGGTGCTCCTCTACGGCCAGGCGTATACCGGCCTGCGTTCGGGTGATGCCGTGACGAGCGGCCAGTTCTGCCACGCGCGGATCATGCAGATAGCATTTGGCCTCCACACCCAGACGCTCCAGTGCCCCCTTGCGAATACCGGAGGTAACCATGGTCACATCTGTGACAATCGTGCGCAGCCGTCCGGCTTCGATCATTTCATACAGAGAAGCCACCGCACCGGCATCCGTGTAGAGTATATTCTCCATATCGAAGTCCGCTGTGGTATGAATGGCATGGAGCAAAGCCCACTTGTGGTCTAAAGGCCAATCCTGACGGTGCAGCTCTTTCTCGATCGTGCGGAAACTCTTGATCATAATCTCCTGCCCGATACCTTTGGCTTCGATCTCTTCTTCGGGGTAGTAGCCGCGAGGGGTGATAAAGTGCCCTTCGTAGCAGTACGACTGCGAATTGCCTACGAGTACGACAGTGAACATATCCACCACTTCGGGATCGAATTCGCCGAGAGTCGTCACCGTCACCTGCTCCTCTTCCCGACCTGCCTGACGGACAAGTCCGACGGGCGTATCGGCCGAACGATACTGCATGAAGATCTCTACGAAACGATAGAGCTGCCAGTATCGGCCCTCGCTCTTAGGGTTGTATATAGCTGTGACGAAGTCTGCGGAGGCTGCTGCCACTATGCGCTTTTCGATGATCGGCCAAGGGGTCATCAGATCGCTCAGCGAGATCAGGCAGAGGTCATGACCGATGGGAGCACCCAGCAGCGAAGCCGCTTTCTGAAAAGCACTGATGCCGGGCAGCACTTCGATGTCCATCTCCACGCCTTTGGCTCGTTTCATTTCATATATAAGAGGAGCCATACCGTAGATGCCGGCATCGCCGGAGCTGATCACGCAGACCGTCTTGCCGCTGAGGGCATACCCGAATGCTTCCTCGGCACGCTGCCGCTCCTTCTTCATGCCGGTATCCACGCAGTGGGTATCCGGACGGAGATAAGGTTCGATAAAACGGAAATAGTATTTATAGCCGACGACTACGTCGGACCGGCCGATAGCCGATAGCACTGCAGGAGTAATATCCGATGCTCCTCCCGGGCCTATGCCGGCTACGATGATTCGTGCTCGATTCATTTTGCTGAAAGCGGATAAAGGTATTGGATGAATGGAGATAGCGAGCGAATGGTGTTCGCCTGCGCTCCCTACAAAAGTAAAGAAATAAGACATGCAGCCATAACGCCCCGACATCGATCCGATCGCACCCATGTCTGTAACCTGCTGGCATGGAAACACGAACCAAAAATGCTCCGATTGTGGCGCGCGTTTTCTCAGAAAATGGCGCGAGAAATTTTTCGTTGTGGCGCGAGAATTTTTCAGTTCCCGAACCAAAAGCGAAAAGTTTACGCGCCACGTTTTGAGGAACGACGAATACAAAAAATCCGGCGCGTAAACCGATCCCTGTATAAGCCGATGTGCCAATGTTTTGCAGTTTGAGTTCGATAGCGGAAGGAAGTAATAGCTGTATTGGATGAGGTGTCGCTTCGGATCGGCGATGGGTGGGTTGAAAGGATGAGATTCAGGGGAACGGCAAAAAAAATGTGCCATCGGATGACAGATTTCGGTTTGTTCTGCGTCTCGTAAATAAAGACCTTTGCAACGGAGGTTTTGTCCCGATTACTTAGCATGGAAGTAGAAGCATTCGCCCATAGCGTAGCCCCTTTGGCTCCTCGGCTCAAACGAGTGGCATATAGCATCCTCGACGACGAGGAAGCTGCGGCCGATGTGTCGCAAGAGGCTCTGATGCGTCTGTGGATCAACCGAGAGCGGCTGGGCGAATACGACAGCATCGAAGCAGTGGCTGTGACCACTGCTCGGCGAATAGCCTTGGATATGCTCCGCAAAGAAGGACGGATGGAACCGCTGCCGGACAATCTGCCTTTCTCCGATCATGCCCCTACACCCCAGGGCGTACTAGAGCAGTCCGAGACCATGCGTCTGGTGGAAGCTGCCATCGAAGCGTTGCCTCCGTTGCAGCGAATGACTTTCCGGCTGAAAGAGATCGAAGGCTACGAAAGCGAGGTAATCGCCCGGCTCGTGGGCGTGAAGGTCGAAGCCGTTTATACCAACTTGAGCCGTGCCCGACGTGCACTGCGTACAGCTCTGGCTCTCCAACTCAAACGATGATGAAACGAATAGGGTTCAACAGAAAAGCTATCCCGACCGAAGCAGAAATAGGCCGGTTGTTAGATAAGTACTTCGACGGGCTTACCTCCGGTGCAGAAGAGGATCGCCTCCGTCGCTACTTCGCGACGGCCCGGCTGCCCGAGCAGTGGGAGCACTTGCGCCCCCTCTTCGGTTATGTCAGTTGCAGGCGTGCCGTGGATGGACGTTTCCTTTCCGACACTCCGAAATCTACCGGTCGGAGCCTGTCGGCAAAGCACTTCCTATGGAGTGTGGGAGGAGCTTCCGTAGCAGCGGCTATCGCTCTGACGATCGCTCTCCGATCGCCTCATGTGGCGGATCAGCCACTGCCGACTACCGGCTCCTTCGCCATGGTGAACGGCGAGCGCGTGAACGATCCCGATCTGGTACGGCAGTATGCACAGGAAGCCTTCGAAGCCGTATCCATCGATAGAGAGGAGCTGGCACAGGAGCTTTTCGACCTTTGACGGATGTACAAGCGAACACACAATCGGAATAAAACAGTATCAGCAAAAAATACGATGAAACAGTACAAACTATATCTGCTCACCCTGCTCCTGTGCCTGACGGCTCTTGCTTCGGCATACGGACAAAGCCCGGCACAGCCGCATGTACAGGGGGTATTCGACCGCTATGGCCGAGCCAAAGATGTGACGATGGTAGTGATGAACAGGGAGATGTTGGACGAATACGACATTCATCTGTACAAGAGCCTGACCATGCGCGATCCGGGCAAACGCCTGCAGAAGATACAGGATGCGGTATCCGCTGATCGAAAGTCTGCCAAAAGTATCAAGGAGGTGATAGACTCCGGTATCCTGACTTCGGGCTACTATGAACTCTCTCCGGCCAACGGCCTGAACCGATATATACTCTATCGCTACAGTCCCAAACGCGGTATCACGCTCATCTACATCGAGGGTAAGATCGGTTCCGAGGATTTGGTATCGCTCCTGATGCAAAACAAGAATTGATAATCAACTAACACATAAAATACAGAATCACTCATGAAAAAAGCATTTCTCTTTGGCCTCGCCGGTATCTTCTTCGTGCAGATGGCTATTGCCGGCAAGCCCGCGCAGGTTTCTCTCGACACGACTGTCCGAATCGATGACAAGGTAGTCGTCATCAACGAAACCGAGGACGACATCGACATCACGCTCTACCGCTACAATGCCGACGGTACGCACGGACGGAACGAACAGGTATTCAAAGGAGTGTATCTCAAAGGGCGGAGCATCGAGCAGCGTTTCCGCAATACGATCTTCGATGTACCTCTCAACCTTACGAGAAGCAGCAAGTGCACCGGCGACAAACGGATTCGTTCCATTGGGTTGGGTTCTTTCAAACTCGGATTCGTAAACCTCACGGGCTCTGCAGGCGAGCATGTCAATGCCAGCTCTTCGCTCCGCTATACGCTGGGTTTGATGAGCGTCTCGTACCGACTCAATGACTGGCTGGTGATCGCCCCCAATCTGGACATCGAGTTCAACTCCATTCACCTGAAGAACAATCATTCATTTCAGGATGTAGAGGGGCTTACCCAAGTGCTCCAGGCTGCCGAAGGAATCACTTACGACAACAGCCGACTGCACATTACCTATATGAACGTCGCCGTACCGTTTATGATGAAGAAGTGCCGCAGCTCCTTTTCTCTCTATGCCGCTCCAGTGCTGAAGTTCAAGACGGCTTCCAGCTCTAAGGTGTGGTTGCCGGACAACAAGAGTCATCAGAAACACGGTCGCGATCTGAACCTGAATCCTATCGTCCTCGAAGCCCGTGTCGGTATCAATTACAGTGCTTTCAATCTCTATGGTTCTTATACGCTTACGCCCCTGTTCCGCAGCGGAAAAGGACCTGATACACGCATGTTCGCCATCGGCTTCGGCTTTGGCTTCTAAAAACGAAAAAGCAATGAAACGTTTCTTTTTGACCACCGCTATACTGCTGTCCTCCGTGCTTGCCTCTTACGCCGACAGCCTTCCTTCGGCCGTTCGCGATACGGTGATTCGTGCCGGGGAGAAAACCATTATGATCAAGGATGGTGAGGACGATTTCGAGGTAATTATACAGGAGTCCATGCCTTCGGGAGATACGATCCGAAACGAAAAGATATTCAGAGGTGTCTATCGCAATGGTCGCAGCATCGAACAACGCTTTCGGAATACTTTGATCAATCGGCCGAACAGGGATAAGGAAATGCCCATTTGGGGTACTTACGGTTTAGGTTCTTTCGAATGGGGAGGGTTGTTTGTCGATGACTCTCATTCCGACATAGGTCGGAGTCATTCCTACCGTATTTCGCTCCAGCTCTACGGAGATATTTACCGTCTGAACAAGTATCTGGTACTGACTTATGCCCTCGGCTGGGATGCCGATCTTTACCGTGTCACCGACTCCAAAACGCTGAAGAATATCGACGGAGTGACTACCGTAGTGGATATGCCCGGCCGAGCCGAATGTAGCCTCTCTGCCGTATATCTGAAAGCCATGCCGGCACTGGTATTCAATGGGGTCGGTTCTAACTTGGCTGTCTATATAGCTCCTGTATTGAGAGCCAAAGTATATTCTGTTGCTATGACCGATGGCCCGGATATCCGGCTGGAAAAGTTGAGGAGGGTCAATCTGAACACCTTCTCGGTCGAAGCCCGTGCCGGTATCAACCATCGTAACGTAGGGATTTTCTTTACCTATTCGCTGACACCACTTTTCCGAAGCGGTAAAGGCCCCAAGCTCCATCCCTATACATTTAGTTTGTCTTTGAGTTTGTAAATACTCACCCATATCTATTCGGACAAACCACCTCAAAAACGGATGCGGGACAGAATAAGGTTTTTAATACCTCATCTGTCCCGCATGCTATCTATTGATACACAGGTATCCAATAAAAATAGTCCATCTATATCCTAATTACTCTATCACATGTCTCCCAGTAGTAATCATCATTAAATAAGTCTGGAGCAGATCTCTTCCTAAACTCTATTTTAATACCACTTGACACTAATGTTATAATTGCAGAGAAATCATAACTGTCGTAAAGTACTCCAAATCGTCCTCTGTACGAATGTGTACCACTCGCTCTAATATTATTCTCATCTATAACAGAAAAATTTGCTATTGATAATGAATTCTGTACATATGTCCTTCCTTTGAAGCAAGAATTATAACACTCTCTGCAAAAAGCCTCAAGAAATTTATTGACATCTTGTTTTTTCACGAAGCTAGAAAGAGTATTAGTTTCTTCTACAGAAGTCTTATTGATTTGTTGTGCTTCTACTTGGATAGAAGAGAAAATTGCTAAAAAAAACATCAATAGTAATGTTTTAGTCTTTTTCATAACCTAAAAAAAATGAGTTAAAAATTCCAAAAATAATAATCTTGAAAATCAGTGAACATATGGAACAGGCATCCTATCCCTATTGGGCGTATCCACCAAGGCAGATTAAATCTTTTTAGTGGCACGACACAAAGTATCGTATAAAATCCTATTGCCCAATAAGAATGCAGCGGATGAAATCCAATACTGCATCTGTTTGGGTCGAATATGGGTGTTGCCAATAAATGATCTAAATCTACCAACATTGTGCATAGCATGATTAAATAAGCCTTTATGCGTTTACCTTTCTGAAAGAATAAGGCAAACAATAGAGGTGCAAGAAAATGGAAAGAATAGTGAACAATAAATTGGATACTCATTTGAGCTTAATAATTTTATTATACTTAAAATGATGCATATTCCACTAAATAGTCTTCATTAGTTGTCTTTTTGCAGATTAGCAATAAGAAAACAAACAATCAGAGAGCATATAGCTGTCCATAAAGGCAGCTCAGTAAGAAGACCCAAACCATTGGACTCGCTCGGATCATAACGTATTTTAGGAAAGATGACTATAATCCTATATAACAGAAATTAAGTTTCAAAAATAGCCTTTTTATTATGTGTTTTTAGTTGTTTTATTATTGCTGTATGTGGAGTCAAGGTGATTTGTTAATCTTTTAAATCAAAAGCTTTACCAAGCCCATACATTATTGGTAGAGAAAGCCAAACTAAGAATGTATGCTCCCTCTACGAGTAAAATAATAAATAATATTTGATAACAACAAGGGAAATAGCACAACTCGTTTTGCTATTTTTAAACGATCTGACATAGTAATTTAATTATTATCCGTAGGCTGTCATCAGCCTACGGATGAGAAATTTGCAATCAGAGGCCTCCGCTTCCGCCGGTTTGTTCGCCACCGCCTTCGCTCGGTGTGGAGGGAGAGGTGGTGTCATCTACTTTCTGACCGTTACGGTAGACAGCCAGACGGATGTTCTCGGCTACGGCAGAGAGCGTATTATTGATATAGAAACGGATTCTGGGCTTTTTGAGGATGGAGGCATTCACCTCTTTCTCCGTTTCCACATACTTGGAAGGAACGGACACGCGGAAGGTGCCGATCTGTCCGAGTCTGACGGTATTGCCCTCGGTGAGTTCGCGCTGGAGGTAGTAGGCGAGTCGGTCGATGGCATTGCGCACATCGCCTGTGGTCAGGGAGGACATCTCTGCAATGTCTTTGATGACGTCCTCGTACTCGATTACTCGGGGTTTGTCCACTTGGGCATAGTACATGGTCTTGTCCTTGTGCTTGCCGATCTTCATGATCTGGCTCTTGACTGATAAGTTCAGCATAAGAATAATTGTTAAAGGGTTAATATGATAATGAAATGTTGTCAGTCCAAGAAGACCCCCGAGGGATCCCTATTGAGACCCCCGAGGAGTCTCCTATGGGATCCCTAAGGAGTGTCTGGTGGGACCCCTTAGGGGTCTCAGGAGGGATCCCTGAGGGGTCTTGGAGGAGATCCCTTAGGGGTGTGGATCCCGAAAGAAAGGGGAAAGGGTATGAGGTATCCTGCAAGACTTCCCGATCGAGGCCTTGCAAAGGTTGTAACAGACTGTTTGTCAGTTGTTTATAAATGTAAAACGGGGGGGGGGGGGAAAAATGCCTTTATTCGGCATTCCGACGGCCGCTACGGGGCTATCGTCAGTAGTAAGGATTTGAGGGGATTTCAAACGGAAAAAGCGCAGGGAGCGACTTGGTATGCAGTCGCCCACGAAGGTGGTTTTCTTTGCTTTTATGTCCCGATACATGGTTCCCGATAAATGTGATTGAGAGAGTCCCAAAGGTAGAAAATATATTCATACGATTGAGTTCTTTTCGGTCTTTTTTTTGTGTAAAGTGGGAGTATCGGCTCTTTTGGATTGTGAAAAAACATGGGCACTCGCATACAAGCCGGTCTTTATATTATAGAAATGCTTGTAGCGCGCAATGGATAAAAGAGGGGCATGAGGCTTCATGCCGGTTTTCTACAAGAGCTTCAGGGCGATGGCGGCACAGGCTTCTGCATCTGCCAGGGCTTGGTGGTGTTGTGCCAATATATATCCGCAGCATTGGGCTACGGTGGGCAGACGATGATCGCTGAGGTGTCGCAGTTGGCGGCGTGCTGCTTGGAGCGTGCAGAAGAACGGGTAGTCGGGGTAGTCCATTCGGTACATCCTGAATACCGCCTTGAGGCAACCTTCGTCGAACGGCTTGTTGTGTGCCACGAGCGGAAGCCCTGCGATCAGAGGCTCCACCTCGGCCCACACGTCCGGAAAGATCCGTGCCGACTCGGTGTCGGCAGCGGTCAGTCCGTGTACGCGTGTATTGTGGTAATTGTAATAGTCCGGTTCGGGGCGAATCAGGCTGTAATAACGGTGTACGATCTCGCCACCTCGTACAACGATGATGCCCACGCTGCAGACGCTCGTCCGCTCGGCATTGGCCGTCTCGAAGTCTATGGCAGCAAAGTCCAGCATCGCTTACTTCTGCAAGGCTTCGTTCATCGTCTCGATGATCTTGACGATATTGCCGGTGAAGAACTTCACCGAGATGGCAAGCAGAATGACACCGAAGAATTTGCGCAGGATATATATACCGCCCTTGCCGAAGAAACGCTCCAGCTGGTTTACGAAACGGAGCATCAGGTAGATCATAGCCACGTTGATCAGGATGGCAATGGCGATGTTGGTCATCGCTATACCGTCGGCACGCAGCGTGAGGATGGTGGTAAACGTTGCCGCACCGGCAAAGAGAGGAAATACCAGCGGCACGATGGTGGCACTGCCGGCAGGCCCGTCGTCCTTGAATATCTGCACGCCGAATATCATCTCCACGGCCATCACGAAGAGGACGATAGCTCCTGCTACGGCGAAGGAAGAGACGTCCACACCGAAGAAGTTCAGCATAGGCTCTCCGATGAAGAGGAAAGCGAGCATCATGACGCAGGAGAAAGTGGTGGCCTTGCCGCTATGGAAGGACTGGCCTCTGTCCTTGAGGCTAAGCACCACGGGAATAGCACCGATAATATCGATCGCTACGAATAGAATCACGAAGGAGCCTATGATCTCTTTCAGGTCGATAAGGCTCAAGTCCTGTAACACTTTGTCTAAAAAATCCATCGTTTCTAATTTGTTTAAGTAGTTAAGGTTCGAAGGTCAGGTTGGTTGTCACGATCTTGACAGTCGCAAAATTAACGTTTTTCACCCTATCGAAAGATAGCCCTGGGCGAAAAAGATACTGCCGGCACAGTATCGCGAGGGATGACTGTACCGGCAGCAAACACCGAGCAATGGCGTAGAGGATCAGAGGCGGCGGATCACCTGCATCATCTGCTCGCCCAGACCGATCGTATAGCCCTGACGGACGAATACGACCCGACCGAACGAGTCGGCGATGATGACGATCGGCAGGTTGGTCGCATTGGGCAGGTTCGCAGCCTCCCGTATCATGGCAGCATTGCGGCCTTGTATATCGAGTCCGAATACGGCTGTCTCGGGCAGGGAGGGGAAGTCTGCCGGTTTGTAGCGTTTATATCCGTCGGCATCGGGGAAGAGGAGGATCAGCTTGCGTCCCCACTGCTCGAAGTCGGCTTTCACCTTCTCCAAGTCTTTCAGGGCGTGGTTGGTAGGCTCCTGACCGGCTCCGAGTATGGCCATCGCGAAGTAGCCGCGTCCTGTGGTAGAGAGGAGCGAGCGGTCTTCTGTATGGGAGAGATCGTGATAGAGCTGTTCGGCATTGATGGAGCCGATCACCTGAATGTCGGTCGAGTCGTGTAGCAGTTCGAGTGGCTGGCGAGTAGTCTTGCCTGCTTCTACCGTGAACTTCCTCATGCGGCACAATACGCTGCCGCTGGCCATACGCGTACCGGTAACGAGGAAGTAATGACCTGCATTCATCTCCTTGGGGCGGTCGAAGAGCGTCTTCAGGTCTGTCGGCTCGTTTTCATCATAATAGAGCGTGCGGATGATACCCGAGGGTTGCATCTCGGCCACTGTGAAGCGGCTGTAGTAGTTGGGGTTGGGAGCCAGTGCTGTCGGCGTATAATCCAGTGCGAGCGAACCTTGCTCCTTGAGGGCCGTCTTGCTCTCACGCAGATTCACGTCGCTCCAACGCAGTGGTATCAGCTGCTTGCTGTATTGGATCTTGCCCGTCACCTCATCGTACCGGGCCGGTATGCCCAGCGTGCGCGCCATGGCTACGAAGAAGATTCCCATCGAGCGGAGGTCTGCTCGTTTGGCTCGCCATACACCGGCCGGAGTGATGGTCGTGTACTGTGTGTTGTAGAGGGTATCCAGACGAATATTCGAGCTTACCCAGCGAACCAATTCGGCCGGATCTTGGCGCATGGATTCCTGCTCCTCTGTGGAGAGGATGCCGCGGAGTGCAGGGACGAATGAGCTGAGCATCTCCGTATAGATACGGGGCGATGCCACATAGCGCAGGTGGTGCCGGTACGCTTCACCGCTTGCCGCTTCGGGAGCCGGCTCGGCCATGTCGCGGAAGAGTGCTTTGAGGAGCGACTCCGGCGTGTCGGTCAGGTCCTTGGGCGAAACGGTCTGTAGCAGATCCATTGCTCTTTGGCGTGCTTTCCCGGCTTCTACGGAGCGCAAGAAACCTTCGATGTCGGTATGGTTGCCACGGCTCGTTTGCAAGATGCCTGTCAGTGCAGGTGCATCCACACCCAACTCGGCAGCCAGTGCTGCGGACTGCTCGGCTGTGGCGAATGTGGCTTCGTAGGCTGCGCGAATGGAATCCTCACGCAGGAGACGGGCATCGTTCGTGCTGATCTGCTGCGGAGAGCAGGTCGTGGGGATGGGATCCCCTGCCGGTGGCACGATTTTGAAATCGGCCCATTCGGGCTGTGCTTCGAAGCTGTCCAGTGCGATGGTCAGCGGTTTGCGATCGTCAGCCTTGGACAGGGCATAGCCGAAGAGTCCGTCCTTGGCAGCCCAGATGAGCATGTCGCCTTTACCTACACGGAGGGAAGCCTGCCCTTGGGCATCGGATTGCTTCGTCACCACGGGATAGAACTCCGAATAGTTGTAGATGCAGAAACGAATATCGGCCCCTTCCACCACGGCACCGGAGCGGTCGGTGACTTTGACTTCGATCATTTCCGTCGGGGCATAGTTGTCGATACAGTTGATCTCCGTGTAGTTGGCCGTGCGGAGCAATTTCTCCTCCGGACCTTCGTAGCGGCCGAAGACTCGCGTATGCGTCAGCATGGCGCGGACAACGGAGCTGTTGAACCAAGCATCGTTCAGCTCGGCTGCCGGTTCGCAGGCTCCGATGAAGTGCCATTTGCCGTCTACCCATACCTCCACCCATGCGTGGTTGTCGTCCGTATGTGCCCAACGCGGCGTATAAACCTGTCTGGCCGGAATACCTACCGATCGCAGGGCAGCCACCGTGAAAGTGGATTCCTCTCCGCAGCGTCCGAGGGCATTCTTCACCGTTGCAAGCGGAGAGCGAGTACGCGGGTCGCTGGGGCTGTAGGTAGCCTTCTCGTGGCACCAGTGGTTCACCTCCAGAGCGGCCTCCTTCATGCTCATACCTTTCACTCGCTCTTTCAGTTCGGCATAGAACACCATGCGGCTGCTGTCGAGGTTCTCATTGTTCACGCGTATAGGCAGTACGAAGTGGCGGAAGAGCAGTTCGGGCACTTCCTTACCCCACGACATTTCCTCCCTTGCGCGGAAGCTCTCGCGTACATTCTGCAAGTAGAAGTCGCCCGAGTAGTCCACGATGTCCGGCAGTGTCATGTAGGCATACAGGAACTCCAGTGCTTCGCGCTCTTCGGTACGGAGCGAATCGCGCTCCAGCACTTCGAAGAGATTGCCTTCGGATAGAGCTTCTCGTTTTACTCTCAGATCTTCCTGCACCTGTTTGCGGAAGTCTGCATCGGTGATAAAATGGGTGTCGCTCCCCTTGCATCCTGTGAGCATGAGGGCGACGATCGCAAGTATCCCGATGCGGAATAGTTTGTTCTCTTTCATTATTACTTATATGTTTTTGGAAATTGTAGCTCTCCTTGGCATGTATTCTCTCCGATCTTTCTATTCTCTTCCTTTGGAAAATAGATGGCGAAAGGCTTCCTCCACCTTTCTGACCGGCACGAGTCGAATACCGAAGCGACCGGCATCCTCCTGCCGGAAGTTATCGGCCGGCACCAATATCTCTTTGAACCCTATGCGCCGTGCTTCCGTAATGCGCTGTTCGATGCGACTCACGGGCCGTATCTCTCCGGAGAGTCCGACCTCGCCCGTCATGCATACGGCCGGTGGGATAACGATGTCCAGACTCGATGCCAACACCGCTGAGATGACGGCCAGATCGGTAGCCGGATCCGCTATTTTGATACCTCCGGCAATGTTCAGAAACACATCTTTCTGTATGAGCTTGAAGCCGGCACGTTTCTCCAGTACGGCTAAGAGCATATTCATCCGCCGAATGTCGAAGCCCGTGGCCGAACGCTGCGGATTGGCATAAATGGCCGAGCTGACCAAAGCCTGCGCCTCGATGAGTATCGGGCGAATGCCCTCCATCGCTACGGCTATGGCTATGCCACTGAGGTCTTCCCTGTTGCGTGTGATGAGGTGCTCGCTCGGATTCTCCACGCCACGCAGACCGTCTTGCCGCATCTCGTATATCCCCAGCTCGGAAGTGCTGCCATAGCGGTTCTTCTGCCCTCGAAGTATCCGGTAGAGATGGTGCTTGTCCCCATCGAAAAGGAGCACCGTATCCACTATATGCTCCAGCACCTTCGGTCCGGCTATGCTGCCTTCTTTGGTGATGTGTCCGATGACGATAACGGGGATACCCGTAGTCTTGCAGTATTTGAGCAGCAAGGCGGCACATTCACGGATCTGCCCCACGCTGCCGGCCGAGCTTTCCATTTCCTCGGTATAGACCGTCTGTATAGAGTCTATCACGAGGAGATCGGGTGTGAGTTCTTCTGCACGGGAGAGTATCCTCTCTATATTCGTTTCGCAGTATACGTAGCACTCATTCATGGCTTGCCCCAGTCGTTCGGCGCGCATCTTCAGCTGTCGGGCACTTTCTTCGCCCGACACATAGAGCGTGCGCAACCGGGGCAGACGCAGCACCGTCTGGAGGATAAGCGTGGACTTACCGATCCCCGGCTCACCGCCAAGCAGGACAAATGCTCCCTTGACGATTCCTCCTCCCAATACGCGGTCGAACTCCTCATCGCCGAGGCGGATGCGCTCTTCATCGCCGGACTCCACGTCTTGCAGGAGTCTTGGCCGGTTGTCCTGCTCCCGTGGCATGAAGCTCTTGGCTGCATGCTTGCCCGATACAGGTGCCGACACCTTTTCCTCGTCGATGCAGTTCCATTCTCCACAGGCATTGCAGTTGCCTTGCCATTTGGCGTATTTGGTTCCGCACGAACGGCAGACGTAGATCGTTTTCTCCTTAGCCATGCTTCAGTTGCTGTCGTAGGGTGTGCTATATAGAGAAGAGGTCGATTTATTCGCGCACCAGTGGCATTGTGGAGCAGCGGAGCAGTCCGCCCTGCTTGGAGATCTCCGCGTAGGGCACTTCCTCTACGGTCATCCCCCATGCCTCACGCAGGTGGTTGTTCAGACGGACGAAGTTCCGTTCGCTTATTACTGTGTCGGGACTGATGGAGAATATATTGGTATTCATCATATAGGCTTCTTCGGGCGTAATCTCGAACAGGTTGTCCCGGCCGCCGAATATCTCCGTGATCAGACCGAAGCTCTCAGGGTGCAGGAATCCTTGCCGATAGACTATGGCGCGACCACGGCTTACGGGCTGGAAGGCGCAGTCGAGGTGGAGCACGGAGCGCATAGGATCGGTGTCGTGCTTGATCAGCTCTATCGGTATGATGGTCTTGTGAGGGAAAAATTCGCGGAAGAAGTCCACAGCCCGTGCATTGGTTCGGGCCGTCTTGAAGGAAGGATAATCTTTCTGTAGATAGGTGCCAATGAAAAGGATATCATCATATAGCAGGATGTCTCCCCCTTCGGCATGAATGTCTTCGCTAAGGTGTACCAGATGGCTCTCTCCGACACAATCCCAAATGGGCGAAAAGGCTTCGGACTCGCGGGCACGATCGGCTATCAGGTTCGAGACGAAGAGTTTGTCGTCGATGGCAAAAGCCACATCGCGGGCAAATATCTGGTTGTAGTTTTCTATCGGCTCGGGACGGAGCACCTCTATGCCATGACGTACCAATACATCGAGTACGGCATCCATCTCTATCTTGATATTCTCGTCCGAAGGATAAGTGCCCCGTAGCACGGATTCATAGCTCTTGGCATCGTAAGTATCGGCGAGAGCAGGTGCTCCGCCGGTCGAATCCGGCAACCCCAGTACGACGGTGCGCAAGGGAGCCGTTTCGTTGGTAACGTGTGGTAGTATCTTCATTATTAGGATTGCCTGCAAGGATTAAAAAGGTCAGGCTTCCGACAAAGATAATAAAGAGAACAGAGTATTCCGCGCCGTAACCGGTAATAAATCCGAACCCTATTTTCCTTTTGGGCATAGCCTTTTTTCTTACAAGGGGCTACTCGAACCGATGAAAAGAGTTTCCTGCTGTCGGCAGATTACGAGCCGAAAACGGTCGGATTGTGGTGCGTGTTTTGGCGAAAACACGCGTGACAAATTTTTCGCTTTGGTTCCAAAAATTTTTACTTCTCGCTCCAAAACAAAATTTTTCTCGCGCCACGTTTTTGGGAGCCATATCCCTGTTTTTTCTCGAACGACATAGAGAAAAGCTGTATACCTGCCATCGGTAACTACAGACACATGGCGGACACCTCGGCGTGTAGGCCAAAAATGCCTACCTTTGGGGCAGTTGTAAAAACTAAATATCAATATCTAACAAAGAGGATACAGCGATGAAATTCTTTATCGACACAGCTAATTTGGATCAGATTCGCGAGGCGAACGACATGGGTGTCTTGGACGGCGTTACTACCAATCCGTCTCTGATGGCGAAAGAGGGTATTAGTGGGAAGGATAATTGCATGAGGCACTACTTGGCTATCTGTGAGATCGTCGATGGAGATGTGAGTGCCGAAGTGATAGCTACGGACTACGAAGGTATGATTCGCGAGGGCGAGGAGTTGGCCGCTCTGCATCCGCAGATCGTGGTTAAGGTGCCTTGCACGGCCGAAGGTATCAAGGCTATCAAATACTTCAGCGATAAGGGTATTCGTACCAACTGTACGCTCGTCTTTACCGTAGGCCAGGCCCTGCTCGCCGCCAAAGCCGGAGCTTCGTATGTGTCGCCGTTCGTCGGCCGATTGGACGACATCGCCAGCGATGGCGTCAAGCTGGTGGAGAATATCGTAGCGATGTTCGGATTCTATCGTTACGAGACGGAGGTACTTGCTGCCAGCATCCGCCATACGCAGCACATTATTCAGTGCCTCGAAGCCGGTGCCGATGTGGCTACCTGTCCGCTCAACGCCATCAAGGGTCTGCTCAAGCACCCTCTTACGGATAGTGGATTGAAAGCTTTCTTGGAAGATCATCGAAGAGTAAACGAAGGCAAATGATCCCTCGCTTTTCCCGGAAATATTCTATCGTATTAGCCTGCATCAGCGGGCTAATGTCGTTTTCGGCCTATACCGGTTGCCAAGTTGCAGGGGCAGCGCATTCATCGAGGAGTGAGGAGGTCGGGAGTCAGACTGCTGATTCGGAGCCGGAGATTTCAGTGCCAACTCCGGGAGAGGAGGTGCGAGTGGTTGTCGGTGCGGAGAGGACAGAGCTGCTCCTGCCTCTTCTCAGAGGCAAGCGCGTGGCATTGGTGGCTAATGCTACGAGCGTAGTGGGGATGGAACGTGAACATCTTCTTGACAATCTGCTTCGGCAGGGAGTCAATATCGTCAAGGTCTTAGGGCCTGAACACGGCTTCCGTGGAGATGCCGATGCCGGGGCAGCGGTCAAGGATGAACGGGATGTCAGGACGGGAATCCCTATCGTTTCGCTCTACGGCAAAAATAAGAAGCCTACTCCTCGAATGTTGGCCGACGTCGATGTGCTGCTATTCGATATGCAGGATGTCGGCACTCGCTTCTTTACTTATATCAGTACGCTGCACTATGTGATGGAAGCTTGTGCCGAGGAGCAGAAAAAGCTGATCGTTACCGATCGGCCTAATCCGAACGACTATGTGGATGGTCCCATCTTGCAAGATGATTGCCGTTCGTTTGTCGGAGTGGATCCGCTGCCTATTCTTCATGGACTGACGATAGGAGAGCTGGCCGATATGATCAACGGCGAGGGCTGGCTGGGCAGGAAGGGAATGAAGTGCGATCTGACAGTGGTTCCGATGCTGGGCTGGAAGCATGGACAGGAGTACACCTTGCCGGTGAAGCCGAGTCCCAATCTGCCGACGGCCAATGCCATAGCTTGGTATCCTTCGCTCTGCCTGTTCGAGGCTACGATCATGAGTGTCGGGCGAGGTACGGATTTCCCTTTTGAAGTTTTGGGTTATCCGAATAAAAGGTTCGGGTCTTTTGTTTTCGTCCCACGACCTATTCGCGGTATGGATAGTGATCCTCTCTATAAAGGAAGAAGCTGTTACGGAGTGGATCTCCGGAGTGAAAAAGCTCCGCAGGGCTTGTCTCTACAGCTGCTGATCCGTTACTATCGGACTGCTCAGCAGGAGGGGATAAAATTGGTAAACAGGAGACAGATGTTCAACCTTCTGGCCGGAACGAAAGAGTTGGCTCAGCAGATCGAAAAAGGCTGGACAGAGGAGCGGATCAGAGCCTCATGGCAACCGGATCTCGACAAATACCGCAAAATGCGAAAGAAGTATCTGCTCTACCCTACATCGGCCGAATAATGCCGGATATGTTCACACGAAGACAAAAGAAAAGGGATGCCCGGCCGGGCATCCCTTTCTCGTATGGAGGCTTTTCGGATTATCCGATATGGATCTTTTCCGTGCGAGTCGCTTTCTTCGTCTTGATGCTGATGGTGTAGATACCTTCAGACAGTGCTGACAGATCTATCGTCGAGCGAAGCTCGTTGGGGTTGGTTTTGAGCACAGTTCGTCCGTTAATATCGTAGAGAACAATCGCTTTGATAGGAGTGTTAGCCTCTATGACGATTTGCTTCGTTCCGTTTTGCGGACGGATGATGATACCGGTTTTCGCCACTACGTCCTGAATGGCGTCGTTAACGATAACCTCGATGTAGTCTTCTGCTTTCTTTACATTGCTTCCGCCCTCGTTGGTAGCCGTCAGCTGTACATCGTACTTACCTGTTTCATTGTAGGTGATCACCGGATTTTGCTCTGTACTGGTGGCAGGAGAACCGCCTTCGAACACCCAAAGCCACGATGTGGGATTGTTCGTGGAAAGGTCTTTGAAAGAAACTGTCTCTCCTTTCTTTATTTTTCGAGGCGTTCCTTCGAAGTTGGCTACCGGAGCAGGGACCGGAGCTTTCTTGACCTTGATGTATTTGGGCTTCTTCTTCACTGTTTCACCGGAAGGATTGATGGCCTTGAGGGTTACATCATATTGGCCGGCTTTGCTGTAAAGCACAGTCGGGTTTTCTTCTTCACTGGTAGCGGGAGTGCCGCCATCGAATATCCATACGTAGTTGGTAGCATTGGTGGATTGGTTTTGGAAAGATACCGTCTGACCCTCTTCTATTTCCGTCGGGGTACCGACGAATTCAGCTACAGGCATAACGACATTGACAGTAATGAATTTTTCTTTCGTAATCGTGTTGGAACCACTTGTATTCCACACTTTGAGCGTAACATCGTACTGACCGGGATGATTATAGGACACGAGCGGATTCTGCTCTGTACTCATGGCAGGCTGTCCGCCTTCAAACGTCCACTCCCAATTCGTGGGGTTATTTGTCGTTAGATCCTGGAATTGGACGGTTTCGCCTACCGAGATGGTCATAGGAGAAGCAGTGAAATCAGGTACGGGCAGAGGAGCCGAGTTACCCAATGCAACGTCCATGATGACGGTCTCTTTGTCTTTGATAGTAATGGTACGGGTCGCTTCAGGATAACCCTCGGCTTTGTATTTCACCGTATAAGTACCGGCTTTGATAGGACGTGCGTAGTAGCCCGTGGTAGCGTCCGAATATACATCGGAGTTGCGCTTGTCATGGTTTTCTATCATGATCTGGCATTTGAGAGGCTGTCCGTTCGCGGCGGAAGTCACTGTACCATGTATCCCGTACATAGCCTCTTCGATCAATGCGAGCAGTGCTTCCTTGTTGTAGTTCCAATACTTTGGAAGTTGAGAGGCCGGCACCAATTTGGTGTCACTGATTTCAAGGGTAATTTCTCGCAGGCGATGGAAATAGTTCGCATTGTCCTGACGGCTTCCTCGAATCATATACCAGTCTGAACCGTTGATGATTCCCGAATTGGTTTCGGAGGTCATGTAGCCGGGGGAAATACTCTGACAAGCGGCTGCGTAGTTGCGACTGATCAGTTTGTACCACTCATCGTCTGCATGTCTTTCTTTTTTATTATCCCATGGATAGTTTACCACCTCAGTACCGCCATGTATATTGGTGCCAAGAACAAAAGGAACCCTCGCTTCCAAATCCATGAATGCGATTGCCTCCGGCTGCCAGGGTTTTCCATCGGGGTGATCGCCGGCTACATCATCCTTGAAGTTACGGTTCAAATCGACATTGTTTGCATTGTAGCGAGTAGCACCCTGGACTGTATGATTTCCTTTTCTGTATGCTCCGTCGGGGTTGGTCAAAGGGCAGATCCATACTTCCGTTTTATCCAGAATGTTCTTAATCCTCGGATCGGATTCGTAGTTCGACAGCAGATGGTCTATGAGTCGGAGCAGTACCACATATCCGGTCGTTTCGTCTCCGTGCATCGTAGAAGTATAGAGCACGCGAGGCTTTTTCCCTGTATTGGCAGAGGACGTCAGCTTGCAAATCATCAGTTTACGATCCTTCACGGACTTGCCAATGACGGAAGTAGTACAAAGTGATGGATACTTTGTTTGGAACTCTTCCATCATGCTGATATAGGCTTCATAGGTGGGGTAAGCATTCCATTCGTATTTTTCTCCTGAGCGGTAGTCGAACATCTCGACAGCGCGCTGCATGGATGGAGGAGTCAAGAATGTAGGCTTGAGCCCATAGCGCAGGAATGCCTCGAACTCCTCTTCGCTGGCATAGGCAATGGCTTCATTGGTTACGGGGTCAAACTCGTCGATGGACATGATCAGAGCCAGCTCTTGTAGAACGGCCCTATCAGACACTTTGAATGAGAAGTAGGCTTCGCCCCGTTCTTCAAAATTGAAATAATCTTTGGCCTGTTGTGCATGCATGCTGCCGATGAAAGTCAGCAAGGCAACAAAAATGCCAAGAAACAAAAAGTTCTTTTTCTTCATAAATAGGATAATTATAGTTGTTGTTTATATGCTCCCGGTATCCTTTTGCGGGAAAAAGGTGCTTATATTTAGCACAAAGCTATGGCATTGCGGAGCATTTTTTCTGGCTAAGTTGAGTCGCAAAGATAAAAATATTCTTATCCCATTATCCTTTTAAGTCCTAAAATCGATCGCTATCCTATCCGAATGAAGCAAGGGCGAGAATACTCTCCGAAGGAGTACCTCGCCCTATTGCTGCTCGCGTCTATGAAAAGTTCTAAACTATGGTGCTATTATTTCCTTCAAGGGACTGTGCTAAAAGAGGAAGAGCGACTGACCCGGTACACACCGATCGCAGGCCGACCATAGCATACGAAACCGGCCGATCCTGACAGGTTGATATCCAATTTTTCGGCAACTGCGAGTTTACCATCGCCACTACCATGGATCCTCACGTCGGCTTGGCGAGCAAGGAGATGGCGACACTCGAGGTCTCCGCTTCCATTGCATTGGAGTGCAGCATAAGCCGTCTCCCCTTTTATCTTGACATCTCCGCTTCCGCTGAGATTGGCCCGAACACTTTGAGGAAGGCCCAGCGAAACGTCTATGTCACCCGAACCGGTCAGAGAAAGGACAGCATTCATACCGGTAAAGATTTTGCCCCGCACATCGCCGCTTCCCCTAAGACTGATGTCTAGATCGTTAGCTATCGTAGCATTGGCAAAAGTGATGTCGCCGCTTCCGAACAGTCCGATTCGCAGGGATGGCTGGCGGAACAAACCGGAGAAAATAATGTCGCCGCTTCCGTGCAACTCTGCTTCTGTGAGATGTGGAGTAGTCACTCTGATTCGGACACCCTTATTAATGGAGATAGATGCCGTCGATTTCATTTTGATGATGAGCACACCATCTTCTACCGCGGTCACTACCAGCGGTAGGATGTTGGACTCTGCTTCTACTGTCAGGGGCTGCGCCGATGGCCCTTGCTGTACCTTTACCTCCATGCTACCCTTGACAATAAGCCGATCGAATCGGTCTATATGTCGCTCTTCTATCTGTACTTTTTTATTACCCTTGATGCGTTTCCATGACAGGAACTGAGCAGAAGCAAAGCTGAAGCTTGCTGCCGTCATCAGAAGAAAGAGAAGTCTTTTTGTCCACATGATCAATTAGTTTTTAGTTAGTCGTTCTATGAGTAAGACGAACAAGTCCTCGAAATGTTACATCCCGGGCCGCTTTTTCTCAATCTCTCATCCGAACACAAGCAAAAAGATTACGTCCAAAAGGGGAAAATCATTCCTTCTTCATTCTCATCATGAACTAAACACAAAAAGAAGAGTCAGGAAGCAAAAACTGCAACCTGACTCTTTCCGGCTCTTCGTCCTTACCCTAATCTAGCGAGGGCGTAAGTAGCTATTGGGCTAAGAGGTAACGACTTACGATTGCATCCTGAATGAAGAGGAGCGCCCGATTTTGTAAGAGCCAATCTTGGCCTTTCCATGGCAGGTGAAGCCGGCGGATCCTGATAGATTGACGCTGATTTTCTTGGTCACACTAAGGCGGCCACCGCCGCTTCCGCTCATTTTTATATCGGCATGGTCTGTCGTCAGGCTCTGGCAGTCGAACATTCCGCTTCCTGAACTCCTAAGCGTCGTGTTCGAAGCTTTTCCGGTGAGCTGAATACCTCCGCTACCTTTCATATTAGCCCGAATCGTCTTGGTGTCACCGACGGAAAGGATGATATTACCGGATCCTTTCAGGTTCATGCGTATGTCCTTATAGGCAAAAATGCTGCCGCGAAGGTCGCCACTGCCATTGACCGTGATGTCCAACTGCTCCACTTTTGTGTCGATGAAGTTTATGCTTCCGCTTCCATTAAGGGTCGCTTCGAGGGAGGATTGGTCAAAGCCCGATCCGAAAATCAAATTGCCGCTACCGTCCAGCGTAATCGTTTTTAGCTCCGGCACGCTGATAATGACCCGTACTGGTCCATTGGGCGATATGGAACGTCTTTTCTCGAATTCGATGTATAGGATCCCTTTCTTTACACTCGTTTTGATCAGGGGAACGATATTCGATTCGGCTTCTATGCGGAGGGGTGCTTGTATCGAAGAGTATTTGATCTGAATGTCGATACTGCCCGATGCGAAAAGGCCGTTGAAAGCTTCTGCCAAACGATCTTCCGTTACGACTTGCTCGTTCCCTTTGACACGCTTTTGAAGGTCAAGTCCCAGCGAGGCCTGCATGGCGCATAGCGCAATGATCGCCAATAGAAAAAATCTTTTTGTCTTCATAATTGACTGTTTTAAGTTGATGATTCTGTTCGATCGGCACACATATGATTGCATATTCGCACCATCCGACAGGTTCTCGTCTCTTGTGTTTAAACAGAATTCACTTGGTTAAGTTCCTATTGTGAAAATTTAGGCTATAGAGCTTATAAACTCCTGATTGAATTGGCCAAATAAATCTACGGAATGAAAATTAAAAGACAAAATCAAACGCCAGAAATAGAAAGAAATCATCTAGATATTCTCAAAATAAGCGTATCACTTATTTCTGTGTTATGTTTTGTATTAATGTATCGCCACCTTTTTTAAGACCTTATCTGTTTTCAACAGATAGGTCCCAGAGGGGAGAAAACTCACATCAATACTTGTACACAAGCTGTTAAGGTCTATTTCCAGTAGCAACTTACCAGTCATATCATATAGAAAAACCGTTTTCCCTATAAATTCTTCTGCGACCTCTACCTTCAATGTACCTTTAGCAGGAATTGGATAAACTTCAAATAAGCTTGCAGGCAAATCAGATAAACTGGAAGCAGGCAGAGGTTCAATTGTCTTGAATTTACTCCATGGTTCTGTTGTTTTGTATGCATGAAGGCTTTTTTCCGGAACCCTCAGAGGGGCTGTTTGGAGAGTATGCCAATAAAAAAAATAAATTTTTGCCTCTGGGGGCACAAGTGCATATGATTCTACCTCCTGAATAGGACACATTGCAAAAGCACTTTCTTCTATTAGTTTTAATGATTCAGGAAGTGTAACGGAGGTTAAGCCAGTCCCATAGAAAGCCATTTTGCCAATTTTTGTTAATGATTTTGGCAGATCAACCCTTGTTAGATCTGAACAAAAATGGAAAGCAGACGCTCCAATCGTCGTAATAGAGTTAGGTAAATCAATGTCTGTTAGTTCGGAGCAAAGAAAAAATGACCTATCTCCTATTGTTTGCAGAGCAGGAGGAAAGGCAACACTTTTCAAATTACTACACATGTTAAAAGCATACTCTTGAATTGATATCAGAGAAAGGGATAGAGTTATGCTTGTTAGACTGTTTTTTAGATTGAATGCTCTATCTCCTATTATCTGAACTCTTGAGAGTTTGGGATCCGCTGTCATATCAATACTTGTCTCTGAGCCAAGCCACTTAATAAGGATAGTGCCATCTTCAGAGAGTTTGTAACTGTTACTAGGATAGGGTTGGGCGGAAAGTCTGCAAATGGATAAAAGTACTACAGATGCCATTAGCCATGCAGATCTGAAAGAACGTAATTGTGTAAATCTCATTGTTAAATCATTATTAAAGAGCTAAATAATATTTGTGTCCCACAAAGGTAAAAAATGAATTTATTCAATTGCATTGACAGAGAATTTTAGTCAACAATTCTGTTTTAGTTAACTGCTCATAATTGCATATTTATATCATTCGACTCTGCCACCAAGTAGTTTAAACAAAACCAAAGTGATTAATTTCTCTATTCGGATACGTCCGATACGAAAGCTCTACGCCCCTTCGGTGTCGTCCGGGAGACGAAAAAGAGCAAAGGGGAAAGGGAACAGTTCATTTTTCCTTTTCATGCGCCGAAAAACAATCGAAATACATCCCTAAAAATATGGCTTGGTAGTTTTTTGAAAGTCGCGCCAAAAGGAAAAAATTCCCGAGCGTAAACGTTTTTGTTTTGGTTCGATTTTTCAGATTTTTTGGAACCATATTTCACTTGATTTTGCCTCCACTTTCTAGCTGCCTCATCTTGCCTTCCGGACTTTTCCGGACGATCATTAAGTTCCACCTCGAGTACGGAGATAGGGATATTTCCTACCTTTGTTAGGAAACTAACACTAAGAACATAGCGTATTAGAATATGAAAACTTGGAAAATCGGAGCGGCATTACTTGCCGCTGCCCTCATGGCCGGCTGTTCTTCCTCCGGCCCGAAAGATGCTGTAAAGAACTTTTCGGAGAACATGGCCAAACAGAAATATGAAGAGGCCAAGAAGTATTGTACGGAACGCACAAATAAACTTGTCGATCTGTATAGTGCTTTGGGCGGAGAAGCCAAACCGAACTACAAATTCACCTTCATCAAGGATAGCATTGTTAACAAGGAAGCTTGGGTCACCTATCTGGATTTCGAAGATGATACAACCACGGTGCATGTGGTGAATATCGACAACAAATGGCTTGTCGATGAAGCGATCGGGAAATAAGCCTCCCTTCGGATTTACAGTTTTGCATCTTAACGCATTCGTTACCCGATGCATTCTCTCCCTTTCTTTCCTGCTCTGTCTGAGTGCATGCTCACAGGGCAGGAAGGAAAGGCTTTTTGTACCTGCCTTCCCCGAGGAAACGGATTTGCGCGATGGCGACCTCATTTGTCGCTTAGGCACTTCGTGGTATTCTGGTCTTTTCAGGAAAAAGGCTTCTTCGGCACAAGAATATAGCCATATCGGCATCATTCTTTATACCGGTACGGATAGTTGTTCGGTAATCCATACCGAAGAAGATCCGAGCAGTGGACATGGGGGAGTCGCCTTGGAATCCCTTTCGTCATTCCTTGCACATTCGCGGCGTGCAGGTATCTATCGTCTCCATCTTCCTGATTCCGTCCTGTCGCACTTTGTCAGAGCTGCTCTCGACTATCGCGAACGTCAAGTTCCTTTCGATTTTGCTTTTGACTCGGCCTCCGATGCCGAGCTGTACTGTAGCGAATTAGTGGCTGCCGCTTTGCTCAAAGCGGATTCTCTGCTGCCGATTCGTCCTTCCACCTCTGTAGCAGGGCGGCGTGTCTATTCTTTGGACGATCTTCTTCTGTTCCCCGGTACGGAGTGCATTGCTCTCACGAATTGAGAGGCAGTGGGCTTTGCCAATATCCTTTTTTTGACCTTATTCTACCTGCTGTTCGCTGTACCGGCGGAAGTATTTTTCGAAAAATAAGATCTGATAATCTATGGCATTGTGCCAATAGGCTCTGTTGTGCCCTCCCGGGCGGATGGTAAAATCATGATCGATTTGCCTTGTCAAAAGCGAAGCATGCAGCTCTTTGTTGACATCCAGAAAGAAATCCTCCACTCCGCAATCTATTAGGATAGCAAGTGCTTCGCTTCTCAAACTGTCGAGGTTGTTGATCACAGTGTACTCATCCCATAGCTTCGGATTCTCGGCCAAAGAGCCAAGCCGTCTGCTTATCTCCCAGTTTTTCGGGAAAGGACGAATATCTGCACATCCGCTCATGCTGCCACAGGCTCCGAACGTCTCCTGATGCCGAAAGGCAATCCATAAGGCTCCGTGCCCACCCATGCTGAGTCCGGTGATGGCACGACCCTCTCTGTCGGTAACGGTCTTGTAATGGAGGTCTACATATTCGACCAGCTCGGAAGCGACAAACGTCTCGTAACGGAATGCCGGATCGATCGGACTATCCCAATACCAGCTGTTCCAGGCATCGGGGCATACGAAGATGATACCTTTTTGGTCTGCTATCTGAGGGAGATCGGGCTTTATATTGATCCACGTTTCGGCATTTCCTCCATAACCATGCAGCAGGTACACCACGGGGCAATCTCCCCCCTCGCTCGCCAAGGCTATATCCGGAAGTATTACGAGTACCGGAATCTCCTTATTCATTGAAGGGCTCCGTACCGCCAGCCTTTCCACACAAGCTGCAAATCCCTGAGCGATCGATACCGATAACAGTATGACGATCTGTAGTATTCTGTTTTTCATTCCTTCTGTTTTGCCTCTGTATTGTCTTATCCTTCCGTCTTTCTTGTTCATCACAAAGGTATTTAATTGCTCACCTATTTATCTGAAAATACAGATTCGTACTACGTTCGACTTATTTGGCATATCTTTTTCTTTTAGTTTTGTAGCTATTCAATATTTCAATTTATGAAAAGAGTTCTCATTTTTCTTTTTCTTTTGAGCTCTGTCGTTTCGATGCTCATAGCACAGCAAGTCCATCAGTTACGGGGGACTGTGATCGACAAATCGAGTAGAAAACCGCTGGAGTATGTCAATGTGATTATTTTAGGCCTGAGCAAAGGTGCCATCACCGATGCCGAGGGCAAGTTTACGATCGAGAATGTTCCTCCCGGCATCTATTCTCTGCAGGTTACGGCCGTAGGCTACATTTCGGTTGTTACGCCGGAATACATGTTGTCCAACAAAGATCTGAATATCTCTGTGGAGATGGAAGAGGATTTGACCGAGCTTAAGAGTATCACCGTGACGGCATCGACTTTCCGCCGTAGTGCGGAAAGCCCTGTCAGCCTGCGAGTCATCGGATTGCAGGAGATCGAGAAAAGCCCCGGAGCCAACAGGGATATTTCCCGTGTGGTACAGTCGTATCCCGGCGTTGCCTTCTCTCCCATAGGTTATCGCAACGATCTCATTGTTCGTGGAGGTGCTCCTTCGGAAAATCGCTACTACCTCGACGGAGTGGAAATTCCCAATATCAATCACTTCAGCACGCAGGGAGCTTCCGGAGGACCGGTCGGAATCCTGAATGCAGACCTGATTCGGGAAGTGAAATTCTATACCGGTGCCTTCCCTGCTGAGCGCAGCAATGCCCTCAGCTCGGTTCTGGACTTCAGGCTTCGAGATGGAGAGCTGGATGCCAATTCCATCAAAGCAACAGTCGGAGCATCGGAGGTTTCTCTGGCTTCCACCGGATATATCGGACAGAAGACATCCTATCTCGTTTCTGTTCGGCAATCCTACCTCCAGTTCCTGTTCGATGCGCTCGGCCTGCCTTTCTTGCCGACCTTTACCGATGCTCAATTCAAACTCAAAACCCGCTTTGATGCTACACACGAGCTTACTGTATTGGGACTGGGAGGCTTGGATAATATGAAGCTCAATACTGATGCCGATAGCGAGCAGAATGAGTATATCCTGAGCTATTTCCCTAAAATCCAGCAAAAAACATTCACCTTGGGTGCCGTCTATCGCCACTATGCAGGGGTGCACATCCGATCTGCGATTCTCAGCCACAGCTACATGAACAATCGGAATACGAAATACTGGCAGAACGACGAAAGCTCTCCGGAGAATCTGATGCTTCGTCTGCGCTCCTCCGAGCAGGAGACGAAATTCCGTTTCGAGAATCTGACCACACTGCGAAAATGGAAGATCAACTTCGGTGCCAATTTGGAACACAGCCATTACACGAATACTACCTTCCAGCGCGTATTTACCGGCCAGGCACAAACCTATTACTACGATACGAACCTCAACTTTGTTCGCTGGGGGCTTTTCGGTACGGTCAGTTCGACGATGATGGGCGGACGCGTTTCAGCTTCATTCGGTTTGAGAACCGATGCCAACAACTATTCATCTTTGATGAACGACCTGACCAAACAGCTATCGCCTCGCCTCTCTCTGTCGTACAACCTGACACGCGAACTGTCGTTGAGCGGCAATGCAGGCATATTCTACCAATTGCCTGCATACACGGCTTTGGGATTCAAGGACAAGACGGGAGAATATGCCAATAAGAGCAGCTTGCGCTACATGAAAGTCAGTCAGGGAACACTCGGACTTAGCTGGCGAAAAGGCAATGCCCTCGAAGTTTCGATGGAGGGCTTCTACAAAGGTTATAACCGCATGCCTCTCTCGGTTGTAGACGGTATTCCGCTCAACTGCAAAGGCAATGACTACGGAGTCGTCGGCAATGAACAACTGGTCTCTACTGCTGAAGGACGTTCATATGGAGCGGAACTGATGATGAAGTGGATCATAGCTAAGAAACTGAATCTGGCCTCCTCCTTTACTCTCTTCAAGAGCGAATACCGCAATGATGCTACCGCGGCATATCTTCCTTCTGCGTGGGACAGCCGCTACATCTTCAACCTCCGAGGTACCTATACTCTTCCCTATGACTGGAGCATAGGTATGAAAGTGAGTTGTATCGGAGGTGCGCCCTATACTCCATACGATGAGGAGAAATCCTCTCTTGTATCGGCCTGGAATGCTCAGGGCAAACCTTACTTCGACTATTCGCGATACAATCAGGAGCGTCTTCGCCCTTTCGGTCAGGTCGATATACGTATAGACAAGATGTTCTATTGGGATAAGTGTACCCTCGGTCTCTATCTCGATTTGCAGAATGTAACGGTCAGCAAGCTCAAGCAACCGGATGTACTCCTAAGTACGGGCATCATTGATAACCCCGATGCACCTCTCGCAGAACAACGATATAAAATGAAATGGCTCAAACAGTCAACCGGCGTCCTGCTACCCACTTTGGGTATCACGTTCCAGTACTAAGAGCGGTGAGCTTGTTCTGTGGAAGAGTCGCCTTATTCGGATAACCATAGTACAGCGTGCACGGCCTGAAAGCATCATAGCTTTCCATTGATCCGGTATCCCGGCCTACAACCTGTGATGAAGGAAACACGAACCAAAAATGCTCCGATTGTCGTCCGTGTTTTCCGGAAAAACGGCGCGAGATTTTTTTCGTTTTGGCGCGAGAACTTTTCACTTCTCGCGCCAAAACAGAAAAGTTTACGCGCCGCATTTTGTGGGACTATAAGTGAGATAATTTCGGCGCGGGAGCCGACCGGAATAGAGATAAAGCGTCCTGCAATTCGGGGCAAGTTTGTGCCGGAAGATGGCAATGCCTGTTAGCAGTCTTTTGTCGTGCTTACCTTAATACTTTTCCATCCCGACCTAAGAAACAGGGCAGGATCAGGAAGATCATCAGTGTAGAGAAGAGCAGTCCGAATATCACCCCCATCGAAAGCGAGTGCCAAAAGAGCGAAGCTCCCCGATCGACGACGAATGGGACGAAGCCGAGAATAGTGGACACTACTGTCAGCACTATGGCGAACGTTTTGTTGCAGACGGCGCGCTTATAAGCGTCGAGGAAGGTGACGGAAGGATGCTTGCGGCACTGGTGCAGATAGTCGTTGATCAGATAAATGGATGCATTGACCGTTATCCCACAGAGGAGAATCATGGCTGCGAAACCACCCTCCTCGAAGGGAAGCCGAAAGGCCGAAAAAACGATGAAGATGCCTATGAATGAGATGGGAATGATGCTGACTACGACCCAAGCGTAGTACAAAGAGTCGAACAGAATACTCGTGATGAAGAAAATCAGTACGACAATGCCGATCAAAGCCCAAATCGACCTTCCTCTCTCATCTTCCCATTCTTTGTATTCCGGCTCCATCGCCTTGTATCCTATGGGTAGTTCGGCATTGAGCCTTTCTATTTCCTTTTCTTTGAAAGCCTCTGATTGTCTGAATGTACCCATGTGATCGTACAAGAGGTACAGGACGTAGTTTTTATTTTCCCTCACGATAGCTTGCGGTTGTGGCACTACTTGCATCTCGCCATAGTCTTTGAGCTTTATCGTTTTGCCTCCGACATATAAGGGGCTATTCTCCAGCATCCATTTGCTACCGGCATGGTAGGTTCGTGCTGCCATGGCTAATTGTACGGGCTGCCCATCAAGGAAGATTTCCGGCAGAGGCTGTTCCGTCCGGCTCTGTTCATTGACGGCCGCCACCAAGTCGTGCGGACTGATGCCGTGAGACGCATGACTCCCTCCATAGGGGCTGAGGTGTAGCTCCTGCTCCTCGGACAGAGAGTAGCGGTTCGGAGCAATGCTGACATTGCGTATTGCCGCTTTGGCGGACAGTCGTGTAGCTTCGAGTCGTGCCTGAGCGAGCAGGACATCGTAGTTGTACCCCGTGAGCTTGATAGCATTCGAGCCGTATTCTTTCTCACGGATGTTGCTGAAAGACACATTTTCCAGTCCATACGTCCTGCAATAACCACCCCCGATACTCAATATCCGACCGATCAGACCTTGGTGCAGATCGTAAGGGTAATTGCCTCGAGCGTGGCTGTCTTTGAAATGGATGCCGATCGATGCCGCTCTCTCCCCTGTCACCGAGGCTTCGAAGTAAGAAATCCCGTTGGCTTGAGCGAGGAATCGTTCCAGCTTGGTCACATACTCGTTCGTAGCATCGGCGGTACTGCCTGCCGGCATTTTCACATTTACTTGGATCACGGGCTTCTCCCATTTCTTTTCCGATCCGGAGGATATTTGCATGAGGAAAGGGCGGAGAAATCCTCCCAATACAACATCAGTATAGGGGCGGATTTTCCTGTAAGCAGTAGAGCCTATCGTATCGTTGTATAGTCGGGCTAAGTCGGTATCGCCCTCTAATTCTTTAGGAAGCAGAAAAAGGGGAAGACCGAAGAGGAAGACAAATCCGATGAAAACCCATCTTCTGCGTCGATACAAGAAAGAGGAGAGAGTGCTGTAAAACGAAAGCATACGAATGGTTCCGACTTTCTTTTGTGGGGAGCGACTTGTTCGTCGGGAAGAGAAAGAGAGACGTTCGAACAGGGCCGGAACGAGGAAGAGAGCTACGATGATGGATACACAGAGGTTGATGATAATGACGCGAGCAAAATCTCCGAGGTTCTTCTGCTGTGCTTCGGGCAGGAAGAAGACGATAATCATAGCCGAGACGGTAGTAAGCGTAGCCGCCAATATGGCTGTGATGGCCGACCTGTCGCCTCTCCGAAGGAGGTGCTCGATCATGACAATGCTGTTGTCTATGATAAAACTCAAAGAGATCGTAATGGCAGCAAGCGTATATAGCTGTATTTCCAAGCCGAAAAGGTAATAGAAAGCAAAGGCTATGGCTACGTTGGCGATCAGGCTGATGGTCACCGTAGCCATATAGCGCACGTTGCGCGTGGTGATCAGTGTGAACAGCAGTAGGAGGAGGATGGTGATACCGGATCGCACAAATATATTGTTCAGTTCCAGGGTGATACTCTCGGCCGAATCGAAGAGTTTGGTTATCCGATAACCTGGAGGAAGTTCCCTTCGGGTATCATCCATGATTCGGTCTATTTGCTTGGAGAGTGCTATCTGATTGGCGGACGAAGAAGATAGGATTCGAAGATAGATGCTATTCAGCCCATTTACTCTGTAATATTCCCGTCGGGGAATCTCTTTCTGTCTTACCGTCAGCAGCCGACTGATCGGAATCAGAGAATTGTCCTTGGCAAGAACGAAAATACGGGAGAGATCGAAAGTGTCGTTCGCCTCTTCTAACAGGCGGATGCGGATATGGCTCTCTCCTCCGACGGAGTCGGGTATTCCGGCCAAACCGATGAAATCGTTTCGAAAGTGCGAGCCGATAGCCATAGCTATGTCATCGGGACTGATCCCTAAGACTCTGATTTGTTCGGGATCGTAGGCCAAAAGATACTCTTGTTTCCGGCCGCCGGTAAGAATGATGTCGCTTATACCATCCACCTCCCTGAGCAGAGGAAGGATGTGTCTCTCCACTTCTGCCTCAATATCCGAGGAGGCATGGGGTGCGCCTATGGAATAGGATAGAACGGTTTTGGCATCTTGGTCGGAGGTGCGCCCCGTGCGAATCGTGGGATAGCCGGCCGTATGAGGCAATTCGGACCGGATCGAACGGATACGGGTAGAGGCCTCGAAACGCGCTCTTTCAATATCCGCATATTTGTCGAATCTCAACCGTATCACACCCATCCCATCGCTCGAATGGGAGGATATGCCCGTAAGACCGGGGACACCGGACAAAGCCTTTTCAAGAGGAGAGGTAAGTTCGGATTCCACCAGAGCGGCCGATGCTTTCGGCATACTGAAAGAGATCGTTAGCTCCGGCATACTGTGATCCGGATGGAGTTTGACAGGAAGCAGGCTGCCCAACGCCAGTCCTATCAACGTCAAGCATACGAAGACGACTATGACGGTGAATGAAGAGGTTTTGCGTGCAGACTCTTTCATCTTTTTCTTCTCTTCTCCTTTTCTTCGATCGCCCGGTGACTACTCTTCCGATACGGGTGCAGTCAGATCCAGTCCGTCGATGAAGTCATACAGCGTCAGCATCCTTAGTTTGTAGTAGCTGAGCCAGAAGTTTTTCATAGATAGAATCGCATTTTTGCGAGCTTCGGCATTTCTGCTTCGCGCCAAGAGCATATCGTTCAGGCTCCCTTTGCCGAGGACAAATCGCTCCCGGGCATAGGAGTACGACTCCTTTGCCAGCTGCACAGCCTCCTCTGCGGCTTTGAATAGGTCGGTCTCCATTTCGATCTCGTCGATGGTGATGGCTATGTCGCGGAGGAGATCTGTTTCTTTCAATCGCATGTCGGATAGAGCTACGCGGTAGTCGCTTTTGGCCATATTATATCTCCCTCTTTTCATGCCCCAGTCGATGAGAGGAATACTCAGAGATATGGAGACCATGTCTTGTCGCAACGGATGTTTGTAGACACCGGCGAAGGCTTCCGACACCTGATTGAAGCCGATACCGGCCGATAAGTCTACACAGAACCATCGCTCCAATGATGCTTTTGTCACCGATTGTTCACACCGGATCAGATTATTCGTGGCCTGCAATAGCTCCGGATTGTTCTTGCGTGCCGATTCGATTGCCTGCTCTCGCGAGATCCTGAGTTCAGGTACGGATGCAGGCAGCATCGGATCTATTTCGGTATCCTCGGGCAGCCCCAATAGATTGATCAGAGAAGAATAGCTCTTTCTGAGTGCCGTTCGGGCATGTAGCAGGCTGTTGCCTGCATTGAGTTTGTCGAGTTTGAGAGCCAGCAAGTCCGATTTGGAAATGGAGGCTATGGCAAAACGCTTTTCCCCCAGTCTGTAGAGCGTATCGCTATTGCTCACGTTTTCCATAGCCATGGCATATTCTTCTTTTGCCATAGCTACGTCGAAGTAGGCGGCCAGTATCTTGTAGGTGTTCTCTTCCAGCGTTTTGACAAAGGTCTTGTCAGCTTCTTTGTAGCGCAGCGGAGCCAGTCTTTTCTCCCACTTGAATTCGTTATATCCCAGTAGGCTTTGGCTGTATCTGATAGCTACGGGAACGGCATTGTATTGTTTGTAGCCGGGATCTCCTATATTCTTCATGTAGGACAAATCGCTACTGAGAGAGAAAGTACCGCCAAGGAAGTCGATGTTTTGCTCCAAATTGATCCCTACCGAAGAGTTCCAAGTGGTGGATGGGCGGTATTCGTCTATATTCAATGCAGAGTTGTATCGTTTGATGTAGCTCCTGCTGTAAGAAACTGGTATGGATTCGAGAGAAACCCGTGGCTTTCGGTTGGCAAGGAATTGGCGGTATGTCCAGTATTCGGACAGAAACCGGTTGCGAGCTTGCTGTTCCCCGGGGGTATTGTGTCGACTCATTGTCACTATGTCATCTATGCTTACTTGTAGTACACCCGACCTCTGTCCCCAAGCCAAGAGCGGAGTACAAAACAAGAGGAATAGAAGGGAGAGCTTACTTTTCTTCACTGATCTCATGCGAGCGTTTGCTATAGATGAAAGCATAAATATGCGGAATTACAAAAAGACTGACGAGTGTGCCGAAAAACATGGCACTGATAAGAGCGATAACCAGAGGTCTCTGTAACGAAGAGCCGAAGTCCGAAGCGAAGAGCGTGGGCACCAGGGCAATGATTGTGGTCAAGCTGGTCATGACGATGGAGCGGAGCCGTCTCGCTCCTGCCGTATGGATGGCTTCTTGGAGGGGCATACCCTGTCGTCTCAGATTATTGATCATGTCTAGTTTCAAAACGGAGTCATTGACGATGATCCCGCATGCGACTACGATACCGATGGCACTCATGAGATTGAGCGTATTGCCCGTGAGTATAAGAACAAGCAGGGTAAGAGCTATATCGATCGGTATCTCCATTAGGACGATTACAGGTTGTAGCAAACTCTCAAACTGAGCGGCCAAAATGAAGTACATGAGCAGTAGAGAGAGCAGCAAAACGAAGCTCAGCTCTCGAAGCATTTGCCTGTTGCTGAAAAATGATCCTGCGAAGTCTACATGCCAGCCTTTCTCCTTATCGATGATGTCCCGGGTCTGCTGCATAATTTTCTCCGGAGCGTCCGGACTCTCATAGGCCAATGGCAGATATTCACCGCCCTTGCCTCCTGCAATCTCTTTCAGCCCTTTGCTCCGGTTTACGGTCATTAGAGATGCAAGTGGAATGGAGGACTCGCTTTTCTTGTCCGGGGAAAAACCCCGAACGAAGGTCATTCGCAAAATATCCTCTATGGGTTGCGATTTGTCCGTCAGGATGACGGGCAGATGCTGCTTGGAAGCCGTCAGTTCGATGATTTCATTTTGGTGAAAAGCCGTCTGCAAGGCTTGCTTCACAGATGACATATCTATGCCGTAGAGGTGTAGCAGACGCATGTCGATGGACAGATCTATTTGGTCGCTTATGCGGATGGGAGCAGCCGATTCCTTCGTGGCTGAACCTATCGATCGGGTGAGCTGCTGCACCTTCTCGACAGTCAGTTCCTCTTTCGAAGCAGGGTAAAGGCGTGCAAGCAGTTCGGGTTCGCGAGTATCGAAGATGCGGTCGAATATGGATGCCGCAGGAGTTATCTCTAACTGTGCCTTAGGATATTTACCGCCGATATGCTTGCGCAGTTCTGCTTCTGCTCGCTCGATGCCTTTTTCGTCCTCTGCTTTGAGATGAAGTACCGTTTCGGTATCTGCGATGTCTTGGCTGCCATTGAATAGAAACTGTTGTTCCCCGGCATAGGCAGCACCTTGACGCAGGAAGGGTTGCATCCGGGCAAGCAGTTCCTCGCTACGCTGCCTATTCAACTGCGCGCTTACGGGTTCTCCCCAGTCGATGGTAGCCGTTGTCTCTGTGTGAGGGAGTGCCGGCATTTGTTTCTTTTCGATCAAAAAGAAAAGTCCGGCGCAGAGGGGTATGGCTACCACGAACAAGATCAGCGGTATAGTGCTATGCCTCTGAAAAAAGGAGTGTCCCGAATCGTAGAATCGATTGAGGCCCGTGTTGGATGCAGTCGTTATACGATACAACAATGTCTCCTTTCTATCACGATAGGCGAAGGGATAGAATAGTTTGTAATTGACCGGCAAGAGGATGATGGCTGTTATGTACGAAGTGAACAGCCCGACGGAAACGGCTATGGCTTCGTCCAGAAACAACACGCCGGCCACTCCACTAAGAAATACAAGGGGGAGGAAAATCGCTATGGTGGTGAGTCCCGAACTGAGGAGTGGGGTGATTACCTCTTTTGTCCCTTTCACGCAGGCATCTTCGGTAGACAGTCCCGTTCGGCGGTAATATGTGATCGTATCGGTGACGACTATACTGTTGTCTATCATCAATCCTAATGCCATGATCAGCCCCGACAGGGAAATGATATTCAGTGTTCGGCCGAAGAGGTACAGGAAGAACAGGCTGCATACCAGCGCGACGAACATATTGATGCCGATCACCGCCGAAGAGCGAAAATCTCCCATGAACAGGAGCGTCACTGCACAGACAAGGAAGAAGCCGATCAGCAGACTGCCGGACAGATTGGAAATCGTATAATCCAGCAGTTCCGTCTGATCCCGATTGATGTCGAATACCATATCGGGATGCTTCGCCTGCAGCTCACCTGTCAATACCGATACGGCCTTGCGCAAACTCTGCATCGAGGCATCGGACTGCTTGATCACTGCAAGGGAAATAGCACGCCTACCGTCTATGATGGAGTAGCCACGAGGTTGTGCTACCTCTTCGCGGATGTCTGCCAACATGTGCAGCGGCACAAAGCGATCGCCATGATGGACATATAGTGTACGTATGTCATCGATACTGCCGAGCTTGTTGTTCAGATTCACCCTGAAAACGAGTTGCCTGTCCTCTATTTGCATCTGCGTGGCAGAGATATTGCCTCCTCTTATAGCCCTCTCTATATCGCTAAGGGTAAAGCCGAGAGAGAGCAGTTTCGGACGATCCGGGATGATCCTCAGTTCTCTGCTTACGGTGCCGGTCATATCCGTCATGGCTACTTCGGGGAGCTGCTCCAAACGGTGGCGAACCACTTCTTCCACGAACTCGCTTAGCTGTTGGAATCCGACTTCTTCGTCAGCGTCATCGCGCAAGGATATATTCAGGTAGAAAACGGGGATGTCCGAGGCATTTTCTTTGAGCACAACGGGACGCTTGATCCTGTTGCCGAGTGCACCCATAGCTGCATCCACTTTCTCGTTCACTTCGATCAGGGCAAGATCCGTATCCACTCCGTAATTCATCCTTAAGCAAATGAAAGCATGGTCATCCCTGCTTACGCTCCTGATGTCCGACAGCCCACCCACTTGGAGCAGGCGGTTGCGTAGTGGGCTGACTGCTGCGTCTTCTATCTCTCTTGCCGAATGTCCCGGGCTGTCAATCCTGACGGTTATCTCCGGAATAGCGATGTCCGGAAGTAGGGAAACCGGCAAGAAGAAATAAGCCGCCACTCCTAATATGAAACATAGGAGGAAGGACATGATGACGGAGACGGGATGCTTGACCAAAAAGCGTATCACGTAGGTATGGAGCTTTTACGATTAGTCTTCTTCTCTATCGGCGGAGTGCCACAGGAGTCTTGTGTGCCAGATTGGCATTGCCGTCTACAACTATCATCTCACCCGGCTTGAGCGTCTTGCTCACGATACAATAGTTCTCGGCATTCTCAGCTTCTATATCCACATAGTTCCATGCAGCAGTGCCATTACGAACGGAAAATACTACCGGCTTGTCCGAACGGAGTACCACGGCACTCTTAGGAATTACCATACGCTCCTCCATACGCTGATTGATCCGTACTTCTACATTCATACCGTGGAAAAGGTTCTTGGAAGGATTCCGCAGGCCGGCGGATACCTGTACCATACCACGATCGTCTACGGAGGGATTGATCTCTTGTAAAACGCCTTCGGTCGTTACGTCCCTCAAAGCTACGGGGCGGATTTCCACTCGTTCGCCTGTTCGGATGGCACTAAGCTCGCTCTCCAACACCTCGAAGACTACCTCGAAACCACTGTCTCCGATGATGCGACAGAGGGGTTTGCCAGATTCGGGTATGGTATGCTCCTGTGCATGCAGATCGGCGACCACACCGCTGATGGGTGCACTCAGACATACATGCTTTAGTCGGAGTTGGGCTTGTTTGTAATTGCTTTCGGCTATGTTGTATCCGCTTTTGATGCAGGCCAGGGCCAATTTGTCCGCAGGAATCTCGGATTTGTCATGGGGAGAATAACCCATGCCGACCAGTACATCCTGCAAATCCAGCTCGCGTTGCTTGAATTCGTCTTCACTCTTTTGCACCTCGAGCAAAGCTCTACGGTCGTCGATGGCAGCTATTTTTTGTCCTCGGACTACGTGCTGTCCGTTGCGGACGTAGAGGCGATGGAGGGGTTGCCGGCTGTCCTCGAACTGCAAGACAGCTGTTTCGCGAGCACGCAGTTTTCCATGGCTCACTATTTGTCTGTCGAAAGGCCCGAGCTTGAGTTCGGCGATCTGCACATCGATGGTATCTCCACCCGAGGTGAACAGTTCCATATCCTCACCTGATGATGTATCGGCAGTCTTTTTCTTGCCACCATTACATCCTACTACGCTCAGTGCCATCAAGAATATAAATGGCAACCATACTACTCTGTATCCGGATAGCTGCATGGCTTTTTTTTGTACTTTCTTATTTGATGTCGTATCTGTAGACCTCTGTTCCCTCTTCGTCCTGAATCAGCACATAGAGCTTGCTATCTTGATTGTCGACAGTAAAAGAACTACCCGATCGTGGAAGCTTATATCGCTTCACGGGGCGTCCTTCCCAATTGAATACGTAGATTTCTTTTTGCTCCCAATCCCCCATCATCGCATTTGGTCGATTAGTGCTACCCACATACACGTATTGATCTGTTCCTGCTATTCCCCATACATAGGAAACCCTATCTCCTTCTGCGGCTTTCTCCGGTTCAATTTTGCTGTTAAGATAAAAGTTGCGGACCCCACGGCTTTCCGTATCGATCAGATCTATACGGGGGAAGTAGAGGTTGGCAGCAAACAAGGTATGCTTAATGCTACTATATACATGTGTAGTTTGCGTCATATAAAGCGATGCCCTCTGGAGAGATTCGGGTAACTTCACAGGCGGCAATAACAGATCGGTCTCTTGCAACTGCTTGTCCGGCACAAGCGAATACAGCCCGAACGTCATCCCTTCCAAGATATAAGCTGGATAGGGTGAACGTGTGCCAAATACACGAAATACGGCTTTCCCTGTTTTCGCAAAACTCGTTTGCGCTTTCACGACAGTCTCTTTCTGAGCTGCACTGGCAGCAATATCTATTATGGAGAGTCTCGATCTATCTCGTTCCATCAGAGTCAGTGTATTCTCGTCCGCATTGTAAGTGACACTGGGAGACAAATACTCTTCCGGCCCTTCTCCCTGTGGGCACAATCCTGTCACGATAGAGAGATCAGCCTTATCAAGTAGATAATAGTGATAAGGCCTGTCCGGCACCATAGCAAGCAAATAATCGCCCACATCATCCAATGCATAGGCGGTAAACAAAGAATCCGGCAATACAAATTTTACCCCTCCTTCAAGGCTTCCCATAGTGAAGTCCTCGGCAGTAACTAATTCCTCCATCTCAGGTTTAGCTGTACATGAAAAAAGCACTGTTTGGAGCAATAAAGCAAATAGGATGTATTTTCCTTTTATTTCTTTCAACATATGCATAGCAAACGTAATCCGTAACACTTGAGATTCGATGGACTAAATCTAAGAATCAAAATACTCGGTTTAGTTTTGATATTCATAAACACATCATTTTTGCACGTTATTCAAACGTATCCCGAAAGGTATAAAAAACAAATGAGAAATTCCCTATTTAATATCGTACACGCTGATAGAGTTCGGTTGGGTCTCGCTTTCGTTTAGGGTATAGAGTTTCTTGCCGTCTTGACTTACGGCAAAACTTTTTGCCGGAATTGGAAGCACGAGATGCTTAACGGGATTGCCTTCCCAGTCGAATACGAGGATATGTGTCTGTTCCAACTCTTCCTCTTCACTCTTCCTCTCTTCCAATGCATAACCCAGATAGATATACTCTTTAGTCGATGCGATGTCCCAGTTATACCATTGGTATAATTTTCCCATGGCTTCAGCTGCTTCATTGGGCGTTTTTTTTTCATTAAAATAGAAGATTTTTAGTAACCCTTTGTCTATGCTAATAAGATCAAATCGGCGCAAGTTCTCATAAGAGACAAAAGCAACTCCTTTTTGTGGATTAAAGGTGGAAAGACTTTGGGATATATATATAGCATTGGGTTTGTATAGTTCAGCTAGCTTTATCGGATTCGAGCGTAGGTCTTTTTCTAACAACTGCTTTTCTGGCTGTATTTCATAATAAGAGAAATAGCCACTTTCTAATATATATGCTAACTGCTTTCCAGAATTAGAGACAAACAAATTCCAAATACGTTTGCCAGATTTCCTGTATGAACTTTGACTTTTGGCTACAGTGTTACCAGCCTGTAGGCTTTCGGTGATATTGATTTCCCTCAAGAGTGACTTGTCCGATTCCAGAATTAAGACATTATCTGTTGAATAGCTATATTCGCATTCAGTTGGATCGAAATACTCTTCAGGCCCTTCCCCCAATGGACAGATCGAAAGTATCTCCTGAAAATCCGATTTTCGTATCAATTTAAAGGCGTATGTCTGTTTAGTTGTGATTCTCGATAAAAGGTAATCTCCACAATCTGTCAAACCATAGAGGGGAACTTCATTTGTAATGCTGGCAACCTTATCTCCTGTAAGAGCAATAGGAGAACCAAAATCTTTTATTGCTAATATTTCATTGTAGGTATGATCTTGATTTTTACATGCAGATACAGCCAGGAAAAGTAAAGATATGGATATTAGTGTATTTTTTTTATTCATTATTTTTTTGATTTGATGTCTGTTCCATTCTAGTGAGAGTGGCAATTTAAAACCAAACGCTAAAATGGAACAGACAAAACAGGCAAACTATAGATATAATTCTTAATTATGATTCTAATTCAGTAGTGGGCGCAGGATCAACTCCAGGTATCTGGCAACTTCCTTCTTTTACATTTATTCCTTTTGCATTTCTGATTACTTTACAAGAACCACATTCTATAATGGTTTTACCTCCTGATTCATGTTTGTAATAACAACATGTCTTTTCTATAGGATCAACTCCAAAGGCCTGTGCATTAGCTGATTGCGCACTCTCTTGTTTCATTCCCTGGAAGGCGAATAGACCTACCCCTGCGATTGCAATGATTGCAATCCTAATACCTTTTGCTTTCATTTTTCTTGTTTTTTATGATTAATACTAATAACCTTTCCACTTAGTGATACCACTAAAGGAGAGGATGAAATATTCCCATGTATAGCAACAGTTCTAAAGAGGTCCCCTTCTTCTTCTGCAACCAAACGTATATGTAAACGAGCTGAGTCGCCGGATTCAACCAATCCTTTAGATATCCAAGTCGCAGTACAGTCACATGAAACTATTATTTTCTCTATCTTGAATGAATGCTCTCCTCTATTGTAGAGGAATACATCACTTTCGATAGTGTCACCTTTAGTCAGTTGTCCATACCAGATATCTTTGGTAGACAGATGAATATTGGTAATTGGAAGCCTCTCTTCTTTGTCGATTTTTTTTCTTGCAAAGGTTCCTAATTCATTTTTGTATAACTTTTCAATCTCGTGGTTATATACAGGATTTCCTATGATTTTTACTTTATTGCTTGAATCCAATAGGAATGTATGAGCTTCCTTTTGTTTCGGGAAGCGGTTCAATGTATTGGTTTTGTCACATTCGTCTATGCAAACGGGATAATAGAATCGCTCATTTTGTAAGATTGTCTTTAGTTTCTGCTTGTCATTAGGAAAGAGAATAAAAAGGTACTCTATCTGATTAGGAGCAATCTCTTCAAGCTCTTTCATCAGTCGCATCCATCCCTTCAGTTGTAGTTCACACCCGGTGCACCCGGTAGAATCGCCATAGACAAGAATTCTATATGGTTTCTGTCTGTAATCGAAAGGAACAGTATCAGTAGCAAAGCGAGTGAAAACCAACGAGTCGGGAATAATAATTTCCCTATCAAACCAATAGGCGACTAGGTCCTCAGCATTTTTACTTGCTTTTCCCTGACAGGAAAAAAGGCTAAAAAGAGTATGAAGGATAAGAATGCTCAATTTGATTTTAGTGCTCATAAATCCATCGTTTCTGCATGTCGATTCCAATTTGCCGGAAAGGTATAAAAAAGATATAAATAAGCAAAGCTCTGTTTAGATATCATACACGCTGATGGAGTTCGGTTGGGTCTCACTTTCGTTTAGGGTGTAGAGCTTCTTGCCATCTTGACTTACGGCAAAACTTTTTGCCGGAATGGGGAGTACGAAATGCTTAACGGGATTGCCCTCCCAGTCGAATACGAGGATATGAGTGGAATTATCCTCTTCATAAGACTGTACATCCATATAATAACCTACATATACATGCTCTGCACTATAAGCTATACTCCAAGTGTATCGAGTGTTTCGTTCTTTGAGTATTTCAGCAGCTTGATCCGGAGATACTTTTCGTTCAAAAAAGGTTTTTTTTCGACAGCCATTCTTGATGTCGATCAGATCGAACCGTGGAATTGCAGAGTAAGCCGCAAAAAACACGCCTTTTTTCTCATCAAATGCCTGTAAACTCTGAGCTACATATAGCTCTTGACTCTTGTTTTTCTCTAAGAGATTTATTTTGGGTGAGCAAAGATCCGTATCCATCAATTGCTTTTCAGGAGATACTCGGTAAAAAGCAAAGTTAAGTCCTTCAAATACATAGGCCAATTGGTCTCCGGACGCTGCTGTAAACAATCGATGTATTCGTTTTCCCGTTTTTACAAAAGACACCCAGCTGTCAACCACTGTCGAGTCCGTTTCGACGCTTTTATTGATGTCTATTGTTGATAACAAAGATTTGTCCGGATCAAATATCGACAGGGTTTTATTCTCATAGCTGTAAAAACTGAGCATTGGGTCAAGATATTCTTCCGGACCTTCTCCTATCGGGCAAAGAAGCGTTGCAACACGGAGATCGGATTTCCGAATTACAATATAAGCATGGTTATCGACTTCATCGTGCGAAACTAAAAAATCTCCACAATCAATTATCCAAAAAGGATCTTGAGCCGAAGCCATCCTCTCTGTCTTAGAAGGCAGCAGGATTTCGGCAGGGCCGAAATCTCCTGCAGTAACAATTACCTCTTGACTGCTATGAGCTGAATACTTACACGCAGAGAACGCACATGTGACCAAGATTGACACAATCAAAACAAATAATCTTTTCATTACTCTTTATAACTATTATGCTTTCACCCATCATAAAGAACAAATGGGCAAATTCTTATTTAATGTCATACGCACTGATGGAGTTCAGCTCGGTTTCGCTTTCATTTAGGGTGTAGAGCTTCTTGCCGTCTTGGCTTAGGGTAAAACTCCTTGCCGGAATTGGAAGTACGAGATGCTTAACGGGATTGCCCTCCCAGTCGAATACGAGGATATGTGTCTGTTCTAACTCTTCCTCCTCACTCTTCCTCTCTTCCAATGCATAGCCCAGGTAGATATGTTCTTTGGTGGATGCGATCCCCCAAGGATACCACTGATACATTTCGCTCATTTCTTCAGCGGTTTGATTGGCCGATTTCTTCTCATTGAAGTAGAGCGTATTCAGCAAGCCCTTCTCTACGCTGATAAGATCGAACCGACGCATATTGGCATAAGAGATAAAAGCAACCTCTTTTTCGGGGTTAAAGGCCGAAAGACTTTGCGTGATGTATGGGGTATTCGGCTTGAGTGATTCGGCAAGCTCTATCGGAGCCGAGCGCAGGTTCTCTTCTTTTATTGGCTTTCCCGGCTGTATCTCGTAATAAAAAAAAGAGCCATCGTTTATTGTACAAGCCAACTGTCTGCCCGAATTAGCGACAAATAGGCTCCACAAACGTCTGCCTGATTTCGCGTACGAACGCTCTCCTTTGACTACGGTGCTACCTGCATGTACACTTTCTTCGATATTGATTTCTCTCAAAAGAGATTTATCGGACTCCAGAACGAACAGATTACCGGTGGAATAGTCGTACCTGCAAATTTCTAATCCAAGATATTCTTCCGGCCCTTCTCCAAGAGGGCAGATGGAATCCTGCACCTGAAAATCCGATTTGCGTATCAGCTTAATGGCATGTGTTTCGCCGGATGTATAGGCTAACAGGTACTCATCACAATCTGTTAGCCCATAGAGACGTCGGTCATTGGCAACGTTGCCGCTTTGGATAGGGACAAGCTCCACGGGAGAGCCGAAATCTTGCACGGTGAGGACTTCTTTGTGTTTGTCACTCTGACGGCCACAAGCCGAAATGGATAAAAAGGCTGTTAAGACGAGGAGCAAAGTGAATACGGCTGATGGTGTTTTCTGTTTCATCGTTATGTGAGGTTTGAAAAATAGATTAGCCCTTGATCGTGCTTTGCTAAAGAAACGTGCGAGAGGTCATGTATCGTACACACTGTGATCAAAAAAAATCCGGGCGTTGCCGGATGAAAGACCTCGGGAGAAGTACGGAATCGGCGTAATCTTCTATAATCGATCGAAATAAGGGAAAAATGTTATGTTTGTACCGAGCGTCTATATGGCTATCAAACAATGAGTTGGGGAAATCCCGACAGTGTTCATCATAGTATGCAGGTAAGGTTTAACATTATTCATTCATCATTAACAACGAAAAGATTATGAAGAAGATCGTTTTGTTCTCTGCTGCAATGGCAATGCTTGTAGCATGCGGCAACCAAACTACGCAGACAAAATCCGACACTCCTACCGCCGCCGTAGAGGGACGGATCAGCGAGGTACTCACGCAAGACATTCAGCAAGGACTGACTCCCGAAGCTGTACTTGTAAGCTTGCAGGAGGGCAATGCCCGATATGTGGCCAACAAACAGCTCCCTCGTGACCTCAATGCTCAAGCCGTGGCCGGTCTCGAAGGGCAATTCCCCGAAGCCATCATCCTCTCCTGTATCGACAGCCGCGTACCGGTGGAATACATTTTCGACAAGGGGATCGGAGACCTGTTCGTCGGTCGTGTGGCCGGCAATGTCGTAGACGACCATATGCTTGGCAGTTTGGAATACGCGTGCGAAGTGTCGGGCTCTAAAGTGCTGCTCGTACTGGGCCATGAGGATTGTGGCGCCATCAAGTCTGCTATCAAAGGAGTCGAGATGGGCAACATTACTTCTCTGATGGAGGAGATCAAGCCTTCCGTCGAGGCTACTCAGTACATGGGCGAGCGCACCTATGCCAACAAGGAATTTGCCGATGCAGTGGTCAAGGAAAATGTGATTCAAACCATGGACGAAATCCGTCGGGATAGTCCGATCCTCAAGAAGCTGGAAGAGGAGGGTAAGATCAAGATCTGCGGAGCCATCTACGAAATGTCCACCGGCAAAGTACACTTCCTCTAAAACGTGGTACAAGTTCCCTCCGATAAGAGGAATAAGGGGAATATAATCGCATAAGGATGTAGAATCCCTCTCATCCCTGTGCAAACGGATAAGGCACCCGCCGAAGTTCGCAATCGAACTCAGGCGGGTGCCTCTTTTGTATCGACTATCAATATTTTATAGCACACGAGACTATCGTTCGTCAATTTTGTGGAGTATGGCTCCGCAAAACGTGGCGCGAGATTTTTTTCGTTTTGGCGCGAGATTTTTTTTGTTCTCGAACCAAAACGAAATTTTTTACGCGCGTGTTTTCAGGATTTCCGGAACCACTTTCTTCTGATTTGTGGTTCGACTTTTCCTGACGGATCGAACACTTCTTCTTCGTAGGGTCCGGGGCCATGCAGAGGCTTTCCAATAAAATGGTACATAACTAACGGAGCTTTAGCGACTATAAAAGTGCTTAGAAAGCTGTTTTTGATGCGTCAACCCTGCAACAGGCCTCTGTCATCTATTTGGAGCAAATTCATACCCTTTCGATCTCAGTCGGAAAAGCAAAACGGGAAAAACCGAAAAAAAGAATCACTTCGATCGATCGCTTTTTCATGCTCTGACAAGTAAAAACAACTTGCATGGAGAAAGTATCCTTTTGCGACATTTTGTTTGCCGCAGAGCAGGCAAACAGGAATAAGTCTCGGGGTGCCATCCTTTTGATGTTGAAATGCGATTTGCGAAGAAGCCTTCGCCGCATTCTTTTCTCTCGCGGACAGGCATGGAATCCAAATATTTTGGAGCGGAATGTCTTGTGAATGAAAAAAATATCGGAACTTTGCGGCCGTTGCGATTGGTCTTTATCACCTGAAAATTATTTGATAGGGCTCGTCGCATTCTGGTAAAATCCACCTTATCAAACTCAGTATGCTATGACGGAAAAAACTACCGTAAAAACGCTGAAAGATGTTGTAGTCCGATTCTGCGGCGACTCCGGAGATGGGATGCAGCTGACCGGAACGATATTCTCCGACCTTTCGGCGGTGTTTGGCAACACCATTTCCACTTTCCCAGACTATCCGGCAGAAATTCGTGCTCCACAAGGGACATTGGGCGGAGTATCCGGATTTCAAGTGCACATCGGAACCGATCTGGTACGTACTCCCGGCGATTTGGCTGACGTTCTCGTAGCCATGAACCCTGCCGCTCTCAAAGTTAACCGGACGCACGTAAGACGGGACTCCATTATTATTATCGACTCTGACTCTTTCATGGCATCTGATTTGGAGAAAGCAGAAATTGCCTCTGAAGACTTCATGACCGAGTTGGGGCTTACGACACAAGAGCTCTTCACCGTACCCATTTCATCCATGGTGAAGAAGTCTACCGCAGAATTCGGTCTCGATGCGAAAGCAGCCCTCCGCTGCAAGAATATGTTTGCACTCGGTCTCGTATGTTGGTTGTTCGACCGTCCTACACAGCATGCCAAAGACTATCTGAATAGAAAATTCGGCAAGAAAGAAGCTATCCTCAATGCCAATATCAAGGCTCTTGCAGATGGTTTCAACTATGGACATAATACCCATGCTACGGCTACGATCTATCGAATCGAAGGTCGCAAACAAACACCCGGGGTATATATGGATATCAGCGGAAACAAAGCCACAGCTTATGGTCTGGTTGCCGCTGCCGAACATGCCAATCTCAACCTCTTCCTCGGCAGTTACCCCATCACTCCGGCTACAGACATCCTGCACGAGCTGGCCAAATTGAAATCTTTGGGTGTAAAAACGGTTCAGGCCGAAGACGAAATCGCCGGTATCTGTACGGCTATCGGTGCATCCTTTGCCGGCAATCTGGCAGTAACCAACACTTCCGGCCCCGGTTTGGCTCTGAAGAGCGAAGCCCTCGGTCTGGCAGTAATGGCCGAGCTTCCTCTCGTATTGGTGGACGTTCAGCGTGGTGGCCCTTCGACCGGTTTGCCGACCAAGAGCGAACAGACCGACTTGTTGCAAGCCTTGTTCGGACGTAATGGAGAAAGCCCCATCCCTGTCATAGCTGCCACTACACCGTCAGACTGCTTCGACGCTGCTTTCTGGGCATGTAAGATAGCTTTGGAGCATATGACGCCGGTTATCCTGCTGACGGATGCTTTCATCGCTAACGGCTCCTCTGCATGGAGAATCCCCGATCCCCAATCATATCCCGATATCCATCCTCCCTATGTGGATCAGTATAAGGGCGAAGCCAAGTGGAGACCCTACTTCAGAAATGAAGAGACGCACGTCCGCTATTGGGCTATCCCCGGACAGGAAGGCTTCCAGCACCGCCTGGGCGGTCTGGAGAAAGACTATGTGACCGGTGCCATTAGCACCAATCCGGATAATCACGCCAAGATGGTCGCTACACGTGAAGCTAAGGTTCAAGCTATTGCCCAGGATATTCCTGACTTGGAAGTACACGGCGATAAGGACGATGCCGAGCTGTTGATCATCGGTTGGGGCGGTACCTATGGCCACCTCTATGAGACAATGGAGCGTATGCGCAAAGCCGGCAAGAAGGTGGCTTTGGCTCACTTCCGCTTTATCAATCCGCTTCCCAAGAATACGGCAGAAGTACTGCAACGCTATCCGAAGGCAGTGGTTGCCGAGCAGAATTTGGGACAGTTTGCTCTCTATCTGCGAGGCGAAGTCCCCGGATTCCACCCGCTGCAGTTCAACCGTGTGACTGGCCAGCCGCTTGTTATGAGTGAGATGGTAGAAGTATTCACGCAAATGATGGAGGAGAAATGATTATGTCAGAAACGACTAAGTGCCCCATGTACGAGGCAAAAGACTATAAGAGCGATCAGTATGTGCGTTGGTGCCCGGGTTGCGGTGACCACGCTGTGGTAGTAACCCTCCAGAAGGCAATGGCCGAAATAGGGATTCCTCCCCATCAGACGGCTGTAATATCCGGTATCGGATGTTCTTCGCGTTTGCCATACTATATGAACACCTATGGCTTCCACACCATTCACGGTCGTGGTGCAGCCATCGCTACCGGTGTGAAGACGGCCAATCCGGAGCTTTCCGTATGGCTCGCATCCGGAGACGGTGACAGCTTGGCTATCGGTGGTAACCACTTCATCCATGCCGTGCGCAGGAATATCGACATCAATGCGGTTCTTTTCAATAACCGTATCTATGGTCTGACCAAGGGACAATACTCTCCTACCTCAGCTCGCGGATTCGTATCCAAGAGTTCACCCTACGGTACGGTAGAAGATCCGTTCATCCCTGCAGAACTGATCCTCGGTGCTCGCGGCAATTTCTTCGCCCGTGCCATCGATGTGGACATGAAGACCCTGCAGGACTGCTTCGTAGCCTCAGCAAATCATAGAGGTTTTGCCGCCACGGAAGTATTGGTAAACTGCGTGATCTTCAATGACGGTACGCATAAGAACCGCTCACACAAAGACCTGCGCGCCGATCGCACCATCACGTTGCGTCACGGTGAGAAGATGATCTTCGGAGCGAACCGTGATAAGGGAATCGTATTGGAAGGACTCAAGCTTCGTGCCGTTACGATAGGCGAAGACGGTTACACCCTCGATGACGTACTCGTGCACGACAAGCATGAGCAAGACGTAACGCTGCACCATCTCCTCGCGATGATGGGTTACACGGATGAGAGCATGCCTATTGCTCTCGGAGTCATCCGCGACGTGGAAGCTCCCTGCTACGACAGGGCAGTGGAAGCTCAGATCGAAGAGATCCGGCAGAAGAACCCTATACGCAAGCTCCACGAACTCCTTCTTAAAGGAGACGTTTGGGAGATCAAATAAAGCGGTTTAGACGATTAGTACCCAAACGGGTAGGATTCGACAGAAGCCTTTCGGGGAGGATGTCGTTTCCTACCCGTTTCTTTTTCATGGAACGGGTGTAGACCGGTTATTCGACAGGAGTCGGAGATTGATCGAGTATAAAAGCAGGGAGCCATGCCGCGATCTTTCGGCATGGCTCCCTGTCAGTCAGATTATTTGTATCTGAAATACTTCCTATACGAGAGAGGAGGGTCAGTCTTTGGCTGCCATACAGTCCTCGGAGGTTTCGAGATTTCGAATGCGCCAATCCTGCGGATATAGATTGTTGGCACGTGTGCCGAGATTTTTCAGGAAGCCGAGCGGACGTCTGCGGAATGTGGCGAGGACGAAGCCGAGCGGCAGATCAGGCATAGTGGTCACAGACTGACGGGCCAAGTAGGTGAGAGCTTCATCCCGCGAAAACTCCATATCGAAGAATGAGTGGTCGTCCATTTCCGTGGACAAAGCCAAGGCCGGAGCCGGCACGAGATCTTTCCCCTTTTGCATTCCTACCGTAATTCCAGCCGTATGCAATCTGATGCCATTTGCCTTGAGGCATTCGACTATTTCGAGCACATTGGGGGTAAGAGCGTGCACATACTCGTCTCCCATCCACTGCCATTCGTATTTTTCGGGAGCATGTACGAAGCATTTGATGCCATGAGGGATATGCTTTTCCACATTTTTCTTTCCCTTGCTCTTGGGGTGCTTATGCCTTACGGGTTCTCCCTCCGGTTTGCGAACGAGGCAGAAGAAAAAGCCTTCACCCACAACTTTGTGAGGGAAGAAACGGTATGCCGGTGCCTCTCCTTTGAGTTGAGGAGCGATCTGCCATTCGGGGAGAACGTCCAAAGCCACAGGCTCCGCTCCGAAAGTATCGACGAGGAAAGCCAGATTGTCTTCGTTCTCAAGCGTATTGAAGGTACAGGTGCTGTATGCCAAGAGGCCTCCCGGCTGCAACATTTCCCATGCGGCAGAGAGGATACGCTGCTGCCTGCGAGCACAAAGCTCCACATTTTGCAGGCTCCATTCGGATCGAGCAGCCTCATCCTTACGGAACATGCCTTCTCCCGAGCAGGGAGCATCGACCAGAATGAAGTCGAAAGTCTCTCCCACGGATTTCAACTTGTCGGGATCCGCTTCGGTGACAATACCAGTCGGATAGCCCCACTTGATCATGTTTTCAGCCAGAATATTGGCGCGATGGTGAATCACTTCATTGCTGACCAATACGCTGCCCTCCGGCAATATATTGGTCAGGAGTGTACTCTTTCCACCCGGGGAAGCGCAGAGATCCAAAGCCCTGACAGGTGACTCGCCGAGCAGAGGTTCCAACTGCCACAAAAACATGGAAGAGGCTTCCTGTACATAGTAGCCTCCGGCATGGAAGACCGGATCATTGGTGAAAGAAGGTCTCTCAGCCAGATACGTGCCGAGGGGACACCAAGGCACAGGCTTATTGGTGGGCAGATCCATGACAGTGGTACCGATGCCCAGTTTATTAGGATTGCGACGTACGCTTACAGGTGCAGGACTGTCGAGTGCTGCAAAAAATGCTTCGGCTTCGCTCCCTAACAGTGGGCGCATAGCAGAGACAAAATCTTGAGGTAGTGGTGTCATCTATTATTTATAGAGTAAGAAGATGGTGGGAATTTTATGTAGTGCAGGCTTCCCTTTCTTCCATTCCGAGAGGGTACGAGTACGAATCAGTTCGTCGGGACAAGAGATATGGGAGGCAATGCATAGTTTGGTCGTCGGTCGGCAGTGGCGAATGAGTTCGTCCACCAGTTTGTCGTTTCGATAAGGCGTTTCGATGAAGATCTGCGTCTCGTGACACTTATAGATTCGCGTCTCCATCTCTTTGAAAGCAGCCAAACGTTCATTTTCCCCGATGGGCAGGTAGCCTTTGAAAGCGAAGCTCTGACCATTGAAGCCGGAAGCCATCAGTCCCATCAGGATCGAACTCGGCCCCACAAGTGGCTCCACCCTCAATCCCTTGCGCTGTGCGATGGCTACCACATCTGCGCCTGGATCTGCTATCGCGGGACAACCCGCTTCCGATATGACGCCCATGCTCTCGCCGGCAGCCATAGGGCGAAGATAAGAGCTGACCTCCTCCGGGGAAGTATGCTTGTTGAGTTCGTAGAAGGTGAGCGAATCTATGTCGATAGACCGGTCTGCCGTTTTCAGGAAACGGCGAGCCGAACGGATATTTTCGACGATGAAATGGCGTAGACTACGGACAATAGTCCTGTTGTATTCGGGCAGAACGCGAGTGTGATCCGTTTCGCCCAGCGGCACGGGGATAAGATATAGAACGGGGTTGTTTTCCATCATGATCGGGGACGGGGTACGGTTGATCTTTTCTATTCGTGATGATTCTTGAGCTGCTCGGCAAGCAGTACCGTCTGCCTCAGGTAAGGCATTTCGCTCCGGAGATAAGGACCGAAAGTCAGACCCGAAAGCTGCTCTTCGATCTGATCCACCGGCCACCATTTGCCTACTCGCGGATCCTTGTCGCACAAGATCATATTCGGTTCGGACATATGAGCCAAATAGAGATAGACGAGCCGGTCTTTTCCGTTTTCATTGTGGATATATCGCAGCAAAAAGTGCGGTCTCAGACGATTCACACCGCAGAATCGTTCGTCTATAAGACTTTGTGCCAATTCCTTATGATGCTTATCCGTGGTCAGCCACGAGAAGAAAGGAGTATCATAGCAGTCGCCCGTACAAAGATCGCATTTGCAGTAATGGCTCAAATAGATCATCCCGTCGGAAATGGCTATCAAACGTACTACGGGAAGTAAGCCGGCAGCAGGATCAGCCAGTGCCTCTGTCTCGGATCGGGCTATACGGCCGATGGATTCGCCCTGCGTATCAGTGATCGGTATCCACTCCTCGCGGCGCATCTCCCTGCGCACCCATTCGAGACGAATCACCTCATATACATAGAGCAGGAAGAGCGAAACACCGGGCAGATACAGCAAGACATGTGCAATCCTCTCCCCCCTGAAGTAGAGCAAAAGTCCCATCAGAAAAAGGAAAAAGAGCGATATGCGCAGGATGCTCCCCGTAATGCGTCCATACTCCAGCATGACCAGACGTTTGTGCGGACAGTCTGTATAGTTCGCCTCTTTAGGACCGCTTCCGCGAAGCAGTCTGACCGCGGCCGAAACCAGAAGTATGGCCGTCAGAATCGAGCCAATACCAATGAGCGGAGAAGCCTCCGGCAGCCATATGGTGGGCAACAAGAGAAGCAGTACAGCCAAAGAAGTCAATATGGCCGGCTGACGGTACTTGCTTTTTCGACGGAAAAAGAGCACCCCACCGATGATTACAAAGAGAGCAATGGCAGCCGTCCATGCCACCATCATCCCCGCACTCGGCAGTAACAGGAGCAACAAGACGACCGGCAGAAATCCGCCCATCGGATTAGACCCTAAGAAGGGTGCTATATCCGGATACTTCTTTGTAGTCAAAATTAGGATTCGATTTTTTCGTTTATGAGTATAACAGCCACAGCCCCGTTTAGTTGTGATCCAAGTAGCTACAGCCACAAAATCGACAGTCGGGCAGCGACACTCCATGCAACGGCTACAGGGAAACAGTACAAGAGAAATCACGATCCTTTGCCCTGACGTATAGTGAAAAAAGGGACACATGTTGTTTTGCTGTCTTATGACATAAACGCCCCGGATCGAATTCAATCTGCAAACAAAACAGCAGACGATCTTTTTTTCTCCATACGTCAATCAGAGTCGTTAGCGGAGAAAGATGAAGCAGATTTACGAACCACTTTTATGGAAAAAATCGAACCGCTTTTGTAAAAAAATGGCACCAAAAGTTTTTCGCTCCCGCGCGAGAATTTTTCAGTTTACGCGCGGAAACGAAAATGTTCCCGCGCCACGTTTTTCGGCACCATATCTTCTTGTTTTCTCAGCGTGTGACGTGTACCCGATTATCCTTTTGGTCACAATCATAACGGTCGGTATAGATCAGGTGTAAAATGTATATAGATAAAGGGATGCACCAAATTATTTGCGAATTTTGAATACCAATAAGCCATTTACCGATCTAAGCCTCGGTCACCTAAAAAAGATAAACAATGAGAGCAATCTATACGAGAACAATACTTGCGTCTGCCCTATGCTTGCTAATCACATGTAAATCAAAACGTAGCGCATGGACCTCTCAGTATCGCGGATGCGGATGGAAGTAATCAGCAGGTTTTGTCTGAAGATGTCATCATAACAGACTCATTCGCACCCAAGTGGATGGGTAATAAACTGTTGTATATAGACACGGACAACGATGCTGACGTCGAGAAAGATTCGGATTGCCCGACCTCGTTATACTCTACCGATCCGGACAATGGCAACACCCAAGAACGTATCTTCGCCGGGAATACAAGGGATTCTCAATCGCCACGAACTCGTGTGTAAAGAGAGACTGGAAGTACAGCTACAATTCCTGCAATAAACGGCGAGGCGGACTATATCGAATTAACCCTGCATATACGAGGCAAGGAAACTACGATGGCGCTCGACAATCAGGATGCCGGATTAGGTGTATTTATCTATGACAATACAGCCGGAGACACCAATATAAGAAATGCTCCTAAAAGGAAGGGAAAAACTAAGCAAAAAATCCTCTCATTCGAGGGGTCAAACAGAATAAAAAGAGGCACGACTCTCCCGAGTGGTGCCCCCTTCAAAAACATGAGATCAGATAATTACTTCGTCTCTATATGAATGATCCTCAGTAATTCGTTTTCATAGGCTCGAAGTAAGCCTGCGGATGAGCGCAAGCAGGACATAGCTTCGGAGCTTTCTTGGAAGTAACCACATAACCGCAATTGCGACATTGCCATGCGATCTCTTCCGTCCGCTCGAAGAACGATCCATTTTCCACATGAGCCAAAAGAGCCAGATAGCGGCGTTCATGCTCGGCTTCGACCTTAGCTACCTGACGAAATACGGCTGCAATTTCCTTAAATCCCTCTTCTTCGGCAGTTTCTGCAAAAGCCGGATAGAGGTCTGTCCACTCTTCATTTTCGCCGGCAGCCGCCGCGCGCAAGTTTTCGGCTGTGGAACCGATTATTCCTGCAGGAAAAGAAGCCGTTATCTCAAGCATGCCGCCTTCCAAGAAAGAGAAAAACCTTTTGGCATGCTCTTTTTCCTGCTCAGCGGTTTCCATGAAAACTCCGGCTATCTGTTCGTAACCCTCTTTCTTGGCAACACTTGCGAAGAAAGTATAGCGAGACCGAGCTTGCGATTCGCCGGCAAATGCCATGAGCAAATGCTTTTCTGTCTTTGTCCCTTTGATACTTTTGTTCATAGTTGTTTTCTTTTTATTGACATGATGAGCGTCCGGCTCACACCACAAAAATAGGTACTAACAGGCAATAAAACAAGAAAAAACAGGAATAAATATACCTACACATAGGTATTTAAATTCTTTTATCCTGAGTAGAGCCATGGAAACACGCAATAAAACAACAAAGGAGAAGTAAAAAGATCCGGCCGATCTTGGTATAGTCCGGTGCCTGATTTTTCACAGAGTAAGCGAAAAAAAAGACTTCGAACGAATCTTTTATACACGTACAAAAAAAGAGTGTGCCTAATCGCACTATCGCGATCAGGCACACTCTCTAAAATATCTCTTGGACTTGTATGTAATTACTGGATACCGAGTTTCGCTTTTACCTTTGCGGTCAAGTCAATAGCTGTGACGCCGGTGTAAAGCATCATGCCGGCCTCCATGATATAAGCACAATTTTCTTCGTCACCAACCTTCTTGATGGCATCGGCCACCTTTTGTTGGATAGGAGCAAAAAGCTGTTGCTGACGCTTTTGTAAATCCTCCTGCATCGTTTGGTACGACTGCTGATAACGAGTTTGAATATCCTGAAGTTCCTGCTGACGACGATTGCGGATATTCTCCACAAGACCATCTTTCTCCTTTACGAAGTCCTCCATCTTCTTGTTCAACTCATCCTCCATACTCTTAAGATCAAGGCGATACTTTTCAGCCAATTCATTCAGCTGTTTTGTAGCGGTTACTTGTTCGGGCATTTTGGAAATGATGTCCTCAGTGTTTACCACTGCCACCTTTTGCGCCAAGAGGCTCAAAGGAAGAGCCATCAGAAGCATGAGAAAAAATTTCTTCATTTCGTGTTGTTTATTTATTCGTTAGTAATATTCTTTACTTGCTAAAGCCCATCTTGCTCAAAACAAGATCACTAATATCGATAGATGGGCTGGCAAAGATGATGCCCGAAGTACCTCTGTCAAGTACCATCTGGTAGTTGTTACGCTTGGCAATCTCTTTGATAGCATTCCAAATCTCGTCCTGAATGGGCTTCATCAGATCAGAGCGTTTCTTATACAGTTCGCCCTCCGGCCCGAAATACTTCCGTTTGAGTTCGGATGCTTGCTGCTCTTTCTTTACGATGGCTTCTTCCTGACTTTTCTTTTGGGCTGCAGACAAGAATACGAGATCGCTCTGATACTTCTTATACATAGACTGGGCTTCATTCTCCAGAGCTTCGATTTCATTTTGCCATTTCTTGGAAACCTGATCGAGCTGCTCGTTCATCATCTCATAGTCAGGAATATTCTTGAGGATATATTCCATATCTACCAAAGCAAACTTTTGGGAGAAACCGGAGAAAGCTATCGCCAGTGCAAAGCCGATCAAAATCAAAAACCGTTTCATATCGCCATTCATGTTTATTTGTTAGTAACTATTTTATTAGACATGCCTCTCAAACGGAGTTTAACCGATCAGAACTCCTGACCGAGTACAAAATGGACATTGCTTCCTCCTCGCTGGAGAGAATTGTCAGGACGGTCGAATCCATACCCCCAATCTATACCAAGCATTCCGACCATGGGCAATGTAACGCGCAGACCAACACCAGCGGATCGTTTCAGGTTGAAGGGGTTATAATTGTCAATAGTGCGCCAGGCGTTCCCTGCTTCGGCAAACGCCAAGAACCAAGCATTGAATGAGTTTTCAAATAGAATCGGGAAGCGCAATTCCATTGTGAGACGCATATACGCGTATGCATAGTCATAGTTATTACCGGCAATAGATCCGTTTTTATAACCACGCAATCCAATCGTCTCGTTCATATAACCACCGTAGTAGCTGGACATACCATCGCCCCCCATGTAGAAAGTACCGAAAGGCGACTTCTTATTGGAATTGTACGAACCAAGTACAGCCCCTTCCACACGACTCATGAGCACGGGCGTATATTTATGCGTAGCAGGATTGAGCAATGGAGTAAAGACTCGTCCTCTAAACTTCCACTTGTGATACTCGATAAATCTGTAACGATCGCTTACGCTCAGGTTCTGGCTGGCATAGTCATGATTGTCCCACAAAGAATAAGGGAGGGTGGCAGCTACAGAAACCATGAAGTCGGATCCGCTACGGGTATAAATCGGGTTATCGATGGAAGTACGGGAGAGACGCAACTCCAAATTGAGATCATTGGCTGAGCCATGATGGAAATTCTGGAAGGTATTGTAGCTCCAATTGCGTAGTCTATAGTAGGTATAGTTCAGAGAAGTGTAAATCTGGAACCAATTGTCAGGCCATGTCAAACGCTTACCATAACCAATCGAAGTACCCAGCATCTGAAGCGAGCGATCCGGATCACTGGCCTGTGTATAGAGATCACCGGCGTAACCGGACATTCCATTGTAATAACTATTATAGTTGTTGTAGTAGCTATTATAATAGGCATTGTAATAATTGCCGGCATTGCTATTATAGAATTTGGAGTCAATAGCCGTGGTCTTCGAATAGAAAGCACTGAAGCTGAACATATCCGGCCGCTTACCACCGAACCAAGGATCCATAAATGTGACACTATACTGCTGGTAATACTTACCATTGGTTTGTGCACTCAGCGACAGCGTCTGTCCATCTCCCTGCGGAATAATACCTTTCTTATACATTGAGGGATGGAGCAGATTCGCGACAGAGAAGTTCGTGAACTTAATGGCTCCTCGGAACAGGAGTCCGGACTGGCTCCAACCTACAGAAAGTTCCAGCTGATCGCTGCTGCGCGGCACCAAATCATACTCTATATCCACCGTACCTGTCTCCGGATTGGGGATCGGACGAGGAATAGATTTTTCAGCATCGAAATGCCCGAGCTGATTGATCAGACGAATAGAGTTAATGATATCCTCCCGACTAAAGAGCTGGCCCGGCTTTGTGTAAAGTTCTCGGCGTACGACATCTTCGTAAACAACGGTATTCCCTTTGATGATCACCTTATTGATATTGGCCTGCTTACCCTCGGCTATACGGATATCGAGCGAAACGGAATCCCCAACCACGTTAGTCTCTACTGGATCGACCCAGGCAAAAATGTAACCATTGTTATAGTACAGGTTTCCGACAGCATCTTCATCTTCATTAAGACGCTTCGCCAATCGTCTTTGATTGTACACATCTCCGGATTTTATTCCGAGCACACGCTCCAAGTACTCCGATGGATATTGCGAATTGCCGACAAAATTGATATCCTTAATGTAATACTTCTGTCCCTCATCGATATTGAGATAAATATCCACTCTCTTGCCGTCGGGAGCCTTCACGACACTGTCGGTCAGTATTTCAGCATCACGATATCCATATTCCTGATACTTCTCTATCAGTCGGACCAAATCTTCACGATAGTTCTCTTCCACAAACTTATGAGTACTGAAGAGCTTCAAGAAAGATGAGCGAATGTGCTTCCTGAGACTGAATTTGGCATTGGTGTTCTTCATAGCCATTCGCAGCTTATGATCGCCAAGAGCCTTGTTGCCAGAAAAATAAATTTCATTCACCTTGGTTTTGCTTTTCTTCTCAATTGAGATAAGCACATTGACAAAGCCATCTTTGGAAAGATCCGGTTCCTGAGTTATCTGTACGCTGGCATCGCGATAACCTTTCTCACTAAAATACTTCTGTACGATTTGCTTGACCTTGTCTTCATTATTTCTGGTCATCTGAATCCCTTCGCGAAGACCGGTTTTCATTTCGAGATCTTCTCTCTCGGACTTCTTTACCCCGCTAAAAGTAACCTTACTGATACGAGGACGTTCTGTGACAATGATTTTCAGATAGACCTTATTGCCGACATATTTATCCGCGATGATTCGCACATTTGAGAAGTAGCCCTGACGCATAATTCTATTCACGGCAGCAGACATGGCATCTCCGGGAATCAGGACTTCATCACCTACAGCCAAGCCGGAAAGATTGCGCAAGACAAAGTCATCGAAAGACCTCATCCCCTCGATCTCAATAGATGCTATGGTCTTATGAATAGGCTTGGCATAGGATATTTCAGGGCTATATATAGTATCCTGAGGGGTCAGATCCGAGGACTGTCCTTTCAGGATCCCTATACTTGCGCAGAAGAGAGCTGCTACGGCAATAATCTTTTTGTACATAGTCTTTCTCAAATGATTCAATATTTATTTTCTCCGAGAGCGATTTGCTCGCTGGTCTTGCCGAATCGACGCTCTCTCGAAGAGTATTCTTCTATGGCAGCGGCCATGCAGTCGGCGTCAAAGTCGGGCCAAAGCGTATCGGTGAAAAACAATTCCGTATAGGCCATTTGCCACATAAGAAAATTGCTGATGCGCTTCTCCCCCCCAGTACGAATGAACAGATCCGGATCGGGAATACCTGCCGTGGAGAGATGATCGGACACTAAATCGACATCTATCTTCTCCGGCTCTATACTTCCATCCCGTACATCCAAGGCCAATCGACGAATAGCATCGGTTATTTCCCAACGAGAGCTGTAACTGAGAGCTAAGACCAAAGTCAAGCCGGTATTTCCGGCAGTCTCGCGAATACCTTTTTCCAACGATTCCCGGACATCTTCGGGGAGTCGGGAGAAATCACCTATAGCGAGAAGACGTATATTATTGGCCAGCAAATCCAGCATTTCATTCATAATGGCTGAAACAAAAAGACTCATTAAGGCTCTGACCTCTTCCTCCGGACGATTCCAATTTTCGGTACTGAAGGTATAGGCAGTCAAATAGTCCACACCCCAATTGACTGCTGCACGCAAAGCGACACGCAGGGCATTCACACCGGCCACATGTCCTTCGCATCGCTCTTTGCCACGCATCTTCGCCCAACGGCCGTTACCATCCATGACCAAAGCGATATGCCTCGGCACTATAACCGCTGACTGGAGCTTGTCTCCATCACCTACCATCTATCTCTTTTTTATCAAGATATTTCACCTAACGACCAATCCAAGAGAGGTCTATTTCCTTAGAATGTTTCGAGGCCCTATTGTTTATTACAAAAAGTCTTACGCAGGCCGAAGTCGTACGTAATCCTAAGCACTAAAGCCCCTGTAGCATCCTTGTTTTTGACCCAGGAGTCGTTGATCTTATATGGATCCTCGAGCCAAACACTTTTATCTGTCAGCGCATCCAGAGCATCGGTAAGCAAGCCCGTGAAAGAATACTCGATACCGACATTGATCCGCGGTTTAAGCTTATACTTCACCCCCATTCCGACAGTAATCCCGGGAGCAAAAGCCGAACCTTTGGCACCCGAAGCCAAACCCAAAGACAACCCGGCTGCTACATAAGGAGACAACCGCGCTGTACCAAGATACTTATAGCCATCACTATAAGGGAGAAAGTTAAATTCGCTTCTAACGTGGAGCTGAGTCAACCCAACATTAAAACCCGCTTGAGCAAAATCGGGGAAAACATTCCCGGACTTATCGGTATTGCCTCTCAATGTACGCCAATCCAACATGGCACTGAAAGCCCAACGAAAATTATAATTGTAGCGTCCGACCAACTCCAAACCAACTCCGGAAGAACCGAACAAGCCTCTGTTTGCATCACCGAAATACTGAGCAGCAGCAAGACCTCCTCCTATTTCATAGAGATAATCCTGAGCAGCTATCCGGCCGTTACACACAGCAAACAAAGCAATGGCGGCACAGATCCGTGCCGCATAGTTCTTACTAATTGTTTTCATTCAGTTTCAGGATACCCTTCCATATTGTGGAAAAGAATGTTCCTGAAGAGCTAACGCCTCCCAACTGATATATATTGTAAGCTCCATCATCAAACGCACAGACGAACGGCAACGGGTAGCCGGCTGTGTAGAAAGGATCGGCCGGCAACATAATATCCGCGACTCCACGTTTCCATGTGATGCCCTTATCTGTCGAATACGCCACAGCCACTCGCTTTATACCTTCGGCTTGTTCAGTAGCATAATAGTACAAGTTACCATCCGATGGAGTTTGCACCAAAGCCCCTTTTTCCATTGATGCGGGAATTGCTCCGGCAGCCAAGTCAAGCCCGAACCAATCGTTTCCATTGCTCGTGATCCAAACGGAATCGGCAGGAACACCCGTACGCGTTACACCACCGACTAAGCGGAGCATCGGATGATTGTTTGCTTTATATAGTTGAGTACTGAAATTGCGAACAGGGAAAGTTTCGGGAGCTTGCTCCTGCCAAGCATGGGCTCCATCGATATTAGTAGCAAAGAACAGAGAGCCATTTTTTTCAGCAAGTAATACCAGTGTGTGACTTCCCTGTGGCCAAAGCATGGCACCCAGTAGGGCTGTCACAGGAACTTCAGAAGGGAGTAAACTCCAGTTTGTGAAGTCATCGCTTTGATAAATACCCGAATCTGTTAGAATCCAAGCGTGTCCATCTTCAGTCACAGCTATCTGCCGACACGCACCCGACAAGCCGGATGAAGACAGTAAAGACCAATGAACAGGGTTCTTCCTGTCAGATGAATATAACAATGTCTTATTACCTGTGGCTGCAACCATATAAACCTTATCAGCATGCGTTACAACATCGACAAAAGAGGCATTGATGTCCGGTAAAGCTACCCCATCAAGTATGTGCCAAACGAACGAAGTCGGTTGATAATCATAACGATTGAGGGTAACGGTATACTTTTTCGTTTTCTCCCCGCTTTCATCGAAAACCATCAAATGCAAGGTATGACAATCGCGCAACCACAAAGAGTCCTTATTGTGCCAATCTTTATATTCCCCATCATTAACCGCTACTTGCAACTTTTTTGCAGAGAGATCCGTAACGAGATTCATTAGGACAGAATCTAAAACCGTGCCATAAGGCATATATTTCTTATTAACAATTGTCCCTTTTGCATGATCGATAGAGAAAAACACTTTTTCTAAATCCGGATTCTTCTTAGCGGAAAGGTAGAATCGGTGGATTTGCAGATCAACCACATTCACGTCTTCGATATCTAACTTGGACTCCTTACAAGAGACCAAAGCTATACCTGAGCAAAAGGAGATAAAAATCCAAAAGAGATATCGGATGAAATGTTTCTTGCACATACCTATAATAATTTTGTGTACAAAGATAAGATATCTGCCGACTTATGTAACAATCGCAGGCTATCGCATCCAGGGCAACCGCATCAAAATAAGGATATCTTTGGGATTATGCATGTAACAGATTTTTCAAGGAGGTAAAAGATCCTCGTGCTGTAGGTCGCTGTAAGTATAAGTTAAGCGACATTTTAGTTATCGCCTTGGCGAGTTATCTGTTTGGTGGATAGGATTATGAGTCAATGCACGAACTGGGTTTAGAGCGAGGAGAATCCCTTCGTCCATTGGTTGAACTTCCTAACGGCTGTTCTGGCGCAGATACGTTTGAGCGTGTACTCCAACACATTGAACCTCATTGCTCTTTAAGCTTGTCTCAGTGTTTATGGAAAAGACTTGATTAGCGATTTAGAGAGTAAACATATTGCCATAGATGGCAAGCGTTTGCATGGCTCCCAAAAGAAGACCGGGCGTACATATATACTCTCGGCATGGATTGATCAAGTGAGCTTAAGTCTTGTTAAGAGACAGTTGCAGACAAACAGAATGAATTAGTCATCCCTTAAAAAGCATTTGCAAGTGAGAAGTCATTCATCGATGGTCTCTCGCTTAGCTTTTCGCTTATTATTTTGAGCAGGTGCAAAAGAGCCNGCCTTGAAACGGAATTTGCTACGTTGCCACAAGCTCTGCTGTCCAAAATGTTGAAAAGTGGCATAGTAGATATCTCTGAATACCTTACTATTCCTGTGAGCGTTCTGGTAAGCGATGGTAGATTTAGAAGGTGCACGAGCTATTCCTAAGTGGTTGAGATTGCCGTTGGCAGAATTAGTCGTTCCTTAAAAAGCATTTGCAAGTGAGAAGTCATTCATCGATGGTCTCTCGCTTAGCTTTTCGCTTATTATTTTGAGCAGGTGCAAAAGAGCCTTCATGGCTCTTTTGAAGTTGTAAGCAGCAGCTGCCAATAGGATGTTCACAGCATCCCCTGCCACTCCCTTGTAAAAGTTGCGGTTTAAACGATGATCTGATTTCAAGTGTCCAATGGTAGGTTCTATGCCTGCTCGCTTGCAGAATAGTTTGTGTTTCTTGCGCTTCTGATACCTGCTATCTGAGGGCTTGGGAACATCCGGTATTAAAATCTGAGTGCCATTAACCTCTTTCTTACCCCGATAGCCCCTGTCGCCTGCCTGTATCTTGATCTTTCTCTGTGTGAGACGTTCTACTTGTGCCAACGAGGCTGCTATCGTGTGTCCATCATACTCATTACGAAATGATTGGGCACCAAGAATAAGCCCCGTAGCCGAGCNCTCTCCCGGATTACGCTTGAGCTCTCGGACTAATCGGCCGGCTATGGTTCGCAATTTCCTATCCGCTCTGAGTGCCTTTTGGCGATTCTTGGGATGATGGCGAAAACGTTGGTCGCGATAAATGCGCTTGAGAACAAAGGTATAGCTTTGACGAAGCGGTAGCTCCAGCTTATGGACGATGTCCAGAACCTTACGGACAATCTTTTTATGCAACTTGGCATCTGTAGGATAGGTGATATTCTTCTCTTGAACGGTCGAATCAATAAAAGCCGTGTCATGATGATGCTCGTCATCATCTTCGTTATTGACACGAATGCTTTCTTGGAANTAGGTGATATTCTTCTCTTGAACGGTCGAATCAATAAAAGCCGTGTCATGATGATGCTCGTCATCATCTTCGTTATTGACACGAATGCTTTCTTGGAAAATGAGTTCTATCCCCTTCTCACCAATGCGCTTGCGAAAGTGCACCAATTCAGAAGAGGCACAGGGGGCATTAGGGATGAACTCTTGCATGCCACAAAAGTATTGGTAATAAGCATTTTCACTCCATTGCTCNCGAAAGTGCACCAATTCAGAAGAGGCACAGGGGGCATTAGGGATGAACTCTTGCATGCCACAAAAGTATTGGTAATAAGCATTTTCACTCCATTGCTCCACAACGGATTCGTCTGAAAGATTACGAAGGTGTTTGAGAATCAACAAGCCACACATCAAGCGAATGGGTTTAGCAGGACGACCATTATTCTGACAATACAGAGGGGCGAAGGCTATGTCGAATTTTGCCCAATCTATTTTGTCGGCTAGTTTGTAGAGCGGGTGCGATGAGTTCAGCATGTCGGAGAGACTGCTGAAGAATGATGGGGTGCTATGGGGCTTTGTAATCATAAAATCTGCAAGTTTCGTACGATGAAGATACGAAAACTTGCAGATTTAGCAAAGATATTCGCAAACTAATTTGCTGAATATCAGAGATTAAAGATCTATTTAAGGGACGACTATATATTCAGAAAGAACGCACTCCCGCTCACTGTTCTATTATCATTAATTTTGATGGGTATCGTCTCTGGTGCATGGTGGCAACCGAAGTGCAGCTGCCACGAAATAAAAATATGGACTTTGAACCATCTATATCCTTGATTTATGAAATCAGCTCGCATGTATTTTCATCATTTTATTCCTCTTTTTTATTATGAATGAGTACCTTTGTGCAGTCTATTTACTATACGTAAATAAAAATTGTACAGTAACCCCAAAGTGTTGACAAAGGATATGAAACCATTGAACCCTAATAAGGCAAATCTTTTACTCCTTTTTACAAGAGACCCTTTTGTTAAACTTGTAAACAAGGAGTTGGAATATTATTCTTCTAAAGACGACTCGCTGATAGGTTTTGTTTCTTTAGATAATAAGGATAAAACATTCCATGCAATGCTTTTCGACCGAGATTCAAGAAACAAGTATTGTCCCGTTTCTATGAATTTGGATCTTGCTTCAATAGAGGAAGCAAGAAATGCTCTAAAAGATATGATGAGTACATATGTACGAAATGATGAAGCTCTGAAGAAAGAGCTTCCGGCAAATGACTTTTTCTCTCCGATTGTAAAATCTGAGCAACAACATCCATACTTTACCATGCTATTGGATAAGGATGGATTCTTTACGGCGGCAAAATCTGTCATTGAAGAGTTGTCTTTTCACTACGAGGATAGAGATGGCAATTTTGTAGATCAATTCCAATCAATAAATGGCTTTGATGCACGAATTTGGGAATTATATTTATGGTGCTATTTCAGGGAGGAGAACTTTCATTTCAACTATAATCATGCAGCTCCAGACTTTTTGATAGAAAAAATAGGATATGAGATTGCAATAGAGGCAGTTCATATCAGTCGTAAACAAGGATTAGATGAACCTACTAATATTCCGACAGTTGAAGAAATTTACAAAAAAATGGAGAATGAGATTCCTTTAATGTATGGCTCTCCACTATATTCAAAGTTAAACCACACATATAAAGACCAACCATATTGGGAGCTTACACATGTAAAGGGCAAGCCATTGGTCTATGCCATTGCCGATTTTCATGCAAATATGTCTATGACTTGGTCTTTTCCAGGCATTGTAAGTATCTTGTATGGTATTGATCAGAAAGCAATCCATAATGATGACGGTACAATATCATTAGAAAACGAAGCCGGTATCACATTTCAGAAAAAAGAAATTAGCATTAAACCACTTTTCCTTGATGACAAATTCAAACATGTGAGTGCTGTATTATTTTCTCCTTGTGGTACTTTGCCAAAATTCAACAGGATGGGAATACAGGCTGGCTATGGCAACAATAAAAACAAGTTATATCAAATTAAGATGTGCTATAATTCAAGCCCGAATGCAATTTTACCAGACGTGATTGGTAAGGTAGTGAATGAGGAGTGTAGGGAGACATGGGCAGATGGCATTCAAATATTTCATAACCCATTTGCCGAGATATCGTTAAATCCAAACTTTTTTCCACATGCTGGACATCATTTCTACAAAGATGGACTTCTTAGAAGTATAGTTCCCAACGGGCATACCATTTCAACTATGACGTACAATATCAAAAATCTTCCTATTGTTCCTCCTTCATTTAATATGCATTCTTCAGATGAATACGATAAGGTTATTAAGAAATGGAGGATGTAACAAACAAGTGTGTATTTAATGAAATCTCATGATATCACTTTCCTATAAATCCAAATCTTATTGCAAACAACAAAGAAATGATTACCATAGCAAAAATAAAACTACATAATTTCAAGAGATTCAAAGATCTGTTTTTTGATGTTAATCCCGATATTAATATTTTTATTGGTGATAATGAATCTGGAAAGAGTACAATTCTACAAGCGATAGATATTGTTACTCGAGGAAGTAGAACACGCATTGAGAATATTGGTCTCGACAAACTTTTTAATATTGAGGCTATCCGTGAATATATGAGCGGGGGTCGAGATTTAAACAAGATGCCAGAGATGTATGTGGAACTCTACTTTCCTAATCAACCAGATCCCTCATTAGAAGGGATGAACAATAGTACAGGAAACCTATATTCAGGTATAAGATTGCGTTGTGTCCCCAATGATGAATATAGTCAGCAGATTGCACAATTGCTGCAAAACCCTAATGCTTCTTTTCCTTTGGAATTTTATAAAATTGTATTTGAAACTTTTGCTGGTGAATCATTCAATGCTTATACTAAGAAGCTAAGTTGTATTTTTGTTGACAACTCTACAATAGGTAGTCCTCGTGCTATGCGTGACTATGTGAATGATATTTATCATGCACAGCTAACTGATGAGCAACGTATAAATGCAAGATATGCCTACAAGGATAGTAAAGTTCGATTTCAGAATCAAATATTGGCTCAATATAATGCTTTGATACCACCTTATAGTTTTGCGATAAGGGAATCTGCTGACGATAATATTGAAACTGATATTACACTTTTAGAAAATGATATTCCATTAGAAAATAAGGGAACTGGCACTCAGTGCTTTATAAAAACAGAACTTTCTATAAACAGGGCAGTTAATAGTATTGATGCAGTATTGATTGAAGAACCAGAAAATCATTTGAGCTATACAAAGATGCTGGAACTCATTGAGCTTATAAGAGGAACTCAAAATCGACAGCTCTTTATCTCTACTCATTGCGACCTTATTGCTACAAGATTAAACCTGAAAAAATGTCTGCTTTTTAATAGCTCATCTACCAATGTTGTTAGTTTGGGGGCTTTACCTGATGATACCGCTGATTTTTTCATAAAGGCTCCAGATAATAATATGTTACAATTTGTATTATCTCCGAAATCCATCTTGGTAGAAGGAGATGCGGAGTTTATTTTAATGGAGGCTTTGTATAAAAGAACGGTTGCTAAAGAACTTTCTTCAAGTGGAATAGGGGTTATTGCTCTTGGTGGAAAACGCTTCAAAAGATATTTGGATATAGCAAAATTATTGAATAATAAAGTAGCGGTAATAACCGACAATGATCATGATTATACTGTTAATGTAACAAATAATTACTCGAACTATACCCAAAATCAGTTCCCCAATATCAAGATTTATTCAGATACAGATAACACAAGGAACACTTTCGAAGTGTGTATTTATCAAGACAATCAAGCCATATGCGATAGTGAATTTCAAACTCCTGGACGTAAGTTAGCCACAAAGGATTATATGCTTAAGAATAAGGCAGAAGCAGCATATCTGTTGCTGAATAATAAAGCTGATACAATTGTTGTTCCTCAATATATACAAGATGCAATAAGATGGATAGACGCTTAATACTTGCAGTCGCAGGATCTGGAAAAACGACTCACTTGATAAATACATTAAACTTGGAACAGCGTTTCTTGATAGTTACCTACACGGATAATAATTTAGCAAATATCCGCCAACGTATAATCAATACTTTTGGTTATGTGCCTCAAAATATAACGCTAATGTCATATTTCCAATTTTTAATACGTGTATGTTATCGCCCTTTTCTCAAGGATAAAGTTCGAGCAAAAGGCATCACGTGGGATATGCCAAACCAGGAAACATTAAGATTAAAGCGAAACAGCCCTTTATTTTACCTCACGAAAGGGAAGTATTTGTATCATAATAGGATTGCCAAGTTGTGTTTGGAATCTTGTGCAAAATTGATTAGAGAACGTATAGAGAAATTTTATGACTACTTTATGGTCGATGAAATTCAAGACCTTGGTGGGCATGATTTCAATTTGATACAAGCCATTACTCCTACAACTATTGATTGTTTATTTGTGGGAGATTTCTACCAACATACTTTCGACACCAGCAACGATGGGAATGTTAATAAAGGGTTATATCAAGACTACGAAAAATACAAGAAAATATGGTCTGCCATTGGGATTACTATTGATGAGAGGACACTTTCCAACAGTTATAGATGTTCGCCCACAACTTGCCAACTTGTCACACAACAATTACGCATCCAAATTTCTTCTCATCGGAAAGATAATACAAAAATCATTTTAATAGATAATCAAGATGATGCAGATGCCTTGTTTGTCGACAGCGAAAAAATCAAATTGTTTTACAGAGAGGCTAATAAATATTCGTGCTATGCAGAGAATTGGGGAAAATCTAAAGGTCTTGACAAGTTCCAAGATGTCTGTATTGTATTAAACGAGGCTACGTTGAAAAGATACAATAACAATACATTGCATCAATTAAATCCGTCAACTCGGAATAAACTTTACGTTGCTTACACAAGAGCAAAAAGGAATATATACTGTATTCCACATGTGTTTTTAGATAAATACAAACAATAATATTATTATAGAAACAGTAAATATGGCGTAAAATAAACCACATTATGCCCATCTCATTTTTTCAAAATTCAACATTTAAGTTGTCATAAACTTAGACAGGCCTTTTCGGGCATTGTCCTAAACAATCAGTGTTTTTTGTTTTATCTCATTTCATCTTGATCCAACGATGCGCTTTCTCCCCTACCCCATAGCCTTTCTTTCCGTCAGCCTTTTGCTTTCATGTGCAGGCAGCAAAAGAGGAAAAGATATTGACTTCACAAAGTACGTGAACCCCCTTGTCGGAACCGACTGGGTAGGCAATACCTATCCGGGGGCTACGGTTCCTTTCGGTATGGTACAGCTAAGCCCGGACAATGGGAAAAGCGGCTGGGACTATATAGCCGGTTACTATTATCCCGACACGATGATAGCAGGCTTCAGCCATACGCATCTGAGCGGCACGGGAGCCGGCGACCTCTATGACATTCGCTTTATGCCGATCGGCAAAAGTTCTCCGGATGAAGCCGGCCCGAACGACCGTATACGGACATCATTCAGCCACAAAAACGAGACAGCCGAAGCCGGATATTATGCCGTGAGGTTGGACAATGGCATCAAGGTGGAGCTGACGGCCACCGAACACTGCGGCATTCAACGCTATACAATCCGGGACTCTGTGCTGGAAGTTTGCCTCGATCTTAATAGTACGATGAACTGGGACAGGACGACAGACAGCCGTCTGCAACTGATCGACAGCCACACGATAAGCGGTTATCGCTTCTCGGATGGTTGGGCACGGGATCAGCGCGTATTCTTCCGCAGCAGATTTTCCCTTCCGATAGAGCAGTTCACGATAGACAGTGTGCCCCAATATACCAATAACGATACGACGCAAATCATCGGTTACGGCCTTGTAGCCCACCTTTCGTTTCTAATGGCCGAATCCGACAGTACGCTGACGATCTCCACCGCCCTATCGGGTGTGGACGAAAAGGGAGCGGCTAACAATCTGGCGAAAGAAGCTCCCCACCATGATTTCGACCGCTACCGTGCAGAGGCATCGCAGCTGTGGCAACGCGCCTTGTCGCGTATAGTGGCAGAGAAAGGAGTATCGTCCCAAGCAGACACCATTTTCTATACCGCGCTCTATCACAGTCTGCTCTGCCCGACGGTTTTCAGCGATGCGGATGGCCTTTACAGAGGAGCGGACAAAAAGATCCATACGCTAAAGACGACACGCAAACACTACAGTACCTTCTCGCTCTGGGACACCTACCGAGCTGCTCACCCCCTGTACAACATCCTCTTCCCCGAACGTGCGGCCGATATGGCGGAAAGTCTCGTCGCCTTCGGTGAGCAAAACGAAGGGCTGCTGCCCGTTTGGACGATGTGGGCCGGAGAAACGGATATGATGATCGGCTACCATTCCATACCGGTCATCGTAGAAGCCTATCGAAAAGGCAATTACAAAGAGAATCCGCAGCGCATCATGCGCCTGTTGGTTTCGACCATGGAAAAAACCGGCAGAACCGATATGGACAACTATCGTCGCTTGGGCTATGTGCCGGCCGACTGTACGAACTGGAGCCTGAGCAAGACGATGGAATACGCCTACGACGATAGCTGCATCGCGCTCTTTGCAAGGGAAAACGCAGCGGCAGCCAAGCGGTCGATGGCATATGCACACCATGCCAAGTCGTACCAAGAGGTATATGATCCGGCAAGTGGTTTCTTCAGGCCCAGATTGGCATCGGGGGAATGGAAAGTTCCTTTCGATCCTTTCGAATATAGCGAGGACATCACAGAGAGCAATGCCTGGCAATATCTCTTCGGAGTCCAGCATGATACCGAAGGTCTCATGGGACTGATGGGCGGTGCAGATTCGATGGCTCGCCGTCTCGACCTCTTTTTCGGTACCTCTACTCCCCCTCATATAGCATTGCCGATCTTCAGTACGGGAATGATCGGACAATATGCTCACGGCAATGAGCCGAGCCATCACGTGGCTTACTTGTACAACAAGGTATCGCAGCCATGGAAAGGAGCGGGGATAATACGCCGCATCCTGACGGAACTATACAAAAACACTCCTGACGGTCTATGCGGAAACGAAGACTGTGGCCAACTTTCGGCCTGGTACGTATTCTCAGCTCTGGGGTTCTATCCGGTGGATCCGATAAGCGGCCATTACGAACTGGGATCGCCCCTGTTCGAACATGTGACCATCCCTCAGCCCAATGGTCGCATCTTTCGACTGACGGCTCACAATCTAAGCGAGAAGAACCGGTATATCGAGTCCGTAAAAGTGGATGGCAAACCCTATCACAAGTCATATATCACATGGAATCAGATCAGAACCGGTGCGCATGTGGAGCTGTTCATGACCTCTCGCGAGGGACATTGCTGGTATTGATTCGGTACTCGATGAGCTTTCAAAAACAAACAAAATAATGGCTCCATTGAACCGAATGTGATATTCTGGAGAGAAAACGCGTCCGAAAAAACAATTCTTATCCTATATTTGTAAGAAAGCTGTACCACTACGGCAAAATCGAGACCTGCACGGTTTTTCATTTTTGGATCGAAAAAAACTATGACAACAACCAAAGCAAAACGCGAGAACTTGCTTATGCGCATAGTCCGCTTTTATATAGATGGCTTCAGGAATATGAAATTAGGAAAGACGCTATGGGCTATTATCCTCATCAAGCTATTCATCATGTTCGCCATCCTGAAAGTATTCTTCTTCCCAAACTTTCTGAAACAACAGGCCGGCAGTGACAGTGCTGCCAAATCCGAATATGTGCAGCAAGAACTTATCAAACGTGGAATAAACCCCTAAAATATTAAGATATAAGCGTATGATTATGAATTTAGATGCCTTAGTAAGCTGGTCGCGTGCACAGTTTGCTCTTACAGCCATGTATCACTGGTTGTTTGTCCCGCTGACACTGGGATTGGGTGTCATCATGGCTATCGTGGAGACCATCTATTATCGCAATGGCAAACCGGAGTGGAAGCGTTATGCCCAGTTCTGGCAGAAGCTATTCGGTATCAACTTTGCGATCGGTGTGGCCACGGGAATCATTCTCGAATTCGAGTTTGGCACCAACTGGTCTAACTACAGCCTCTTCGTGGGCGATATCTTCGGAGCGCCATTGGCTATCGAGGGTATTTTGGCTTTCTTCATGGAGGCTACTTTTATTGCCGTTATGTTCTTTGGCTGGAACAAGGTCAGCAAAGGGTTTCACCTGAGTGCCACATGGCTGACCATCATCGGAGCCAGCCTGTCGGCCGTATGGATTCTTATCGCCAATGCTTGGATGCAAGAGCCGGTGGGAATGACCTTCAACCCCGATACGATGCGCAACGAAATGACGGATTTCTGGGCTTTGGTATTCTCTTCCACTGCGATCAATAAGTTCTGGCACACGATCTCTTCCTGCTGGACTCTCGGATCCGTATTTGCTTTGGGCGTATGCGGCATCTACCTGCTCAGAAAGGACGACAAACACAAGGACTTCGCCCTCAAAAACATCAAGATCATCGCTCCCTTCGGCTTGGCTGCTTCGCTTATCACAGCTTTCACCGGCGACACCTCTGCCTACAACGTGGCACAAAAGCAACCGATGAAGCTGGCAGCCATGGAAGGTCTGTACGATGCAGGACAGACGGACAAGGATGGACTCACTGCCGATGGCAAGGGCCTTCCACTCAGCCTCTTCGGCATCCTCAATCCGGCGAAAGAAACACCGCAGGACGATAAGGAAGCCTTCCTCTTCAACGTATCGGTGCCACGCGTACTCTCTGTCTTGGGAACTCGCAACCCCAGCGGTTATGTACCGGGTATCAACAACATCCTCGAAGGCGGATATGTAAAGGCCGATGGCACTACCGCTATTCCGGTGGATAGTATGATGCAGCGTGGACGCAGGGCGATCATGGCTCTGAACGACTACAGCAAGGCCAAACAAGCCGGCGATATGGAAGCTGCCCTACAGCACAAATCCGTTATAGACGAGAATTTCCCCTATTTCGGCTATGGCTATATCCAGCACAAGAACGATATAGTTCCTCCCGTGGGGCTGACTTACTACAGCTTCCGTATCATGGTAGGATTGGGTATGCTGTTTATACTGCTATTCCTATTGGCATGGCTGTTCAGCTTCAAACCGGAAAAATTCAGCAAAATGCGATGGTTCCACATGGTCGCTATCGTATGTATGCCTCTTGCATGGGTAGCCAGTCAGAGTGGTTGGATCGTAGCGGAAGTAGGACGCCAGCCTTGGACGATCCAAGATTTATTGCCGGTACAAGCTGCCGTATCCAAGCTGGAAGCCAGCTCCGTGATGATCACTTTCTTTGTCTTCCTCGTACTCTTTTCTGCTTTGCTCGTTGCCGAGCTGAATATCATGCGCAAAGCAATCAAGAAAGGTCCCGAGACAGAATAACGCTAACGAATCCCGATCTCTATTCATAGAATAAACGACACGAAATTATGGAATACGCATTGTTACAACACTACTGGTGGTTCCTCGTCTCATTGCTGGGAGCACTGCTGGTTTTCCTGCTATTCGTACAAGGAGGACAGTCGTTCCTCTTCAGTCTTGGCAAAGACGAACTGACTCAGAAAATGATGGTCAATTCGACCGGACGAAAATGGGAGTTCACCTTTACGACATTGGTTACTTTCGGAGGTGCCCTCTTTGCATCGTTCCCACTTTTCTACAGCACCAGCTTTGGCGGAGCATATTGGGTATGGATGCTGATCCTCTTCTGCTTCATTATCCAAGCTGTATCCTACGAGTACCAATCCAAACATGGTAATGTATGGGGGAAGAAAACCTACCAAATACTGCTTTTCATCAATGGTGTATTGGCTCCGGTTCTGCTCGGAACGGCTGTTTCCACATTCTTTACAGGCAGTAACTTCGTGGTAAACAAGATGGCGATGTTCGATCTCTCCGGAGGCAGTCAGATCGTTTCTGCCTGGCAACCGTTCAACGGGTTGCAACTGAGAGGTCTGGAAGCCGTTTTGAACCTGTGGAATGTAGTACTCGGATTGGCTGTATTCTTCCTTGCAAGAGTATCGGCTCTACTTTATTTCATCAACAATATCGATGACGACAGCCTCTATACAGCTGCCAGACGCCGACTTTGGGCTAATACGATTGCCTTTCTGGTCTTCTTCCTTGCGTACATAGCCTTCTTGATGAATACGGATGGCTTTGCCGTTGACCCTGTCTCCAAAGAGGTCTATATGGAGCCATACAAGTACCTGTACAACTTCTTGGATATGCCGGCTGTTTTGGCGGTCTTCCTGTTGGGAGTAATCCTTGTACTTGCCGGTATCGGTTTGACCCTACTACGCAAAGGCTTCAAACGAGGCATTTGGTTACATGGTACGGGAACCGTGCTGACAGTACTTGCCCTGCTGCTCATAGCCGGCTGGAACGACACGTCTTGGTACCCATCCACATACGATCTGCAAAGCTCTCTTACAATAGAGAATGCCAGCTCCAGCCACTTCACGCTGGAGGTGATGAGCTACGTCTCTCTCCTCATTCCTTTCGTTTTGGCTTACATTTTCTATGCATGGCGAGCATTGGACATTCGTAAGATCACGAAAAAAGAAATGGAGCATGATGATCATACCTATTGATCTCTGACAGATAATTCCACAAATCTGAGGCTGTGTCATACGAGGATTCTCCCATGACACAGCCTCGTTGTTTTTCTACATTTCGGCAGCAATCATGGCCGTTGGTTGGAAAAGACGGTTATATTTACCTGACCAAACACAGCAATATGCCTCATTCTTCATATCAAAACGCAAAGTATCGAATAGGCTTGGCTCTTAGCGGCGGAGCAGCCAAAGGATTTGCTCATTCAGGGGTACTCCATGCCCTTGAGGACAACGGGATACGCCCCGACATTATAGCCGGCACTAGCGCAGGAGCATTGGTAGCCGCTCTCTATGCCGATGGATATGCTCCCGAAGAAATCCCCCAACTGTTTCGCGGGAAAGATTTCGGGTTCCTGACCGAATGGCAAATACCGCAAAGAGGCGTATTCAGTATACGAAAGTTCAAGAGCTTCCTCCGTTCAGTATTGCGTCACAAGAATATCGAAGATCTACACTTTCCGATCAAGATAGTGGCAACGGATCTTGACCGTGGTCTAATTAAGGTTTTTACCCAAGGGCCTCTTGTCGAAACCGTCACAGCCTCTTGTAGCATTCCGATTCTATTCAACCCGGTGGAGATAGACGGGACTACCTACGTAGATGGCGGACTATTCAAAGATCTTCCGGCTTCCGTCATTCGGGAGGACTGCCGCTATCTCATAGGGGTACACCTCAATCCGAAGGAACCTTCCGAGTATAAAAAGAGTCTTTTCGGCATTGCAGAGCGTTGCTTCGGCTACATCTTCCGAGCGAACTCTTTGCCCGATCGCAAGCTGTGCGATTTGCTGATCGAATCAGGAGAAATAATCAAGTTCAAACCCTTCCAAGTGGAGCCGGCAGAAGAAATTGCAGCATTCGGATACAAAATGGCCGAACAAGTCCTCAAAACAACATCAATAAGACGAAATCCATGAAAAAGAAAGAGAAGATAATCATCTATTCCGTGCTGCCACGTCTCTTCGACAACCGATCTCAAGCACGAACACCGGGAGGTGATCTCAAAGAAAATGGCTGTGGCAAGATGGAAGGCTTCAGTCTGCAAGCACTGGAAATGATTCGGAATCTTGGCACGACCCATATATGGTACATAGGTCTGCTTGAGCAAGCGACCCAAACGAATTATAGTCATGCCGGCATCCTCACCTGCCACCCCGATATTGTCAAGGGGAAAGCAGGATCGCCTTATGCTATCAGAGACTATTACGACATATCGCCCGAATTGGCTACGGACATTCCTAACCGAATGGCAGAATTTGACGACCTGATCGAGCGTACACACCGTGCGGGTATGGGAGTGATCATAGATTTTGTACCCAACCATGTAGCACGCGAATATCAGTCGGATGCCAAACCATCGGGTACAAAAGATCTGGGCGAGGGAGACGATCCGCTTTTGGCATTCTCTCCCAACAATAATTTTTACTACCTGCCGGAACAACACCTCCACCTGCATTTAGGGGAGCAGAGTCGTACGATGTCTTATCAGGAAGAGCCTGCGAAGGCAACGGGCAACGACCGATTCTCCTCCCATGTAGGCAAGGAGGATTGGTACGAAACAGTGAAATTGAATTACGGCATCGACTATCTGAATGGAGAAAGCAAACACATCGACCCGATACCCGATACATGGATTCGGATGCGAGATATTCTGCTCTTTTGGACAAGCAAAGGAATAGATGGATTCCGTTGCGACATGGCCGAAATGGTGCCGGTAGAATTTTGGGAATGGGTAATATCGCAAATTCGCGAAAGATACTCGGTCTTATTCATCGCTGAAATCTACCGTCCGGAGCTTTACGAAGAATATCTTCATGCAGGATTCGATTATCTGTATGATAAGGTAGGCATGTATGACTGTCTCCGTGCCGTTATTTGCGGATATGGCTCCGCTTCGGATATATCAGGAGCAGTACGACAAACAGAGCGATTTGCCGACAATATGCTCTACTTCCTTGAGAATCACGATGAGCAGCGCATAGCTTCGGATTTCTTTGCAGGAGATGCACGGAAAGCTCTTCCGGCAGTAACGATAGCCGCCACAATAGGGCGCAATCCTTTCATGCTTTACTTTGCTCAGGAGCTTGGCGAACGCGGCATGGATACCGAAGGGTTCAGTGGCAAGGATGGTCGCACCACGATATTTGACTATTGGAGTCTGGACAAGATGCAGCGTCGCATCAATGGCGGACTATACGACACGAAGATGTTATCCGAAGAAGAACGCGTCTTACTAAAAAGTTATACCTGTCTATTACATGATGTTTGCGCCCTGCCATCAGTCGTTCAAGGAAACTTCTATGACCTCGGCTATGCCAATCAGGATCATCCCTACTTCCGACCGAATCAGGAGTTTACTTTCCTTCGCTACACAACCGAGGAAATACTTCTGGTTGTAGCCAACTTTGCTCCACACGAAGCAGAAATCAGGGTGAATATTCCCGAACACGCCTTTCAGACCATGCAAATAAGGGACAATACAGCGTTCCGACTAACCGATATGCTTACCGGAGAAGAAGGAATCGGCTGTCTCACCCAATACGCTCCCTACCCGCTACACCTTCCTGCATACGGCTATGCCCTGCATCGCTTCCGTCCGCTTGATTGATACAGCCCCTTTTCAGGTCATAGTAGCCCCCTGGTAAAAACAAAGAGACTGCGCCGAAACAGCTTTTCGGCACAGTCTCTTTCAGTTTTTATACAGTAGGATCAGAAGTTCACACGAATACCGGTAGACCAAGTGCGGCCGAAGCCGTACCATACGAGAGCCGAAGCCTCATCGTGTTTCTTACCGATGATATTGTCGTCGGCATCGCTCACATATCGCTTGTCAGCGACGTTGTCCATATTGAAGTAGAACGTAGTGCTGAGCGAACCGAGCTTGAAATTGTAAGATGCAGACAGATCGAACAGACCTACATCGGGCAACTTCCATGATTCTACGATTTCTTTGCCATCTGCTTCGTACTGCTGTGCATTACGTGTTGCAGGGTTGAATCCTGCATAGTTTTTGCCAAGGAAGTTGTACTTACCTACAACATGGAAACCCTTGAACAGCTCTATGTCCGCAGATACGGCAGCTGTCATCTGTGCCGCGTCTCCGACGTGCAGCCCTTTGATATAAGTTATATCCTGTCCTGTCTCATTACCGGCTTCGTCGTATGAAGTGTAGCTTACGTTGTTTTGCCAAGTCCAGTCGCCAAGAGAGAACATACCGCGAAGGTTGATTTGACGAATAGGACGATAGCTGATCTCAGCCTCTACCCCACAGTGAACGGCATCAACGCCATTGAGATAAACATATTCATTTCCGATTCTCTTCGAAGTCACGCGGTCCATCCACTTGGTATAGTATCCGTTGATATTGAATTCGAAGTTCTTATGATTCGTGAATCCATATCCGATTTCTCCTGTAAACACCTTTTCCATATTGGCTTTTTCGTTGGGAACGATAGCTCCTGCGGCATAAACATTACCGAAGAGTGGTGCACGCGTGAAGTAACCACCGTTTACGAATACGTTGTGTCCCTGTGCAAATTTGTAGCTCAGACCGGCCTTACCACTCCAGGGAAGGAAGCTCTTCCACGGCGATACACCGGCCAGGTAATTGGTGGACTTGCTACCGCCATAGTTATGATTGCGGTAGAGTTCGTAGTTGATAGATCCTGATACGAATGCATCGATCCATTCGGATGAATGCTCCATCTGAGCAAAGAGACCATGCCACATGATTTCCCCCGTATAGTCACGGTTTACGATGTCACCTACTTTCAGGTGCTGACCTTCCGTATGATAGGCAAGCTTTGCCTTGGGATCCTCTACATAGTAATTGCCACCGAGCAGATCGGTGATCTTGTCATAGTGATCGCCACGGTAGTAACGTCCGTCATATCCGGCTGTCAAAGTCAGCGAGCTATTGAGCTTCTTCTTGAACGAAGAAAGCAAGCCGAACCACTTGTGAGAGTTAGATCCGAGAGCGAAGATTGCTTCCGATCCGTTGCTTGCCGCAGCATTGGCAGCCAGTACCGCATCGTAATCGATGAGTCCGTCGGGAGTTACCTTGGTTTGTTCGTAGGGCTGACCCGTATTATAGTTGATCAATACCCACTTGCTGTTTTTTCCATAAGCACGACGACCTCCACCGGTAGCTAAAGACGCATATGCTGTGGTGTAAAAAGAGGTGTTGTCATCCATCTTCCAGAAGTGGTTCAGCGAGAACTGAGGCTTATGGTAGGTATTGTAAGCATAAGCTGTAGGAGTCAGTTCGCCACGCAGATAACCGAACGATTGATTGTGACGGATACCATATTTATCATAGTCAGCCACAGAGTATTTGCTGGAACGTTGGTTGTGCCATTGCGGTGCACCAAATCCGGTAAGAGAAAGGGTGTGACGTTCGTTGAATTTCTTTGAAACGTTGAAGAAGTAAGAGAATGCACGACCTTTCAGCCCATTCACATAACCCAGACCAGTCATATGGGAACCTGCGATAGAGATGGCCCAACCATCGTTCATACCCGTAGAGATAGAGAAAGATTCCTTGTGCAATCCATCGTTACCCATACCGACATAAGCCGAACCACCGGTATTGACATCTGTAGTCTTAGTGATAATGTTCATCGTACCCCCTACAGAACTGATACCGAGCTTGGAAGCTCCGAGTCCGCGTTGGATCTGAATGGTGCTGGCTTGGTTCATCAGACCGCTCCAATTACTCCAATACACCTTACCATCTTCCATACCATTAACGGGAACCCCATTAATGAGTACACCGAAGTTATAGGTATCGAATCCACGCACATTGGTACGGCCGTCACCGAAACCTCCACTTCCTTTGGTGGTATAAGTAGACGGAGTGGACTTAACCAATTCGGGGAACTCGATATTCAACGAAGCTGCCTGAATATCGGCCACGCGAATATTAGAGACTGGTACCGGCGTCATACGATCTTTAGGCACCACGGAGGCTATTACCTGAATTTCATCCAAACCGATGGCTTGCGGATCGAGGGAGATCGTGCCAAGGTCTTCTTGAGAGCCTCTGCCTACAGAGCGAGTTAGGGTAACATAGCCTACGCAACGGAAGGTCAGGACAGATTTGGCCGGCACTTCGAATCGGAAGCTACCATCCATATCGGTGGTTACACCGCGGAGGGATGCCCCTTGACCGGTGCTTACAGATACACCGATGAGAGGTTCGGATGTTTCTGAATCGATCACCTTACCGGTCACCACTGTTTGCGCCATTGCCAAAGAGAAACCTAAGGCCATCAGCAGTGTGGTCAGGAAAAGTTGTAGAATTCTTTTTCTCATAAGACATAATAATTTAGATTCGACTTAAAGGCATCTCTGCCCAATTCTTGTACAAAGATAATCCAGAAACATTAAGCTTGTGTTACAAGCCTTATACTTCGGTTCATTGCCATGTGATTATCTAAACCAAATCAATATTTGGGAAGATATTACCATGGGTGTCATCTTACAAATTAACAAGCGTTCGAGTTCTTTCTATATCATGTTTGCTATTTGTCCGTGTTCTCAAACTCTTTATTTTTGTAGGGAATCGTTCCACTCTTTGTTTTTAGTTGTTCTTCTAATTAACCTGATGGCATGGGGTAGGCCTCTTAAAGAAACTACACCTTTGTGGTTGATCAATAACGCTATCAGGCCTCTTGTCCACTATCTTCACAATTATTTAACTGATGTGCCATTCTATCTTCAAAGTTCTACGCCCTCACCAATGGGTCAAAAACCTCTTCATCTTCTTGCCGGTTTTTTTCGGCAAACATCTGTTCGAGGTGGAGTATTGGCTACCGAGCCTGCTTGCTTTTGTCAGTTTCAGCCTCGCTGCCAGCGGTGTTTACTGCTTTAACGACATCAATGATGTGGAAGCGGACAGGTTACATCCTGTCAAGCGTCATCGCCCTATTGCCAGTGGAGCTTTATCCATGTCATGGGGATATGCTCTGATGTCCATCTGCTTTATTTTGAGTATAGGAGTCTTATGGGTAGGGGCTATTATTACCATAGCAATGGATCCCATAGGGGTATCTCTGGTAGTCGTCTGTTACATCGGAATGAATATTTTATACAGCATCAAGCTCAAGCAGATAGCGATCGTAGATATTCTGATCATTTCTTTAGGATTTGTCTTACGGCTTCTAATGGGTAGCTTAGCCACAGGTATTATGCTATCGAAGTGGCTTGTGCTCATGACTATGCTTCTGGCCCTTTTCCTGGCTTTAGCAAAGCGATGGGATGATGTATGGATCTATGAGACAACCGGGATGAAAGCTCGAGGCAATATAGACAAGTACAATACCGCTTTCATGAACCAAGCATTGAGTATCGTAGCTGCAATAACAGTGGTGTGCTACATCATGTACACGATTTCTGACGAGGTAGTGGCACGTATCGGTAGCAGCCATTTATATCTTACCGCCATATTCGTTTTGGCGGGACTCCTTCGCCATTTACAACTGACATTAGTCGAAAACCGCAGTGGCAGTCCCACCAAAGTTTTGTTGCAGGATCGTTTTATGCAGATATGTGTGATCGGCTGGGCGATCACCTTTGGTATAATACTCTATTGCTGATGTTGGTCGAATCGATTTTTGCTACATTTGCAAGCCGGCAGAGGTTCCCCTCAGAAAGCGTTTATTATACAGAGACCTCGGCTGCTTGATAAAACTGTTTGATAAATAACGATAAAGACTCCAAACATGCATACTTCATTCTCATACATATCTTACTACAAGGGGCTCTCTCCCTTATTCCTCATACCTGTCGGAGTTAAAAGAAATGATGTCCGTACTCATGGCAGATAAGGAGCAATAGTTCTCCCGATAATCCTCCACACACAACCAGTCACGCACCAAGTTCTATGTAGAACTTGGTGCGTGACTCTTTTTGACACACTCCTAAAAAGACCTTTTTGGGCATGCGATTTATATATAAATGACTTTCGATCTATATATAAATGGAAAACGATTTATATACAAATCGAAAACGATCTATATATTTATCGTAAATAATTTGTATATAGATCGTTATCCACTCATTCGAAGACCTTGTTTTGATCTGAAAAAGTTCGTATTCTCACCTTTTTGACTTCAAGATTCGTCTCTTTTCAGATGCTTATTTAGAATCATTCTAAACACATCTTGGTTGTTGAAAACTTTTTTCACTCGTATTTTCAGGATTATGAATCAGTCCATTTCAGTAGCATACGGATCGAAAAAAGGATAAACAAACGCAAGCATTAGATCACGATGGAGAAAGCGGTGGCGAAAGAGCTTTTTCTTCCATTTCTTATCGGTTGCACAGTAGTTTTATTAAGTTTGTCACCATGAAGCAGATAGAAGATATATCCGAATTTCGCTCTTCGCCTGAGCTTGTGGACAAACTGTATAAGCATGGCATACTGAAGGTTTACAAAGCGGGCAGTGTTATCCTCAATGAGAATGCACATGTTCGCTCCATCCCTATCGTTATCAAAGGGGTCATGAGGGTGATCCGTACCGAAGAGGATGGCAGAGAAATCCTGCTCTACTATATCAAGGCGGGCGAAAGCTGTATCATGTCTTTTCTTGGGGGGCTTCACAATGAGACGAGCAAGGTAAAGGTGGAGATCGAAGACGATGCCGAGATTCTTTTCTTGCCCGTCGATAAGGTTTCCCTCTTTATGAAAGAGCATCCCGAATGGCTCAACTACATCTTCCGCTCCTACCACAAGCGATTCGAGGAGCTATTGGATACGGTGAATGCCATTGCTTTCAAGAAAATGGACGAACGTCTATTGGCCCTCATTCAAAAGAAGGCCGAACTCGTGGAGGGCAATACGATACAGATCACGCACGAACAACTGGCCAATGAATTGGGAACAGCCAGAGCCGTGGTATCAAGGCTGCTCAAACAACTGGAAGAATCCGGCATCGTTCGCTTAGGGCGTAACAAAATCACCCTTATGTGACCAAAGTAGCTGTACACCGCTCCGGATATGATGACCTTTGCCTCATCATAAAACCGGAGACAGTATGCTTATAGCAGGTTACTTGGCATCTATTTTAATCGGCCTGTCACTCGGCCTTATCGGTGGCGGAGGGAGTATCCTCACCGTTCCCGTGCTCGTATATCTCATGGGTATAGACCCTGTCTTGGGTACAGCCTATTCGCTTTTTATCGTGGGAGCTACCAGTGTATTCGGTAGCATCTCATACTTCCGCCGTTCGCTGGTGGACGTTCGCACTGCAGTGCTTTTCGGTCTGCCATCGATCCTCGCCGTATTCCTGACGAGAGCTTATCTGGTACCGGCGATTCCGGAGCATGTATTGAGTCTTGGCCGTTTTTTGATTGACCGGAACATGCTCCTGATGCTCTTGTTTGCCGTACTGATGCTTACGGCATCCGTCAGCATGATCAGACCGGCTAAAATGCAGGAGAAAACATCACAGAGATCCCCCAAGCCGAAACGACCCCGTTATGCCCTGATCCTCCTTGAGGGAATTGTGGTCGGTACGCTCACAGGGCTTGTCGGTGCCGGAGGTGGCTTCTTGATCATCCCTGCCTTAGTCATCCTCGGAGGCCTACCGATGAAACGAGCTATCGGCACCTCACTTGTAATCATATCAGCCAAATCGCTCTTGGGATTTCTGGGAGAGAATAATCCGGCCGGTCTCGACTGGGGGCTTCTTCTCTCGGTAACGGCTTTTGCCATCATCGGGATATTCATCGGCATGAAACTCTCCCAATATATTGACGGAGACAAACTCAAACCGGCATTCGGCTGGTTCGTCTTCGTCATGGGGCTATACATCATTCTCAAAGAGACCGTACTCGTATAGTTCGCGCCATTGTGTGACTAAAGTAGCTGTACGAGCCGGAAAGATGGTTGATCTTTGCAACGTCAGACAAGCATTAATAACACTCGACAAATATGAAAGTAGAACAGATTTACACGGGCTGCTTAGCCCAAGGCGCATACTACATCACTTCGATGGGAGAGGCTGCCATCATCGACCCACTGCGTGAGATCACGCCCTACCTCGAACGCCTCAAGCGCGACGGGGTAAAGCTCAAATACATATTGGAGACGCATTTCCATGCCGACTTTGTGAGCGGACACCTCGATCTGAGCCGTGCCACAGGTGCCCCCATTGTTTATGGACCTACGGCTAAGCCCGGATTCGATGCGATAGTGGCTGAGGATAATCAGATCTTCGAGTTGGGCAATGTAAGGATCCGAGTGCTTCATACACCCGGACATACGATGGAAAGCTCTTGCTTCCTGCTTATCGACGAAAACGGACGCGAGACGGCTCTCTTCAGTGGCGACACGCTCTTCCTCGGAGATGTCGGCCGTCCTGACCTGGCGCAGAAAGCTGCGAACTTGACACAGGAAGAGCTGGCCGGCCTGCTCTATGATAGTCTCTACACCAAGATCCTCCCTTTGTCGGACGACATCATCGTATATCCGGCTCACGGTGCAGGATCGGCCTGCGGCAAGAATATGATGCAGGAGACAGTGGACAGCCTTGGCAACCAAAAGCGAGTCAATTATGCTCTTAATCAGCCGAGCAGAGAGGCATTTATAGCATCTGTGATAGAGGGCTTGTTGCCACCGCCGGCTTATTTCGGTGGCAATGTGGCTATGAACAAGATGGGATATGACAGCATCGACAACGTGATGGAGCGCGGACTCTCAGCCCTCTCAGCCGCAGACTTCGAAGCGATAGCCGAAACGTCCGATGCTCTGGTACTGGATACGAGAGCTCCCGGCGTGTTCGCCCAAGGCTTCATTCCTCGTTCGATCAACATCGGTCTGGATGGGGACTTTGCCCCTTGGGTCGGTACGATGATCGTAGACGTGAAGCAACCTCTGTTGCTCGTGGCAGATCCCGGACGTGAGCAGGAAGTGATCACAAGACTCAGCCGTGTGGGATTCGATCAGGTGCTGGGCTATTTGGATGGCGGATTCGACACATGGAAAACCTCGGGCAAAGAGATCGACCATGTAGAACGCATCACGGCCGACGAATTTTCCGAACGATTCCGCTCCGAAGAGAGCCTCGTATTCGATGTACGCAAGGAGAGCGAATATGCAGCAGAGCACGTGGAAGGAGCTTATAGCCGTCCGCTCGCCTATATCAATGACTGGATACAGGATATTCCCCGAGACCGACATTTCTATCTGCACTGTATAGGCGGATACCGCAGTATGATCGCTTCCAGCATCCTACTCTCGCGAGGTTATCGTAATTTCACGGACATCGAAGGCGGATTCGCAAGCATTGCGCAGACCGGTGTTCCCAAAACAGACTATGTATGTCAAAGCAAAATATCAAAAAAGTAATATCGTCTTCCTTAACCATCATTATTGCAATTGTCATGTTAGGATTACTGAAAAATCTATTCTCGCAGCCTGACGATAAGGCTCTGACCGAGGCTATTCGCAACGGTGCCTTTCTGGTCGATGTACGTACGCCGGGTGAATTTGCTTCGGGCAGTGTATCCGGAGCCGTGAATATTCCGCTGGACCGGATAGCATCTCGCCTGGATGAACTCAAGAATAAGAAGACCATCATCGTCTTCTGTCGCAGCGGCAACAGAAGCAGCCAAGCCAAGAGCATCCTTGAACGCAATGGCTTCACCAATGTACTCAACGGAGGCACCTGGGGGCATGTAGCCTCCCTGAAAGGCGATCAGCGATAACGAAGTCTGAGAAAGACTTCGACCGTTACAACTCTTTACTCTATTAAGAAGGATTGGTTTTTGAATTTTTGTCTTTCCGAAGACAAGAATATCATCACAAAACCAATCCTTCTTTTTCACATCACATAAATGTATCCTATTCTCTCTTTTGCTCTACTGTTTATAGGACGCAAAAGGTCTCAAAATCCGATATTACCGCTTTCTATACCCTATAAATCACATCCAAAGCAGGGCAATCGCAGTACAATCCTTCAAATGCGATAGCCCTCTGTCGAAGAGGGCGGTCTCTTCGGGGAATTTTCTGTAGTCTGTGTTGCTCTCTTACTATTGGAAATTACAATCACGGGTTTCTTTCTATTATAAGAAATGAGTCCTGATCTTCCCAAATAAGGGGGAAAATGAATTTTGAAGACGCAAAACAGGAAAAACTTCTAAGATTATTTTCATTTCACCTTAATTGGCCATAATATACTGGTAATTAGCATGTTGTAATGAGCACCGTAGGCCTACGCTGGTCTCCTGCATCGTGCAGGAAGGGATCGTACGCCTACGATCGTAAGTGTTTCGTACCGGCTTTTCAACTCTTCTTCGTATTCCTCGGCATAATCTTCAATCTCGTACCAAGAGGTATCACCTGAGAGCGTAGAGAGGAAAACGATCAGGAGTAAAAAGTCGAGAGGATAAACTTCTTTGCTCTCTATCCTCCGTGGATCCGAGGCCATAAAGAGGCCTTCCAAATAGAGACTGAATACATGACTGACGGCTCATTCAACGACTATAAAATTTATAGAACGCTGTTTTGAATGCCTCTGCCCTGACATCCAAAGTGATGTCCTTTTCGAGATCAGCCTTTTCCTAATATCTTTTCGATTTTTTTCTCCGGGATGTAAAAGACATGGATTACATCAATGGGCACGGACATGTCGATGAGATCGAATAGGTTCGATTATCTCGTTTTTCCGATATGTATTTGAATTTGCTTTGCTATTAGACAGTCTGAGATTCTTTTTTAGGCTTTTTCAGCGAAAAAACTACCGAGATAAATGCTACTTTTGTGGCATTATACAAATGAAAAATTACCCAATAATGGATACAACCAACAGACGTGTACGCGTACGTTTCGCTCCGAGTCCTACCGGGCCGTTGCATATAGGAGGGGTACGTACGGCCCTATACAACTATCTCTTCGCTCGCCAGCATGGAGGTGATATGATCCTGCGCATCGAGGATACGGACAGCAATAGATTCGTGCCCGGTGCCGAGGCATATATAATAGAGGCATTGGAATGGCTCGGCATCAAATTCGACGAAGGCGTGGGCTATGGAGGCCAATATGGCCCATATAGGCAGAGCGAAAGGCGCGATATTTATCGTGTATATGTTCGCCAACTATTGGATTCGGGACGGGCATATATCGCCTTCGATACGCCGGAGGAGCTGGAAGCTCGGCGAGCCGAGATACCCAACTTCCAATACGATGCCGCTACTCGTGGACAGATGCGCAACTCTCTGACACTGCCTGCCGAAGAAGTGGAGCGTCTCGTATCGGAGGGGACGCAGTACGTGGTTCGTTTCCTCGTGGAGCCGAATGTGGACGTAGAAGTGAACGACCTGATTCGCGGACGAGTGGTGATCAACTCTTCCATCCTCGACGACAAGGTGCTGTATAAAAGTGCCGACGACCTGCCCACCTACCATCTGGCCAATATCGTGGACGACCATCTGATGGAAGTGAGTCATGTGATACGCGGTGAGGAGTGGTTGCCCAGTGCACCGCTTCATGTCCTGCTCTATCGTGCTTTCGGTTGGGAAGACACGATGCCGAGATTTGCCCATTTGGCACTGCTGCTGAAGCCCGAAGGAAACGGTAAGCTGAGCAAACGCGATGGCGATCGTTTGGGATTTCCCGTATTTCCGCTGGAGTGGAAAGATCCCCAAACGGGAGATATATCCAAAGGCTATCGTGAAAGCGGCTACCTGCCTGAAGCGGTGGTAAACTTCCTCGCGCTTCTGGGTTGGAATCCGGGCAATGATCAGGATGTCATGAGTATGGACGAATTGATCCGACTGTTCGACATCGAAAAGTGCAGCAAAGCCGGAGCCAAGTTCGACTACGAGAAAGGGCGTTGGTTCAATCACCAATATATCCAGCGAAAGGACGATACGGACTTGGCCGAACTCTTCCGCCCCATCCTTCGCGAACATGGAGTAGAGGCTACCGATGAGAAAACGGCTCATGTAATCTCCCTCGTCAAGGAGCGTGTAAACTTTATCGGAGAGCTATGGGAGCAAGCCGGATTCTTCTTCACCGCACCGCTATCCTATGATGAAAAAACAGTGAAGAAACGCTGGAAAGAAGATACGGCCAAGCAGTTGGGCGAACTTGCCGAATTGCTGGACTCTCACCCATCGTTTGAAGCCGAAGCAACCGAACCGACTGTAAAGAACTGGATCGAGACCAATGGCTATCACCTCGGCAATATCATGAACGCCACTCGGTTGGCACTCGTGGGCGAGAGCAAGGGCCCTCATATCTTCGACATTATGGAAGTGCTCGGGCGTGAAGAGACCGTTGGACGCATACGCCGTGCCATTGAAGTCTTAGGCTGAGAGCAATAATTCTTTTTTCGAGATATATGCGATTCCTTTTCAGCCTGATCGGATTGGTCTATTCCTCGCTGATCAAACTTGCCGTTCCGTTCAATCCCAAAGCTCGTATGATGGTTCGTGGGCGGTGGAAGGTGTGGCGTCGGCTACGTGAGGGCATAGTGCCGGGCGGACGTTATATATGGTTCCATGCTGCTTCTTTGGGGGAGTTCGAGCAGGGGAGACCGATGATAGAACGCATCCGAAGCGAATATCCGGACTATAGGATCGTGCTTACCTTCTTCAGCCCTTCGGGATACGAGGTGCGTAAGAATTACGAAGGTGCCGATGTGATCGTGTATCTGCCGGCGGATCGTTTGGCTCGCGTGCGTAAGTTTCTGGATTTGGTCAAGCCTGAGATGGCTATTTTCATCAAATACGACTTCTGGCCCTGCTTCCTGACAGAATTGGAGCGCAGGCAGATACCTACTTATCTGGTTTCATCCATCTTCCGACCGTCACAGCTGTTTTTCCGCTGGTATGGAGGAGCATACAAGCGTTTGTTACACTGCTTTACGCACATTTTTGTTCAGGACGAGGCTTCGCGCCTGCTACTTGAAAAGCATGGGATAGACCATGTATCCGTAGCGGGAGATACGCGCTTCGACAGGGTGATCTCCGTATATGAAGCTCGCAAATCGCTTCCGCTGATAGAGCGTTTTGCTGCTTCCGTACCGGAAGACGGTTTGGTCATTGTGGGCGGTAGCAGTTGGCCTCCCGACGAAGAGATACTCGTACGCTACTTCAATCGCAATCCCAAGATCAAGCTCATACTGGCACCGCACGAAATCGACAAGGAACATTTGCTACAGATCATATCGCACATACGGCGACCTTTCATACGACTTTCGGAAGCTACGGAAAGCGATATTGCCCGGCAGGATTGTCTGATCGTAGACAGCTTCGGTCTCCTATCCTCCATTTATCGCTACGGTCAGGTAGCTTTTATCGGAGGAGGATTCGGCAAGGGCATTCACAATACACCCGAGGCCGCAGTCTATGGCATACCGGTTATTTTCGGGCCACGATATGAGAAGTTCAAGGAAGCCCGTGAATTGATAGATGTCGGCGGAGGGTTCTCGGTATCATCGGCAGAGGAGTTTGGCTCCCTGATCGAGCGACTGCAAACGGACAAGATCTATAGGGATGCCGCATCCCACGCAGCAGCAGACTATATCAGATCTAATGCGGGTGCAACGGAATACATTATCCGCCAAATCATGAAATAGGCTCAAACGGGGGATATGTGACCGAAATCATTCGTTACCCTCGCCCCCTGCCTCCATCCGAATAGAACACACAGAAAGAGATATGAATATTTTCAAGCGGACAATACAGACAAACAGCTGGTGGGCTTTTGCCTATCGTATGGCATTGGCTTATTTCTTTTTTGGTATTGCCCGTGGATTGTTCTACCTCTTCAACTACCGCTTTTTTGCCGACATGACTGCCGAGCAGGTATGGCGTGCATGGATGGGGGGGCTTAGGTTCGACACGGCTTCCGTTTTGTATTTGAATGCCCTTTTCATTCTGTTGAGCTTTCTGCCGTTCAGATTTCGTACCAAACGCTCCTATCGAATCCTGACCGACTGGGCCTTTTTCGTGCCAAATGCTTTGGGAGTAGCGGCAGGTCTGGCCGACTGTATTTACTATCCATATACCTTAAAGCGAACCTCTTCGACGGTTTTCTCCGAATTCAGCCATGAAGGTGGAGGGCTGATATGGCATCTTCTTCTGAATTACTGGTATATGAGCCTACTGGCCATAGTCCTCGTTACTGCTATGGTATGGTTGTATCATCGGGTCAAGCCGGTACGCACCTATGCCGAAGAGAAAGGCGCCTTGCATTATTATACGGCCCACGCAGAAGCCCTCGTTGCTGCTATCGCATTTATCGTATGGGGTATACGTGGAGGCAGCTTTGCCAAGTCGTGGCGTCCTATGACAATGAGCTATGCCAATCTGTCGGTGGACAAGGTGGAACACAGGGCTTTGGTACTGAATACGCCCTACAGCATCATTCGTACCATTGGCAAACAGGGGCTGGAGGAAAAGCGTTTTTATGCCTCCGAAAAGGAATTGGAGCAAGTATTCAACCCTATTCATCATTTGGCGACGGATACGACAGCTCGTTTCGGTCAGTTGCGTGGACGCAACGTGATGGTAATAATCATCGAAAGCTTTGCCCGCCAATACGTGGGACGGCTGAATCAAGACATTCCCGATTACAAAGGATATACACCCTGCTTCGACTCGATTTCACAAAAGGGATACCTGTTCGAACAAGCTTTTGCCAACGGGCGTAAGAGTATCGATGCCATGCCATCCATATTGAGTTCGTTGCCTTCTCTTCGCTCACACTTCATTACGTCTCACTATTCGGGCAATGAGATTGAAGGATTGGGGACGGCTCTTGGGCATATCGGTTATCAATCCATTTTCTTGCATGGTGCACCAAACGGATCGATGGGCTTCGATGCTTTTGTCAAACAAGCCGGTTACAAACGTTATTTCGGCAAGACGGAGTATGCCCGTGATGAAGATTTCGATGGTGTATGGGGTATCTGGGACGAGCCGTTCTTACTGCATGCCGTGGACGAGCTCAGCCGTATGAAACAGCCTTTTGTAGGTACGCTGTTCACGCTTTCCAGCCATGAGCCTTTCCGTATTCCAAGTCATTACAAAGGTCACTTCCCCAACGAGGGCGAACCGCTGGTGCAGTGCATCGGATATACAGATCATGCCTTGGGAGAATTTTTCCGTAAAGCAAGCCTACAGCCTTGGTTTGAAAATACGCTCTTCGTTATCACAGCCGACCATGCTTCCGGAGATCTTCGTCCTGATTACAGAAGTGCTGTCGGACGTTATGCCGTACCCATCTTATTCTATGCTCCGGGATCTGATTTGATAGGATTTGACAGGACTACTACCGTACAGCAAGCCGATATTCTTCCGACGGTGCTAAGCCTTTTGGGTTATTCTACTCCTGTTCTGGCTTTCGGGAATAACATGTTTAGCCGACAAGCCCCGCATTTTGCTATTACCGATTATGACGGTACGCTTCAACTATTAGGGGATGGCTTCGTCCTTCAGCACGATGGCAATCGTCCTCTTGCCTTGTACGACTATCTTAATGATAAAGAACTTCACACAAATCTGATCAAAACGCAAACTGCACGGGCTGACAGTATGACACGCCGAATAGAAGCAGTGATCCAGTCTTTCAATCACCGAATGAATACAAACAGGCTTGTTGCCGATAAATAACGAATAAAATTCATAGAGTAAGAACAGAGCGATGTAATTATATCAAGCTATTGCTGCAATCCTATTTGCCATTTGATCGTAATAAAGTTATTTTTGTCCCGCAAATCGATTTGCTATGAAAGGAATAATCCTTGCCGGAGGATCCGGCACTCGTCTATATCCGATAACTCGGGGTGTAAGCAAACAGCTTCTGCCCGTTTATGACAAGCCGATGATTTACTACCCGCTTTCTACGCTTATGCTTGCGGGTATTCGGGATGTCCTGATCATTTCCACACCACAGGACCTGCCCATGTTCCAACGGCTTTTGGGTGATGGCAGTGATCTCGGTGTTCGCTTGGAGTATGCAGTGCAACCCTCCCCCGATGGATTGGCACAGGCTTTCATCATCGGACGCAAGTTTGTAGGAGACGATTGTGCCTGTCTCGTCTTAGGAGATAATATATTCTACGGGCATGGCTTCAGCCAGATGCTTCGGTCGGCAGTTGCCGATGCAGAAAAGGGCATGGCCACCATTTTCGGCTATTATGTGAATGATCCTGAGCGATATGGTGTAGCAGAAGTGGACGCTACCGGCAAGGTCATCAGTCTGGAGGAAAAACCGAAAAAGCCGAAAAGCAACTACGCAGTGGTGGGACTTTACTTCTATCCCAATGATGTACTGGATGTAGCAGCAGATGTCAAACCATCGGCACGGGGCGAACTGGAAATAACCTCAGTCAATCAGGAGTTCATGCTTCGCAATCAGCTCCGCCTCCAACAGCTGGGGCGTGGTTTTGCCTGGCTGGATACAGGCACGCACGAATCACTGACAGATGCTTCCGCATTTGTCTCTGTCATAGAGAAACGCCAAGGCTTGAAGATCGCCTGTTTGGAGGAGATTGCTTACAATAATGGCTGGCTCACCAAAGAAGATCTGGCTCGTGTGGCTGAACCGATGAAACAGAATCAATACGGAAAGTATCTGCTTGGACTGATCAAATAGAGAGCTCCCCATCCATGAACTTCACCCCCACCGAAATACCCGAAGTTGTTATCCTTGAGCCCCGATTGTTCCGTGACGATCGAGGCTATTTCTTCGAATCATTCAGTCGGCAAGAGATAGAAACGGGTATTCGTCCCATTAATTTTGTACAAGACAACGAATCGGCATCCCGCTATGGAGTACTGAGAGGGCTTCACTTCCAGAAACCTCCTCATGCTCAGAGCAAGCTGGTGCGAGTAGTACGTGGGTGTGTGATTGACTATGCCGTGGATATTCGCTTCGGATCGCCTACTTTCGGCAAATATGTAGCCGTGGAGCTTTCCGATACAAACTTCAGGCAGCTCTTTATCCCACGCGGATTTGCTCACGGCTTTGTCGTGCTAAGCGACGAGGTCGTATTCCAGTACAAATGCGACAACTACTATGCTCCGCAAAGCGAAGGAGCCATTGCTTGGAACGATCCGAACTTAGGCATTGACTGGAGAATCCCCGCAGAGGACATTGTCCTCTCTGCCAAAGATCAGGCTAATCCCTCGTGGGCAGAACTGACATCGAGCGAGGATTTCCAGAATCTCTTCCCCTACAATCAAGACTTATACGAATGAACCGAATACTGGTAACCGGAGCCGATGGTCAGTTGGGTAGTGAACTTCGGTTGTTGGCTTCGGCTGACAGCCGTTTTGTTTTCACCGACCTGGCGGAGCTGGATATTAGAGATAGAGATACCGTCCTGAGCTTTGTAGAGGAATATAGCATCGGGATCATTATCAACTGTGCCGCATATACAGCTGTGGACAAAGCCGAAGACAATGAAGTCTCTGCCGAGAAAGTCAATCACCAAGCCGTGGCTCATCTGGCAGCTGCTGCTGCGAAGTATGATGCCCTGCTGATACATATTTCTACGGATTATGTATTTGATGGTATGGCGAATATCCCCTATAGGGAAGACATTCCGACGGCTCCTCTCGGTGCGTATGGTCGTACCAAGCTAAAAGGAGAACAGGCTGTGTTGGCAGCCGACTGCCGATACATGATACTGCGCACATCGTGGCTGTACTCATCGTACGGCAATAATTTCGTGAAAACGATGCTTCGGCTGACAGCAGAACGCGATACATTAAATGTAGTCTTCGATCAGGTTGGTACTCCTACCTATGCTGCGGACTTGGCTGCTTTCATACACCATCTGGCTATAGGACAACTGCCCGTTAAGACGGGGCTATATCACTTTAGCAACGAAGGCGTATGTTCGTGGTTCGACCTTGCAGTGGCCATCGCCCGAATTAGTGGTCATACAGCATGCCGGATCAGCCCCTGCCATAGCGATGAATATCCGACGAGAGTAAGAAGGCCGCATTATTCCGTCTTGGATAAGACACTTATTAAAAACACTTTCGACATCAGCATTCCTCACTGGCAGGATTCTTTGGCTGCGTGTCTGAATCTGCTAAAACATTGAAGAACGATGAACTTCCGACGTCATATTCTCATCACCGGCGGTGCCGGTTTTATCGGATCGCATGTGGTACGACTCATGGTCAATGCTTATCCTGATTATGAGATCATCAATCTCGATACGCTGACATATGCCGGCAATCTGGCCAATCTCAAGGATGTAGAGTCCGAGCCTAACTATCGCTTCGTCAAAGCGGATGTTTGTGATGCCAATACGCTGAAGAAAATCTTTGCTTATTATGCCATTGACGGAGTCATTCATCTGGCGGCCGAAAGTCATGTGGATCGGTCTATAAAGGATCCTTTAGCTTTTGCCCGTACCAACGTAATGGGGACACTGACGCTCCTGCAAGCAGCTAAAGAGGCTTGGCATGGGGAATACGAAAGCAAGCGTTTCTATCACATATCGACCGATGAGGTATACGGGGCATTGGCTTTCGACGGTACGCTATTTACGGAAGAAACCAAATACGACCCACACTCTCCCTATTCGGCCAGCAAGGCTTCCGGCGACCATTTTGTCCGGGCTTATCACGACACTTTCGGTCTGCCGATAGTGATCTCCAACTGCTCGAACAACTATGGGCCCTATCAATTTCCGGAGAAACTCATTCCCCTCTTCATTAACAATATCCGGCACAACAAGCCTCTACCCGTCTATGGCAAAGGGGAGAACGTCCGCGACTGGCTCTATGTCGAAGACCATGCTCGTGCCATCGATCTGATATTCCATCGGGGCAAGAATGGCGACACCTACAATATCGGTGGCTTCAACGAATGGAAGAACATCGATCTCATCAAGGTCATGATCCGCGTGGTGGATCGTCTTTTGGGCAGAGAGGAAGGCTCTTCGGAGAAGCTGATCACCTATGTAACGGACAGGGCCGGACACGATCTGCGCTATGCCATCGACTCGACTAAGCTGAAAAACGAACTGGGCTGGGAACCCTCTCTCCAATTCGAAGAAGGCATCGAGAAAACCGTCCGCTGGTATCTTCACAATCAAGACTGGCTGGATCGGGTTACCAGTGGCGACTACCTCCGATACTACGACGAGATGTACTCCGAACGATAGTGCTTTTTGGCTAAATTTGTCATCGTTTCCGAACCAATCAACTAAACAAATCACAATAAACAAGGAATCAAAAAATGAAGACAACTCCCTTTACCGATGTGCACATTGCGTTAGGAGCAAAGATGCACGAGTTTGCGGGCTACAATATGCCTATCGAATACAGTGGCATCATAGATGAACACATGAATGTGGTCAATAATGTAGGTGTATTCGACGTATCGCACATGGGCGAATTTTGGGTGAAAGGCCCGAATGCCCTCCGCTTCTTACAGAAAGTATCCAGCAACGATGCTTCCAAACTGGCCATCGGCCAAGTACAGTATTGCTGCTTCCCCAATAACGATGGTGGTATAGTGGACGACTTCCTGCTCTATCGCTACGAAGAGGAAAAGTATATGATGGTACCCAACGCTGCCAACATTGCCAAAGACTGGGCTTGGTGCCAGCAGCAGAATACGATGGGAGCCATACTGGAAAATGCATCGGACAACATCGCCCAGCTTGCCGTACAAGGCCCGAAAGCAACGGAAGTGATGCAACGCCTCACGGACATCGACCTGAACGAGATCACCTACTATACGTTCAAAGTAGGTACTTTCGCCGGATGTCCCGACGTAATTATTTCGGCTACGGGTTATACCGGAGCAGGCGGCTTCGAACTCTATTTCTATCCCCAATATGCACAGAAGATATGGGATGCCCTCTTCGAAGCCGGCAAGCCCGAAGGTATCAAACCGGCCGGACTCGGTGCTCGCGACACGCTTCGTCTGGAGATGGGTTTCTGTCTCTACGGCAATGATATATGCGACACCACCTCTCCCATAGAGGCCGGGCTGGGCTGGATTACCAAGTTCACCGACGACAAAATGGATATGCCGAGCCGTAAGATCATGGAAGAGCAGAAAGCCGGAGGACTCAAGCGCAAGCTCGTTGCCTTCGAGCTGAAAGACAAGGGTATTCCTCGCCAGCACTATGAAATTGCCAATGCCGAAGGGCAAATCATCGGAGAGGTTACTTCCGGAACCATGTCTCCTTACCTCAAGAAAGGTATCGGCATGGGCTATGTGGCTACGGAGTTCAGCAAAGTCGGCACAGAGCTTGGCATTGTAGTACGTGGTCGTCAGCTCAAGGCCGAGATCGTGAAACCCCCGTTCCGCAAATAATCGGGGCATTGTCACGTCCTGTAAAAGCATTACAGGTTCTCTTAGGGTAACAATAGTTTTTTTCTAATCCATCAGCAAGGTCGGCTTTGCTGATGGATTTGTTTTTATAAGGCCTTTGAAAAATAATGAGATGGATGAGAGGTATTCTTCGCATAAAAGGAGGGAAGAATTTGGATGGAAGCAGGAGTAAAAGGGCTTGTAAATCACCCTTGTGGAGCTACATGCATGAGCTCCGCAAGGGTAATTAGTCGTCCCTTAAAATTCTTTTTAATCTCTGATATTCAGCAAATTAGTTTGCGAATATCTTTGCTAAATCTGCAAGTTTTCTTATCTTCATA